>JBOHHF010000412.1:0-12750 GCA_050700495.1 Pseudonocardiaceae bacterium
GCCTGGTACTGCTGCGGACAGTGCGTTCACACCTTCGTGTCGGCTCCCTGCACCCGAAGCTGTCGTCACGGCGTGCCTCCAGGCTGACCGGCCGTGAGGTACACAGCAACCGTCTCACTCGCAGGCGGCCCCTCGTGCGTCGCGGCAATGTCCCGCCAGTGACGCACCCAGCCTGCCCGCATATCCTCCACTAGACGGTGTACCACGCCCCTACGGTGTGCCGGTCGCAGCCGTAGGCCCTCAGGATCGGAGCACTGAGCCGCTTCCCGCAGCACATCCTCAACGAAGCCAACCATTCTTCCTTGAACATCCGCGGCAGGCGCACGCATGTTGAACTGTGTCTCCCACAGTGACTGCACCTCTAGATGAAGCTCTTCTAGTGCGGCGACACCGGCTCGGTTTCCAGCAGCGGCAAGATCACGCACAAGCGCCTCCGCCGCGAAAAATAGTCCTCGCGCAGCGTCCGTTTCGACCTGACCCGCCTCCTCGAGCTGGCGCACAAAGAGAGCATCACCCAAATCGCTTACATCCCCGATTACCCTGACCGATTCTGCCGCGTACCGCGCTCCATCGTCGGCGAAGTACGCACGATATACGCTATCTGTGTCCGGTTGCATAAGCTGCCGCCGCAACTCAACCCCGTTCCACAGCTGGACCTTGACTCCATAGTCTCGGTTCTGGCGCGGTATCCAGTTGTCAAACCACTTCTGCTCTTCCGGCGGGAGCACACACGGTACGCACAATGTTCAGGATTCGACGCGAAACCTCTCCGCTTCTGCGTTTTCCATCAGCTTTTTGAACGACTCGCGGACTTGCTTCCGCTGGTCTCCGCCACTCCAGGTCAAGAAGAACTTCGACTGCCAGACGACGACAGAATCATCAAGCCGGCCGACGTAGGTGTCAATGCCCCAGTCCCTACCTCCAGGGCCTGCGACTTCGTTTGCGGTCGGGTACCGCACCGCGACCAAGTCTGTGACAAGGGGACTGAAATACTTCTCGTGCACCGGCCTCAGTCCCGGCCTCGAACTGCAGCCGACCAAACAGCACCCTGGGCGAAGGCAATGCCACCATCACCACCACCCCGTGCACATGCTTCAGCACCTTACGGGCTCTTCCTCACGAAGCGTGAGCGACCAGCCCGCGACACGATCTTCAACCTGATCTGTGACACGGGGCTGGGGCCTCACGATCCGTAGCGATCAAGCATCTCCCGGATAAACGGAGACGATGCTACTTCGTTGCCAGCGGCGATGCTCGGGCTAGCTGGGCTTGTCGTGCTGGTCACGGGCAGGTGCGGCGGCGAGCTGGAGATTATGATCGAGACGACGGCGGATCTGGTGGGCTGCCCGGACTGCGGGGGCGTGGCCGTCCCGCACAGACGCCCTGAGCATGTGGTTCGGGACATCCCGCGGTGGTGCGGCCGGTGCGACCAGTCCGGCACAAGCCAATTTGGCGGTGCGATCAGCGGTCATGCAGACGGCGGACGTTTCAGCCGGTTCGATCTTAAATCGGAAGGTCGCCGGTCCGACTTTGCCCAGGCCATCTTGTCACTCAAACGTGTCTGGTTCGCGTGTCTGGCTCGCGTGTCTGGTCCGCGTTGCTGCCGAATTTGGCTCTATGGGATCAAGACGCGCCGCCCGGCGGCGGCGCGCGCACCCCTCGGCACTTGGGTGACCCGGCCGCCGATCCGAACCCGGCGCTGCGCGCGGCCTGGCGGCCGTGCTCGGCCGGGCCCGTCCGGACGGCCTGCGTCACTGGATCGCAGCGTCACCACCTCGGCGTTCGGAGATCCAGGATGCGATCCTGAACCGTCGCGGACGGCTTATGCCGGGGCAGTGATGCTATCGGCGGGGACAATACAGCGTTACCCGCGATGGTCGATGCGGTGGCGGACTTCGGTTGCCTCGTCGCTGCGATCGAGGCCGTCGAGCACGTCTGCAAGGGTGGTGCGGGCGCCGTGCAGGTCGTTGGTGTATGCCTGTGGTAGCCGCTGCGCCAGTCCGTCATAGAGGACAACGGATTCCTCGGCGGCGGTCAGTGCCTGCGGTAGCTCGGTCTGAGCGGCGACTCGTACCCATGCGAAGCCCCATAACCCGCGCGCGAGGTCGGGTTCGAAGGCGGCCGGGTTGGTCTGGGTCAACCGGCGATAGACCTCCACGGCCTCGACGGTCGCGGCCAACGCCTCCTCCCGACGCCCCAGATTCGACAGGTCAACCGAGAGGTTGTTCAGCGCCGAGGTGAGGTCGGGTTCGAAGGTGGTCGGGTTGGTCTGGGTCAACCGGCGATAGACCTCCACGGCCTCGACGGTCGCGGCCAACGCCTCCTCCCGACGCCCCAGATTCGACAACATGGCGCCGAGGTTGTTCAGCGCCCTGGCGAGGTCGGGTTCGAAGGTGGTCGGGTTGGTCTGGGTCAACCGGCGATAGACCTCCACGGCCTCGACGGTCGCGGCCAGCGCCTGTTCCCGTTGGCCGGCATGGGACAGCCGGTAACCGAGGACGCTGTAGAGCCGGGCGCGGTCGGCGGGGTCAGGGGTGGTGGCCAGGCGGTGGGTGGTGAGCCGGGTGGTCACAGCGGCGGCGGCGATGTCGAGGTCGACGTTGCGGCCGGGGGGCAGCAGTGCCTCGATCGCTTCCAACACACCCAGATCCACGTCAGGCAGCTCGGCCAGGCGGGCCAGGGCGACCCCACCGGCAGCCACCGCGAGGTGGGGCTGTTCACGCAGCAACGGGAACAGTTGACGGTGCGCGATGTGCGGCCACCGGCGAGCGGTCTCGATCAGCACAGTCACCGCGGCTGAGGCCCAGACCGGGCGCCCACCGTCGCCGCCAGAGCCCAGCAGCTGGGCAGTCGTGATGGTGGCCCAGGGGTCGGGCTCATAGCTGGCCTGGGTGTGCCCGGGGGTGGACAAGGCCAGGAAGTCCTCCCCGAGCCGGTCGGGATACAACGGCTCACACACGGTGGCCGGGTCGCCTGGCGGGTAGCACAACCTGTGGTCGTCGATGACCTGCTCGGGGCCCGGGATGCCCACCCGCGCCAGCGCGGCCACACCCGCGGGGTAGGGCAGTGGTCGGGTCAGGGTGGCCGTGAACACCGCCCGAGCCATCATCTGCGGGGCAGTCCGCACCCGCTGGTCGTTGTCGAACATGCTGACCCAGTGGTCACGTTCCCGCTGGAGCAGATACGCCGACAGGGCTGCCGGATCGGCGGGTGGGACCTGACCGCGGGCGTGCGCGTCGACGGCGACCAGGGCAGCCATGTGCACGGTGAGCACCAGACCGAACGCGTCGCCGCCGAGGCCAGCCGGTGGGGCGATGCGGCCGGGGTCGGTCACCCCCAGCAGCGCCGCGAACCTGTCCCGGGCAGCCGTGAACACCGCAGCGCGGGCCGCTGTGGTATCGGCCAACGCAGCCAGCGCTATCTCGTCGGCGGGCATGTCGAACCGCTCGTGGAACCGGTAGGCCAGGCTGGCCCACCACCCCCCGGCCGGGCGGGCCAGCAACAACACCCTCGTCGGTACCCCACTACGTAACAGCGGATCCCGAGCCAAGGCCAGCAGATCACCCACCGGCCAACGCTCGGCGTAATCCACCATCACCAACAGGCCCCGCCCGGCCACCACCCGCTCGACGTCGACCCCGGCGCCCGCCACGGTGTCATAGCTGCGGTGCACCCCATCGGCCACCGTCCACCCCACCTCGGCGGACCGCTGAGCGAACTGGCCGGCCAGTCGCGTCTTGCCCTGCCCACCGGGGCCATGGACCAACCGAACCGCCAATCCCAGCTCGGGATCCTCACGCCAGGCCGCCAACTGAGCGAGCTCGCGGTCCCGGCCGGTGAAATCCACCACTTGATACCGAGCAGCCAACAGCCGGCTCGGCTGTCGACGAACCGACGCCGCCACGCTGGGCCGGTGCGGGAGACACTCATCCACCCGGTAGTTCGGTGCCTCGCCCTCCTGGTGCACGTGCAGGTCGCCGCGCTGAACAATGTTCTGCATGGCCCGGTCCCGGGCGATATTGACCTGAGCGCCCTCCGGCCCTTGCGCAGCGCTACGGGCGCCGGTGCTCACCGCGATCCCGCTCCGGCGGTGCCGGGTGGGTCGCCGCCGCCGGGGTGCACGTGCAGCGTGCCGTGCTGAACAATGTTCTGACGGGCCTGGTCACCAGCGATGTTGGTCTGCACCCAGGTCTGCTGTGGGACTGGCAGTGCCTGGCGCACCTGCGCCACCCAGGCCCGCAGCTCCTCCTCCGCTCCCGGATCCTGGCGCAATAGCGCCTCCAACTGCAGCCGCCACACCGCAGCCAGACTCTGCCGGACCGCCTCAGGATCCTCAGCCTGAGCCACCAGGGCGGCGTTGTCGTCGAGTTGGGCCGCGATCGCGGTCTGCCGGGCCGGCCCGCCGCGACCGAACAACCCCGCAACCCCCGACCGAGTGGCCTGCCACGCATCAGTGGCCATCGCCCCGACCAGCGCGCTACCACCAGCCCCCGCCAGCACCGCCAACTCACTCAGCATGCGCCCCTCCTGGATAACGGCGATACCCCAGACCCTAACCCCGACCCTGCGTGCAGAACCGACGAACCGGCGACGGCATGCGTTACATCGACCCGTCCGACCACGTCGTTTCAGCGGGGACAGTACTGAACTTGCCGAAGTTCACGATCCCCGATCTTAAGAGGGCAGCCACCGATATGATGTCGCCGAGGAGGGAGTTGCCGACCGATCCTCGGCGACCTTGTTCTCGTCCTCGCCAAGCCCCTGTCGCAAACCAGGGCTCGAGGTCGTCTCTACGATGACCGTCAGCGAGCCATCAACGGAAGCGGCGCGAAAAGTTCGCAAGGGTCGATCAACACCGGCCCGTAGCCGCAGTCCAGCGCCACGCAACGACACCCCCAGACAGCGCCCGCCGGAATCTCAGGCCCCTCATAGGTCCCCGGGATCGTCCTACATCGCCTCGCCGGCAGGTCGAGACCCCTGACCACGCGGCGAGCGCAGGCTCCCACACTCGCGCTCACCAGTGATCACCGTCAGCGAGCCGTCAGCGAAAGCAGCACGACGAGTTAGCACAGGTCGATTCACACGAGCGTGTAACCACAGTTCAACAGCACGCAGCGACACCCGCAGACAACCCCATGTACAGCCCGATCCGCGTGCACACAGAAGTGCTCACCGGGGTCTCCGTCCCCTCACGTGTCCCCGGGATCGTCCTGCGTCGCCTCGCCCGACATCAAGGGCACCTAATGGCGTCGCTGCCGCGATGGCGCAAGCGCCACCCTTGACCCCGTCAAGCCGACACAGAGGCTGGCCGGGTGTGAGGGAACGGGAGGGGAGCAGGTCGAGCCCACCAGCCACCGGCCGTGCCAAATCCGTGCCAGATGTAGCGGCGACCAACGGGGTACAGCGGGAAGCCACGGGGACACCGACCGTCACTCCCCAACGAAAGCTCGACCCGTCATCGCAGGTCGAGGGACTACTTCTGCTGGGTGGCGGGTCAAGGATTCGAACCTTGGAAGGCATCAGCCGACGGATTTACAGTCCGCTTCTATACGCATTTCCGCAGGTCATAGCGTGGTGTATGGACAAGTCTTGACTGATCAACCTCGATGCCCCGCTCGGCCAGCAGCTCCTCGACGTCACGGTAGGACAGGACATAGCGCAAGTACCAGCGCACCGCCACCGTGATCACCGCCGGCGGGAACCGGAATCCCGCGAACCCAGACCTCGATGTTGACCCTCGACCATGGAGACGACGCATCCTCTCACCCACCTTGGCCAGGGTTCCAGTCACCGGGACCGAAATCAGGTGTACTTGCAAAGCCGCACGATCCCGATGCTGTCGACGTACCTCGCGGTCACCCAGGTCGGGCGGTCCCGCAGCTGGTACCAGACGCTGTTGCCATCAATACTCTGGGCATGGACCTTGCATCGCAGGCCGATTTGCACGCCGTAGGCCAACCTGCTTAGGACGGCGGAGTCCGTACTGGGGTACTGGTGTTCGGCGACCCCCTCTCTGGTGACGACCCTGCCGTACGGCAGTGTGGGGACGGTCGTGTCCGACGACTTCTCTTGATCGTCCGTGAACTCGACGTCAGCCTCGGCTGAGCCGCCAGCCGCAGGCGAGGGGGATGGGGATTGACTCATTGGACACGCTCCGCCTTCTCCCACCCACACCACCGTTAGCCGGCAGGCGAGACGGGGCTCTCGTGAGGAGGATCGAGCCCTGTGCGTCGCGACGCACACCCGAACCACGCCCGCTGTCGGGCCGTCACCGGACAACACTGCCGCGTACGCCCCAGCACCACGAGAGCCCAGACGAGTGGCATCGGTCGAGGACACAGCACGAAAAGTGTCCGATGAGGACACGAGTGAGGCCAGAACTGGCAGGTTCCGAGCCAGCGCCTGCGCGACCGGCGGCGTTTCAATCACCGTCCCCCGGGCCCACCCCGGCACCAGCTGAGACACCGTCACCCGAACCCGAGCAACAGCCCAACCCGGCGGTCACGGAGTGGATCGACCACAGGTCTGGGGATGCTGCCCCCGGGGAGCCGCGTGGTCGAGCTATGCCTGTCGACGGGATGCCACACGGCTCCCAGCGTGCAAGATCATCAGTGGTTGCCAGGCATCGAGAAGGCATCACGACACCCGGTACGCCATCGTGCGGGCCGACACGGGATGGCACCGCGACTAGCGCAGACGGTCGGCACGACGCTCCGCCGGACGACGGATCTGGGTTCGGGACGAAGAACGCGGTTGGGGACCACTTGGGGACCACACGCCTTGCACGTGGGCAGACGACCTGCACGTCGACTGGTCGTGCGCACGGCGCTGACACCATCATTGACCTGCATAGATGGCTACTCCCACGTCCTGGGGGTCAAGGGGTCGCAGGTTCGAATCCTGTCGTCCCGACGGCATGAAGGGTCTCCGCAGGTCAGAGCCTGCGGAGACCCTTCTTTTCTGATCTTGTTCCAAGGGTCGTCCGTGAGCACGCCGCTCATGGACTCCTTGACTCGGCGGAGACCACCGATGCCCCTGCTGGACCTGAACAAGATCACCAACGGCCTGTCACCGGCCTGGACCACCCTCCTGGGTGATTGGGATCGGTCGTTGCGGGGGGGGAATTATCCGGAGACGACGCGGTACATTTATGTGCTGGCTGCGGCTCAGTTGGCGCGGTATCTGGGGGAGTACTCGCCGGACCCGGAGGTGGTGGCGGCTGCTGATGATCCGGTTGAGGTGAGCCGGGGGCATGTGGAGTCGTTTCAGGCGTGGATGATCCAGACGCGTTCGGCGGCCACGGCGTTGAACAAGCACAAGGGATTGCGGCAGTTTTTCCGATGGCTGCGTGATGATGAGGAAGAGATTGAGCGGTCGCCGATGGAGCGGGTGCGTCAGCCGAAGACTCCGCAGAAGCTGATTCCGATCATCGGGGATGAGGACACGAAGAAAGTGTTGGCCACTTGTGCGGGGAAGGGTTTTACCGCGCTGCGGGATGAGGCGATCATCAGGCTGTTGTACAACACCGGGGCCCGGCTGTCGGAGGTCGCCGGTCTCCAGCTGGGTGATGTGGATCTGGGCACGGATTCGGTGTGCTACCACGGCAAGGGCAGCAAGGACCGGCGGGTGCGGTTCGGTCCCAAGACCGGTCGGGCGTTGAGCCGGTATCTGCGTGCCCGTGCGAAGCGCAAGGGTGCTGGGCTGGGGGAGTTGTGGCTTGCCGAGCGTGGTGCCCGTCGGCTGGCCCCTAACGGCATCAAGATCATGCTCAGGCGCCGGGGATTGGCTGCGGGCCTGCCTGATGTCCACGCGCACCGGTGGCGGCACAACTACGCCCACGAGTGGAAGCTCGCCGGGGGAGACACCGGAGACCTCATGCTGCTACTCGGGTGGACATCGGAGGACATGCCCCGCCACTACGGCGCCAGCGCCGCAGCCCAACGAGCACAACAAACCCAACTCCGACTCGGCATCGGCGAACACGTCTAGGATCACACGGTCGCTCACATTCCGCAGCCAGTCAACCTCGCATCACCATGCAAATCGCGGCTCACCGACGGAATTGCCTGGGCCACGGCGCAGAATCCGGGAGCATGGCGACAGAGGCCATATCGGACACGATAGCCGTCGGCGCCTGCACCCTGACGTGGTGCGCCGCCAGACCCAGGCGGTGGCGGCCCGGCTGGAAGGCGAACTGGGTAGCAGTGGAACAATACAGCTTAAAGGCAGGTTCGCGATCGCCGGAGGTGCATTGGACTTGGTGAACATCAGCCCGTCCCTTAGTAAGCTGTTGAAGCGGCGGAAGCTTGTCCTCAAATCAGAGCGGGATGACAAGGGGGACTTTGTGTGCCTCTATGTAAAGGGTGGGTCGCCGAACGAGTTGCCGGTCGGATTCGTCAGGCCAATATCGTCGGGTATGCTTTGGACTGCACATGCCCGGATACGTCCAGCCCATATCTACCCCTACGACAGGGTGTCCGGCGCGACGAACTTCGAAGCGGGCATCCGGGCCGTCCTCGACCGCGCCCGCTACGGGGACATCCTAGCTGCCCATGAGAAGGAATCAGGCGCTGTCGTGACATACTACACCGCCAAGATGCACGAGCACCACGCTGTCTGGCTCGACATGCTCGACGAACCAGAAGGAATAGACCACCTCGGCAACGGCACGGTTCGATTCACCAGCATCGCCCTCGCTTACATGCGAAGCCTTCCCGAACACCTTGCCTGTTACCTCGACGACGAGGACCGGATTTGGATCTCAGGTACCTCATACCGGCTGATCCGCGAACGATAACGCACTGCCGCTCCATGGGTGGCGTGCTAGGAGGTTTATTTAGCGATCTTGGACGACGACTGATCGTCGCAGCTCAGCGGGTGTCCCACAAGATTGATAACACCGCCCTGAATAAGTACCGCTAGACAGGTCGCCGAGACGTTCGGCATCGGCCTGACTAGCATGAAACGAGTGCTACATGACCATGGCATACGGCAAACGAGTAACGGTCACACGGTCGTGACTAGGTATGGGGACGAGAGATGATCTTCACCAGGCTCAAGATCAATGATGGAGTGAGCGCGCCTGACAAGCTTGATCAGATAAGGGTGCAGTGGGGCTCATCGAAAATCAAGGGGCTACGACTACGCTACTCACGGCCAGCACCAAGTGCCGGTGCTGAATTTGCACAGTAGCTGATCGCCCGAAGCCACCCAGCACACGATTCACAGTTTAGGCACACAGGCCACACTCCCGGTGAAGAGGCCCAGAATACGATACCCGCGGGCTCAGGACGGTATGCGGGGAGCGGGGTGGCCGAGTTTAATGCGGCACCTTTCGCAGAGGTCGTCACGTGCCCGTACGAGTTGGGCGAGTGAGTAGATCTCTTGGCCACACCCGCAGTGAGTTCGAGTTCGTGCCTGCTGGTTATGAACGGGATTAACGCATTGCATGGTTTGCGTCGCGGCTTTGCCGCGTCGGCCTGAGTTGTCAGGAGCGTAATCATCGATGAGGCCAGTGAGCCCGCGGTACAGTTCAAGGTTTTCTGGTGAAACGAGGTGGACGTTTCTCTTGGCGTCCCGCATCGGCAGTATCTGCTCGGCGGGTACCATGAGGCTTATTCGCGCGAGGGATGATGGATTAGCGTCGGCGTGTCGCAGAGGACGACGGACCGAATTCCGAGAGAATTGAGTTCCGACACTCACTCTTCGAAAGACGGCCCGCCGCATGTACCATACCACAGGCTTCAGCAAAGACGAGATCACCGAGTTGTGCACGCTTGTTCATGCGACCGGTGTGAGTTCTGGCGGTGACGACGGTTACCCGCCAGTCCTGGGCTTGTTCAAATCCGTTGTGGTCGCATTGACCTATCTGCGGAGAAATCACGTGCAGCAGGAACTGGCGGAGTACTACGAGGTGTCCCAGCCGACGATCTCCCGGGCGATCACGACGATCACGCCTGAGCTGGCACGGGTGATGCGTCCGTTCACCCCGACCGCCGAGGAGCTGCCCAGCGATGAGCAGCTGATCGTCGATGGCACCTTTGGTCAGCTGCTGGAGCTGGGACGACCACCCAGAGCTGCACTCCGGCAAGCACCACACGACCGGCCTGAACATCCAGGTTGTCTGTGACCTGGCCGGTCGACTGCGCTGGATCTCCGACCCCGTCGACGGCTGCCGCCACGACAGCGCCGCGTTGCGCCTTTCGGGCGTCCTGGACGGGGTCGATACCGAGAACTGGATCGGCGACAAAGGTTACGTCGGCCTCGGTATGATCACTCCCATCAAAAAACCACCACACCGCGAACTCCTCGACTGGGAGAAGGAGTTCAACACCGCCATCAACAAAATCCGCTGGAGAATCGAACAGACGATCGCGCACCTGAAGACCTGGAGAATCCTCCACACCGACTACCGCCGACCACTCGCAACCTTCGCGGACACCATCAGCGCCGTCATCGAGCTACAATTCTACCGGACCGCGTGAATAAGCCTCCATGGCTGCAACATCGTCAACCGTCAGACCACCCCATGGCTCCCGTTTCGGATGCCACCCACCACACGGTCGTTTGCGGCCAACCGGGCAAGCATCGAATGCACCCACCGTGCACTTGAGGGGACTGAACTTTGTGAGCCCTACTGCGGTCGCGGCCCGGCGGGGCGGTAGGTCACCCCATGAGATCCGGTTGCAGCCCACAGCGGGAACGTGGTGGAACCATGCAGGAGTCCTGTCCGAGTCGAGGAACCAGACGGACAACCAGCCCGCTCGATAAGATTTAGTCGTGCGAGATTTTACAAGCTTGACCTCGATCGACGAGTGCTGCACCTCAATGCCGGTTCGGCGAATGCCGTCGATCGCGACGTCGAGGACGGTCCCGCCACCTGTGTGAAACTCCTTTGACGCTCGATAGCCGGCGTCTTCTGCGGCACGGTGCCAGTAGTCCTTCTGCCGTCGATGTTCGTCGGTCTCTATGGAGATCTCATGGCGCCCATGAGCGCCACCGGGGAAATGCACCGCCCAGTACTTGCCCTCGGAGAAACGAATGAACATCTCCGCAGTATCGTCGTTCGCCGACGACTGCGGGCAGATCAGCGTCCCCTGGCCACGGACAACGTTCCTGTTCAGCGCACCTATAAGCTCGTAGTCGCTGCGGCTGAGATTGGCCAGGTCCAACACTCGATCTTCTGGCGTGTACCGCACCAAGGTCGACATACCGTGCTCCCTACGACGACATTCAGGATACGGGACCACACTGTGCTGGTCAGCAATGGGCCGCCCACGTCATCACCGTGCTGCGCGAGGCCGCCGCCGCCGGTCACCCAAGCCATCGACGGGCACGACCAGCTCGATCCCCAACTACTCGCCGGCCTGCGTCAACGCTACGACGACGCAGTGAACCGCCCCGGGTTTCGTGCACACCTTCCGAATTGGGAAGGATGTCGCGATGCCGAGCAAGGACGACGGGCAGATCCGGGAGAAGGCGATCCGGCTGGTGTGCGACCATGCCGAGGACTACCCGACGGAGTGGGCTGCGATCAAGGTCGTGTCTGGCCGGTTGGGGATGAACGCCGAGACGCTGCGGAAGTGGTTGCGGCAGGTCGAGGTTGATGCTGGCCAGCGGTCGGGGGTGACCAGCGGGGATGCGGCGGAGATCCGGGCGTTGAAGCGCAAGAACGCCGAGTTGGAGCGCACGATCGAGATCCTGAAGGCGGCGACGGCTTTCTTCACGCGGGAGAGCGACCCGCTGTCGCGCTGATCTGCGAGTTCATCACGGGGCACCGTGAGGAGTTCGGGGTCGTTTCGATCTGCCGTGCACTCACCGAGTTGGGCACGCCGGTCGCCCCGAGAACCTACTGGGCGCAGCTGTCGCGGGCGCCGTCGAGGCGGGCGCTGTGGGACGCCACGATCACCGAGGTGCTGTCCGGGGTCTACTAGCCCGATGAGCAGGGCCGCCGGCCGCCGGAGTCGCTGTACGGGGCGACGAAGATGTGGGCGCACCTCAACCGGGAGGGCATCGAGGTGGCCCGGTGCACGGTGGAGCGGCTGATGCGCGCCAACGGGTGGCGCGGAGTCACCCGCACCAACAGGGTGCGCACCACCGTCGCCGACCCGGCCGCGGCCCGCCCGAGTGACCTGGTCGACCGGCAGTTCCACGCCGCGGCACCGGGTCTGCTGCATGTCGCGGACTTCACCTACGCGCCCATGGCTGGGGGCGGGTTCGGCTACACCGCGTTCGTCATCGACGCCTACGCCGGGCTGATCCCCGGCTGGGAGTGCTCGACCAGCAAAAAGGGCGCCGTCGTACGACGGGCGATCCGCCAAGCCGCCGGCTACCGGCGCCGCCAGGGCCACCCGCTGGCCGAGGGTGCGATCCACCACTCCAACGCCGGCTCGCAGTACACCGCGGTCCGGTTCGGCGAGACGCTCCTGCTGCAGGGCCTGCAGCCCTCGATCGGCAGCGTGGGCGATGCCTACGACAATGCCCTCGCCGAGACCACGATCGGGCTCTACAAGACCGAATGCATCCGCGACGGCTCCCCATTCCGGCACGGCACCATCCGCACCCTGGCCGACCTGGAGGAGATCACCTCCGCCTGGGTCCACTGGTACAACACCAACCGGCTCATTGAGGGGCCCTCGATCTTCCGGATGGCGAACCCACTAGGGTTCCTTTCCCGGAAGAGAGGACATGCGTGCCGAAGAACCGTCGGTCGTACACTCCTGAGTACAAGGATGAAGCCGCGAAATTAGT
>JBOHHF010000413.1:0-17598 GCA_050700495.1 Pseudonocardiaceae bacterium
CCGTCGGGATGTTCCAGCTCGACGGACAGGCAGTGCGCCACCACCTCGTCGCCGGGGTTCCAGGCGTTCACCCCGGCTCCGGTGCGCAGCACCACCCCGGCCAGGTCCGACCCGACCACGTGGTAGGGCAGGTCGTGCCGGGTGGCCAACGGGGAGGTGCGGCCGTAGCGCTTGAGAAACCCGAAGGTGGGCAGCGGCTCGAAGATCGACGTCCAGACGGTGTTGTAGTTGATGGCGCTGGCCATGACGGCGACCAGTGCCTCGCCAGGACCCAGTTCGGGCACCGGCACCTCGTCCAGGTGCAGCGACCGCCGCGGATCCTTGTCCCGGCTGGGCATTCCGGCGAACATGTCGGCTTCGTCCGCGCGGACGGTGATCCCCCGATAGCTTTCCGGCACCGGAAGCGAGCCGAGGGCGTCGAGGTCGTCGGCAAGGATGGCATCAAGAATCTTTCGCACAGTCGTCCTTCCCTAGGTCCACTTCCCGCTCGGGAATGGCCGGCTACGCCGAGGTTCGTGATAAGTATATCAATCGCTACCGCTTCGATTGAGTGAAAGAGACCACTCAGTCTCATCCGGTGTCTTGGCCGGGCGACCAACGCCCGGGGTCCAGCTGCCCTCGTCAACGTGGGCCCTGGCCTCAGCGGACGTAGCTGGCCGGTTGGTAGCGCGGCTCGGGATGCCCTGGCCGCCTCGTTCTTCCCTGCTCAGCGGGCGCGCGTGTGGGTGGCGAACCAGCCGATCCAGCGTCGTTGACCAGGAGTCTCGACTGCTCGGGGCCGATAGTGACGTCGGGTCCAGGCGAGCGCGTCGGCGGCTGGATGGCCGGCGAGGATGGCCATGCAGGCGATGACGGTGCCGGTCCGGCCGGTGCCGCCGCCGCAGGCGACTTCGACGCAGTGGCCGGCGCGAGCGAGCAGGTAGGCGTGTTCGATGAGGTCGGCGGCGAGCCGGTCGTCACGGGGGGTGCGGAAGTCGGGCCAGTCGATCCAGTCCGCCGACCAATCAGGCTGCCAGGGCTCGCGGTGCCGGAACAGGCTGCGCCGTTGCTGGTCGGGTGGTCGGCCGAGGTAGAGCCCGAAGTCGGGCAGCCGCCCAGCGGGCAGGGGTTGGCGACAGCCCCGCCCACGGATGACGGTGCCATCGGGCAGCGCGATCGCCCCGATGAACGGCGGCTCGACCATCTGAACATTGTGCCGCAGACTCATGAGCGCAGCGAGAGAGCACCGTGGGGTTCGGTGTCGGCGCAGCCGGCGATCGGTGCACGGACGGTGGGCAGTGCGGTAGTACAGCACCGCCTCGGTGAGCAGGCAGCGGAAGCGCTTAGCGGGGGTCGTAGAGAACCTGCTGCAGTCGCATCTGGGTACGGGTACCCTCCTCGACGTTATGGGCTACGTCATGCAGGTTGACCAGCCGGGCGAAGACGTGCCGAGATCGGCTCGCGGGACGAGTTGACCGCCCGGCCCGGCACTTACCCGCGGCTTCTGGTCACCCAGCTCCCCGCTGGGTCGGACCCGCACCGAACACACTCATGTCAAACCACGCTGAAGCCTATTGAGCTGATCATCAAGAAGCTCTAAACCCTCCTGGTTATTGCCAAATTTGAGATGATCGATGCACTTGCGAATTATGTGCTGCGCATACACTTTGACGGGATACTTCGCCTCGGCGGGCTTCTTGATAACCAGTCGCACCTCGCGGAGATACTCGTCTGTTATCGCCTCTTCCGTTGTCATCTTTTGCAGGGTTATGCGACGGTCTGTTTCAATGTAGAAAACGTAACTTCCGTTCCCCTCCGGTGAATCACGGCTTTCTAGCGTGTACTTTGTTCGCTCGACGGCGCTCAAAGGTGTCTCACGAAAAGATGACTGGCTTGCGCATGGCAACGGTTTCCCGTCCGGCTCAATGCTGGGCATTTGATCAGCAAGCTCTCTTATCATTGGCGCAGATCCATCCTCGCCCACCAGCTTCGCATGAAGAAAAGAATAGTCAAATACGTGCGTTTCGCTGGATTCATCCGAATCGTCAGGCTGGCTCACCCAGGTCTTATAGACGAGGACAATGATGAATGCCAGTGCCGGCCACTGGCCAAGTGCCACCAACAATTGCCACGGACTAGCGCCTAAAATGCTGGCTGGAAATTCCTTGTCAGATAATGCACTGTCCATCAACCATACGCCGAGGGCCGCGTATACCTGGACGAACGAAAACAGCAAAGCGAAACGAGTCAGGCGCACCATCAGCTCGTCCAGCTGGTTGCGGTTTCTCTCATGAATCGTCTTGTTGGCTGATTCCGACGCGATCTCAGTTAATTTTCTGGTATCTGTTAGCTCTGCGATTACCTGGTCGGTCCGCCCGGCTTCTAAACTGCGATTGATCTCGATAATGTCATTTTTGATAGATTCGACATGTAGCTGGTAGTGCAGGAGGGTGTTGTGCAGCGTGAACTTACTGTAGACCCACGCGGCTCCATCAGGCTCGCCTAATTTATTGCCTTTTCGTGTTTCAAAAGGAAGGCTAGTCTTTGCAAGATCTTCAATTAAACCGTGCAAGAACCGGAATGTGGGTAACTTTCCTGCCACAATTGATGTGTAAGCCTGAAGGTCAGCTGACGAGAGCACAGATGGGAGAGATGGTCGGCGCAACTCCCCGGAAGTCTTGAGAATCCGGAGCATGAGTGAGTCGGTTGTCAACTGTGCTCGACAGTGGTCCAGCCCGGCCTTGTAGTGGATAAGACCGAACGAAATCGCTACTTTAAGGAACTGCTCCATCCCCGTATGCGAGAAACGAGACAGCAACTGCTCCGCGTCTGTGTTCGGTGTAGTTCCGGACAGGTCGACCTCAATAGAGATGGATTGCTCAAGCGTGTTCCCGCAAGCGGTGTCCCAAGAAATTCCGTCGCCGAAGAGAGGGTAGTGACGATTAATTATGGCAAAGCGCGACACTGACTTGATGATTCCCTGGACCTTGTAATTTGCTTTTCCACGGTCTGCCCCGTTGCCGTCTGGACTTGGTTTAATAAAGTTAGCGGGGTGGGCATCTTTGTCGAAAACGCCATTGAACAAGAGATCAATTTGATAGTAGGTCAATACTCCACCGTAAGGTGGCCTCCGAGGGATTTTCTCGTCATTTTTTGAAGGGGTTTGCTCATTATTTCTTGAAAGTGGGAGTCCGAGTTCTTCTGTCCACTCGAAATCAAACAATTTTGCGATGTGCCGCGCGACAAAGTGTTCACGCAGGAATTTCTTGGCCCACCCGGTGATCTCCTGGTCGCTCGAGTTCGATGGGTACTCGACGTCGAACTGCCAAAGGTACAGCCCGTTGGAGAGAATGACGGCTCGCCCCCTCAGCTGCTTCGGAAGATTGTAGGCTTGATTTTCATCATGTTCGAACTCGTAGTGAAATTCGAACGCCAACTCTCGAAATCCTAGATGGGAGTCCTGCAATCTTGGCTTATGGTTTGCGTCGAATCGAAAACCCTCTAGAAGATTTTTGTTGAGCTTTTCATTCAAGATTTTCTCAAAGTATTTCGCAATGGCCCCTTCGAAGCCATCTCGATAATTCGCGGTATTTTCAAAGTGATGGTCATCTCCGCCGTCTAGCTCAAATTCATCTCTTCCTGCCGGTAGCCAGAAATAGAACGAAAGTTTGAATTTATTTGCCGTTGGACTCGACCCTGTTGTACTCATTTCGTGCTCCAGATCCCCACTGTTCGGCCTCTTCGAGGCTCGCTCCGAAGATTTACATCGTCGCGGTGGTGTCGGATGTTACGCGGTTGCACTTGGTTCAATTGCAGCCGAGATTTTCAAGCGTATCTTGCGGTCACTAATTACGTGGGGGATCACATCCAGTGGGCTCTGCATTTGCGAAGTGCCAAAAGAGGCCAGGCTGGGGATGGGCCGGTAGTCCAAGTGCGCCACCGGAACGGTTACGACTCTCTGCTCGGTGTTCCTGGCCTACGCCAGTAGCCGCGTTCGGCCGGGAGCCGTACTTACACGTCGATCACGTCGATCACTCCGACCCGATCACCACGTACGTACCCGATGCCAGAGCTGAGCAGGCTTCAGATCGGGCATATCAGCGACTTAGCCGTCGTCGTCGCGAAGAAGATGTCGCATACCTTAGGTCTCGCGTTCGGCGGTCGTCGCGTTACTGTCGGGCACCAGGTGTCGGGACCAGGTAGGCTTGGTGTCAGCCGGTGGAAGCAATTGGGCTGGTTAGAAGGTCGGCGAAGGCTTCTGCTGGGGTTCGGTAGCCCAGGGTACGGCGTGGTCGGTTGTTGAGTTCGGTGGTCACGGTGGTGATCAGCGCGTCGCCGGTGGTGGTGGCATCGCGGCGGCCGGTGGGCAGCGCGATGGGCACCGCGTAGCGGGAGGTCCGCTCGGCCAGGGTCGCGATGGCGGTCTTGCTGGCCTTTCCGATCACCAGGTCGCTTTCCCCGTGCCCGGGAACGGCCCGGTCGCTGGCCTCGGCGGGCTGGGCGTCGATGCTGGTCATGCCCACGATTCGGGCTCCCGGCGAGCGGGTACGGCCGCGCGCTCGGCGCTGCGGGCGCCCGGAGCGCAGCAGGATGTTTTGGCGGGCCAGCTCACCCTTGGGCAGGGCGTAGATCCAGGTGTAGATCGCCTCGTGGGACACCTGCCGAGCTTTCTGGCCGGGGTGCTCGTAGCGCAACCGGCCGGCCACCTGGTCGGGGGACTGTCCCGCCCGTAGCCGGATCGTCACCTCCGTGCGCAGCTCAGGGTACGCGTCCAGCGTGCGAGGCTTGGGTCTGTCACGGTGCTCCGCGGCCACCCTCCGGGCGACCACGGCCCGATAGTTGGCCCGCCCGCCGTGCCGGGCAATCTCCCGGCTGACCACGCTGGGGCACCGCCCGATCCGCGCGGCAATCACCGTGCCCCCGAGCTCCTCGGCGATTCCGCGGGAGATCTCCTCCCGGTCGGTCTCGGTCACCATCCTGCGCTGGCAGCCCACCCGGTGCTCCTCATCGACGGTGTGTCGCCGACGATCTACACCAAGATCAATTGCTTCGACCGGTTGGGATCAAGAGGGTCAGCTAGGATGATCCGGTGTGTCAGGCCGATGGACCAGCAGGAACGGCGAGCAACAGCGTCGGGACAGGATCTCGGACTGGGCGCCGGTGCGCGCTATCGACAAAGACAGTCTGACCTTCCTCAGGTCATTCCGGGGGCGTCAGGCGCTCGGCTGTCCAGCCCTCGATGGCGCCGGCCAGCTCGGTGACGTCCCGGCCGGGGTTGTCAACGGAACGCAACGCGGTGCGGACGTGCTCCACCGAGGTCACGATCCCGTGGATGCGCTGGGCGACAGGGAGCTCGAGCACCGGGGCGAGCGCTTCGGCGGCGCCGCCGATCTCACCCTGGAACACCCGGGCGACGGCCAGCACGCTGCGGGTGCCGGCCACTCCACCGAATGCCCGGTCTGGGGCCGGTGCCCCGGCGTAGGCGTCCAGCGCGTCCAGCGCGAGGCGCTCGGTTCGGTTGGCCTCGGCGGTGCCGCCCCAGGACAGCGCGTCGGCGGCGTAGTAGAGCTGGCGTGGCCGGCTGAAGGTGCACACCCCGCCGAGGGTGTCCAGCTCGTCGGGCTGCACCCGGTCCCGGGCGTCGGCGGCGCGCGCCAGGGCGGCGTGCGCGTCGTCGAGCCGGTGCAGCGCGGCCAGCGCCCGTGCCTCGTTACTGGCCAGCCAGACCCCAGCGGTGCCGTGGCTTCGGGCTGCCGCCTCGGCGCCGGATTGGGCGTAGCGCACCGACTCCTCCAGCCGCCCGGACCGATAGGTGATCAGTGCCTGCAGCCCGCGGGTCCAGGCCCGCAACCCGTCGTGGCCGGCATTGTCGGCGCACACGTAGCCGGTCCGGGCCTGCGTCATCGCGTCGTGGGCGGCACCGAGATCGTGTGATGCTCTGGCCATCAGCCCGCAGGCGATCCCGGCGATCAGGTAGAGATCCCGGGTCTGCTCCGGGCGCTGGCGCCCCTCTAACAGCACAAACGCCCTGTCCTGAGTGTCCACCAGCTCACCGAGCAGGGTGGGCAGTGGCTGGTGTTCGTAGGCAATGACCAAGCGGCGCAGGTCATCAATGAGCTGGGCGAGGGTCTCGGTTCCGACGTTGGACTCCTCGATTCGGGTGAGGAAATCGCGAGCGCGGTCGGCGCTCATCGCGATCACCTGCCCTTCCCGGTCCGCCCGCGCGGTGCCCCGCTGCGGTACCGCCTCGTGGTGGCATCGGTTCTGCGCAAGTGCACCGATGCCGTAGGGCAGGCCGAGTAGCCGGGCCACCGGCTCGCCGAACATTCCCTCCAGTGTGGCCTGCGCCCGCGGATAGGGCAGCCCGCGCAGCTCTCCGGTCACCCAACGGTATGCCTGCCGCTCGCTGAGCGCGGTTCCCTTGGCGGTCCGCTGATAGTTCTTCCGGAACTCCTCCAGCGTGACGTGTTGTTGCCGCAGCAGCTGCGCCAGCCGCGTCCGGGGCGGCTCCTGCTCGCTCATCGCGCTCATTCTCCTCTGGTTGGTCGGCCCACCGTAGATCCATCTGGGCCGAAACGGTGACGTCTGGCGATCAGATGGCAACAGACGGCAACGGCCGACAGCCGGTCTGGCCTACCCACGTCGGCGGACCGCCGCGAAGGTGATCACGCCACAGCAGACCGTCCGCGGCTGGCCCGCTGCGGTCACCACGCTCGGCGGCACCGCCGCCCTGGAGGACGGGAGAGGAGCGACGCATGACACGGCAGCCGACGACGGGCGCGCTGACCGCCCCCCGGCTGGTGACGTTGGTCCGCTACCGGCCCGGTGTGGCGGGGGAGACGGCGCGGACGGTGCATCTGGTCCCGCTGCCCGTCGAGGGCTTGGTGGGGGCGGCGACTGCATTGTGCGGGACGCCGCTGCGCCGCGAGGACGTCGACCCCGTACCTCCCGGGCGGGGAATGCCTTGCATGGTGTGCGTCCTCAGCCACGTGACCGGTGACCCCCCGCCGCCACCGGTCACCACCGGCGACACCCGGGTCGACCCGGACCCGCTCGCGGCGACAGCCGGCTACCAGGCGTGGGGTTGGCCGGTCACCCTGCGTCACGACCAGATCCGGCTGAATCTGGACGGCGACACCCTGGCGCTGATCATCCCCGTTCTGCTGGCTACCGAGGTGATCGCGATTCTGGCCACGCGGCGTTGCCCGGTACCCGTGCTGGCCCACCCCTACGCCCCCGAGCACCGGATCCTGCTAGTGGCGGAACGGTTCGGGGTGACGCTGCCCTGGCCACCCGGCGTGCACCAGGTCACCGGAACCCTGCTGCTCCCGCCCACCGTCACCCCCCGCGGCCCGATCACCTGGATACAGCTACCCGAACCGGAGGCATTACCGCTCTGCCGTGAGATCGATGTTCTCGCGGCGCTGCATACCGCGCTGAACGATCCTCGTCAAGGTTGACGTGACAGTGCCACCCGGTGACCCGCGCAGTCCGGTGCCGTCCGGGCACTGCCTGCGGCGGCGGCAGCGACCCCACGGTCGACCAGGTGTTCGGATAGGCCGGCCTGCTCACTGTGCCAGCGCACCCATTCGGGCAACAGCGCCTTCACCGCGACGGTGATCGGATCATCAGGGATCCAATCGTTGATCAACGCGAGTTGGAACTCCACTCGATGTGGCGAGACCGCATGCCAGGTGTCGGGCAGTGCCCCCTCCATCCACTCCTCCGTCAGCGCATCGACGGCCTCCGGATCGGGTTCGCTACCGTGCCGCTGCACATGCCAGCCGGTGAACGCCGCTGCCATCGAATCCGTGTCGAGGTCGTGGTACAGCGATGGTGCCGCCGGCAGTGGCATCCCCCGCTTTCGCAGCGCCTCCGCGAGATCGTCGATCCGGCGGCGCGCCCGGAACCAGTTATCCATCACCGTCCGCGACTCGGTTCCCCGGAGAATCCCTTCTCCGAGATCGCAATGGACGAGGCACAGCAGGCGCTGCGCCGTCTCGACCCGCTGCGGGCGCGCGCTCTGCGCTGTGTCACCCACCAGGTCTCGCCACGCGGTGGCCGCCTGCGGCACGTCGTCGAAGACACCCGCATGGACGATCTCGATGACCCCGCACGCGTCGATGTCGAACAGGAACACCGAGCGATCCACCCCACGAGGATAGGAAAAGCCGGCGATCAGCGCGATGCGTGTGCCGTAGGCGTCGCGCATCTCCCACACCTCACCGGTGGCCGTGATCCGCGACAGCTGCCCCAGCCAATCCGGCTGCTGTCGCACCGCCGCGTCACGCCGCAACTCCTTCTTGGCGCGGCCCAACGCCGACTGCGCTCTGGACTGCAGCGCCGGTGACCCGATCGAGGTGAGACCGTGCAGCAACCGCCACGGTGGCGCCCACGCGCCCTCCCGGCCCACCTCCCGGATCCGAGCCGTCGCGGCTTCTGTGAGCTCCTCGAACCACCAGCTGAACCACATCCCCTCGCGTTCCTCGTGGAGGACGCGGTGCAGCTCGGCGCCCAACAGCTCCGCCGTCACCTGTTCCAGCTCCCGAGGCCCCCGCGCCGCCATGACGACGTCAGCCCGATCGAGGACAGCCTTATTCGCGGAATCGAACCACGCCGGCCGCTGCGGCGGCCCCAGCAGCGCCTGCATCGCCGTGAACGCCGATCGCGGTTGACCTGCCTGCATGCCATCGGTGCGACGGCGCGCAGCACCCCGCAGACCGGAGGTGCTCTTACTCTTCTTGCTCTTACGACCACGAGACACCGGCGACATGCGCAGAATGGTAGGGCTGGATGCCATGGCCACCGCGCGCTGGCCCGGTCCGCGGTGAACCGACACGTGGTGGCGCTTCGCTGGATCCGGTCAGGACATCTCTGGCAGGGTTTCCACCGTCAGTTCCGGGTCGATGATCCGCAGGCGAGCCGCCTGGGCTGCCAGCACTGGCCAGTTCCGAGCCCGGGCGCAGTTCGCCACCTGCGCGGCGGCCACATCTGGGTCGAGGTCGCGGCCGTCGACCAGCTCCCCGGTATGAGCGGCCTCAGTCTCATCGAGGGGGTGGATGAGGACCATAGGTGAGGCCAGGAGGTCTCGCATCTGCTCGGCATGACCGGGGTCGTGGCGTCGGATCTGCTGCCATGCTCGGACGTTTCCGTACGGCGGTGCGCGAGTTGCGCGCTCTTGGCGTCGAGCTGACGTTGGTAGGTCGTGGTTGCGGTCGTCCAGCGCTGCTTGCGGCTCTTCGTGCGGGATTCGGCGAGGCGGCGCAGCGGCGGCAGCCACGACTGCCAGCGGTCGGCGAGCCACACCCGCTCAGTGAACGATCCCAGCGCCTGGACCGTCACCCCGGCACCGGCTGCGGCGAGCAGGATGGCGAGGAGGAGCAGCACCAGTCCGCTGGTGCTGGTGACGCCGGGCAAGGTCGCCCAGTCGTCGAGCCGGTGGGTGATCCGGCCGATGTCGAAGTGGTGGCGGTGCCCCAGCGTCTGTGCGGCGACCAGCGCCCCGACGTGCCCGTGGACGCTGCAACCGCTCCATCGACTCTGCATGCGTTCCCATTCAGCGGCTGGTCACCTTCCTTGGGGAAGTAATACCAGGGGTACTCTTACCTGGTGCGGATCACCAGTAAGGGCCAGATCACCATCCCCCAGCAGGTGCGGCGAGAACTCGGCCTCGAACCCGGGGATGAAGTCGACGTCATCGTGCAGGACGGTGCTGCGCGCATCGTGCCGGCGGGACAACCACGGACCCGAGGCCAGCGCGTGGTGGAGGCATTACTCGGCAAGGGGGATGTGGACCTCACCACCGACGAGATCATGGCGATGACCCGTGGTGACTAAGCAGCGACCCGCGACCCTGGTCGATTCGAACGTGCTGCTCGACCTGTTCACCCAGGATCCGGAATGGGCTGAATGGTCGCGGGCCCGCCTCGCCGAGGCACTCGACCAGGGTCCCGTGGTGGTGAACCAGGTTGTCTACGGTGAGGTGGCCTACCGGTTCTCCGCAATCGAGGCGCTTGACGCGGTGCTGACCCCGGACCGGTTCGTCCGCGGCAACTTGCCCTGGGCCGCCGCGTTCCTCGCTGCCACGTGCTACCGGGACTATCGGCGCCGAGGGGGCCAGCGTGCCTCGATCCTGCCCGATTTCTTCATCGGCGCCCATGCCGCGGTACTGGGATTGCAGCTGCTTACCCGGGACGCTGCCCGCTACCGCACCTACTTCCCCACCGTCGACCTCGTCGCTCCTGCCTGACCTGGCGCTTCGCCGTCACTCCGGCCACCATACCGATTTGATGATCAGCCGCGAACCAGTCGGAAGGGAACATCCATGGCGGGTCACTATCCCGAGATCGAACCGTACGAGCATGGGATGCTCGACGTGGGTGACGGTCAGCGGGTGTACTGGGAAGTCTGCGGCAACCCGGACGGCAAGCCCGCGGTCATGCTGCACGGCGGTCCTGGTTCCGGCTGCACTCCCGGTTACCGGCGCAACCTCGACCCCGACGCCTACCGGATCGTGCTGCTCGACCAGCGCGGCGCGGGTCGCAGCACACCGCACGCCAGCGACCCCGCCACCGATCTGGCCACCAACACGACCCACCACCTGATCGCCGATATCGAGCTGCTGCGTGAACACCTCGGCATCCAGCGGTGGCTGGTGTGGGGAGCCTCGTGGGGAGCCACCCTCGCGCTCGCCTACGCGCAGCGCCACCCGCAGCGGGTCAGCGAGATCGTGCTCGCCTCTGTCACCATGACACGCCCGGCGGACATCCAGTGGCTCTACCACGGCGTCGGCCGGTTCTTTCCCCGGGAATGGGCCCGGTTCCGTGCCGGTGTGCCCGAACTCGACCGGGACGGCGACCTGGTCGCCGCCTATTACCACCTGCTCAACAACGCCGATCCCGGGGTCCGCGAGCAGGCCGCCCGTGACTGGATGGCCTGGGAGGACGCTGTCGTGTCGCTGGAGGAGGGCCACCAGCCCCACCCGCGCTACCAAGACGCAAGGGTCCGCATGGCCTTCGCCCGGATCGTGACCCATTACTTCCACCACCACGCCTGGCTTGCGGACGGCATCCTGTTGCGCGAGGCCGGTCGGCTCGCTGGTATCCCCGGCGTCTTGGTGCACGGCCGCCTTGACCTCGGCGGGCCGCCCATGACGGCCTGGGAACTCGCCCAGGCCTGGCCCGACGCCGAGCTGCACCTCGTCAACACCGGCCATTTCGGCGGGCCGGAGATGACCGCACATCTCATCACGGCCACCGACCGCTTCGCCGAGCTCAGGACTGGTTAGCGCAGCACGGGCAGCGGGGAATGCGTCGAGCGGCCGGTCGCGGCCTCGATCAACTCGACGGCAGGGGCGAGCTCTGCCAGCAGCTGCACGGTGTCCTGCAGCGCCGGCGCCGGCACGACCGGTGGGTGGTCGAGAGCGCGCTGCAGGTCGAGGAGGTGAACGGTCGCTTCCATCAATACGATCCGTAGCGCCTCCACGAGCGTGATAACGGCACCGGAGACGGGCCAGGGCATGACCGTGGTCGCCTCGGCTTGGCGCAGCCTCTGGAGCGCGCGTGGGCCGTGCACGCTGAACCGGTCGACCAGTTCCCTTCTGGTGTGCGCAGCGGCCTCCGAGACCGCCCAGTCCGCCACTGTCTCGGCCATGGTGTGCGCAGCCCCACCCGGGGCGTTGAACCGCCTGACGATCTCGACGGCCGTCACGGGCTCCCCGACCGGGCCGTCCGGCAGCGGCAGCGCCGCGCTCATGAGCAGCGGGAATAAGGAGTAATGCGCATACAGGGCAGCCACATCCCAGCCGGGGCACCGGGTCGCTGCCGACCACTGCTCCTCCGTCAGGCTGTCGCCGAGCTGAGCCCAGATCTGCCAGATCTGCTCCAAGGCGTCAAGCCGGTCCAGGTAGACGTCATCCATGAGCTAACAGTGCACCTCCACGCGTTCACTGTCCTCAGCGCGGTCGGCAGCCGTCACCGCAGTGCTTCAACTGGCGCGTTCCGCGGCACTGCGTTCGATGCAGAACTCGTTTCCCTCGATACATCACAGAGTTACCATGTCGGGACACGGGGGTGAGTGCCAGAGGGAGACGCGTGGTGCCACGAGGGGCCGGAGCCGTCTCGCACTGGGCGCGCGAAGAGACGGCCAGGCCAGCGCTCGCCGAATCAGAATCCGCGTCGGCAGTAAGGGGTGGAAGAATGAGCGTTGAAGAGCCGGCCAACAAGGCCGCGCAGGCGCTGTACCAGGCCATGATCGGTGCGTCGGGGCCCGAGGCGACCGGCTGGACGGGCGCACTGGACCTGCCGGCCGCCCCGCGCGAGGGCCAGTCGGTACTCGTCCTCGGAGCCGGGATCTCCGGCCTGACTGCGGCTTACGAGCTGAGCAAACTTGGTTACGCGTGCACGGTCCTCGACGCGCAGAACCGGACCGGCGGCCGCAACCGCACCGCCCGCAGGGGTGACAAGCTCTACGAGATCGGCCCGACGGGAACCCCCGTACAGACGTACACGTGTTCCTTCGACGACCAACTCTATTTCAACCTTGGTCCCGGCCGTATCCCGTACCACCACCGTCGGGTGCTGAAGTACTGCCACGATTTCCAGGTAACCCTGGAGCCGTACATCATGGAGACCACGGCGAATCTCGTCCGTCTCTCGAAAAGCACATCAGTGCGCTGGCGCAATCGCCAGGTCGCCAACGATGTCCGTGGCTATCTTGCGGCACTCCTCGCCGAGACGCTGACGAAGGATGACGAATTCACCGAGAGTCTGCGCGACCTGCTGCGGGTTTTCGGCGTGCTGGACGTGAACGGTGAATACCACGGCTCCACTCGGTCCGGGTACGCGGAAGAGCTCGACGTCCACGGATTCCCAAGGCCCGTGTTACCCCTCGATTTCAGGGAGCTGGTGAAGTCGGAGTTCTGGAAGGCAAGCTTCTACCAGCCGGTCGACTATCTGTGGCAGGCCACGCTGTTCCAGCCGGTCGGCGGCATGGACAAGATCGTCAAAGCGTTCACGGAGAGGATCACGGAGGAGTTCGGCAGGGAGATCATCAGGCTCGAAGCTGAGGTCACCGCGATCACGCTCCCCGAGGAGGGGGGTGTCGTGGTCGAGTACCTGCACGAAGGAGAGACGTACACGCAGGTGGCGGACTACTGCGTGAGCAGCATCCCACTGCCGGTGCTCCGGGCCATCTCCCTGTCCAATTTCTCGCAGGACTTCAGGGATGCGATCGAGGCCGTAGGCTTCGCGCCCACCTGCAAGGTGGGCTGGCAGGCCAACAAACGCTTCTGGGAGGACGACCAGAACGCGATCTACGGCGGCATCAGCTGGACCGACCACAACATCACACAAATGTGGTACCCGTCCAACGACTATTTCTCGTCGAGGGGGACCCTGACGGGCGCCTACAATTTCGGAGAGAACGCCGAAAACCTGGGCGAACTGGATCCCCAGAAACGCCTGGAAGAAGCCCGTAAGGGCGCGATCGAGCTGCACCCGGAATTCGAGGACGAGGACATCGTTCCCCCCAGCCTAGGCATCTCCGTCGCGTGGCACAGGGTTCCGCGCCAGTTGGGCGGCTGGGCCGCCTGGGATCCGACGAATCCCGACCACATGATCGCCTACAAGCAACTGCTCCAGCCCGAGGGCGACGGCCGTTTCTATGTCGTGGGCGACCAGGCATCTCCCCTGCCCGGGTGGCAGGAGGGAGCGATGATGTCGGCCCATTACGTGATCGGGCAGATCCTCGGGATCATGCCGCTCACCGTGCTTGATGTCGTCCAGGTCCCGGATTCCGTCGCCCTCACCCAGGGCCTCAGCTGACCTCCGGCGGTTGATGGTGAGGTTGTGCCTGAGTGCCGCCAGTGACTCCTTCAGGTCACGCGCGCCGAGCAGTTCAGGACGGTGAGGCAGCTCCCGACTCGTTCACCCCGGCGGGGTTGGCGCCGGCGCCAAGGTAGGTCCCGTGCCCTTGCGTCACCAGTGAGCCGTCAAAGATCAGGACCTCGTTGACCAGCCGCCCCAGCTGGTTGCGGTAGTTGATCGCCAGCGTGTTCACTCCGACGTAGACACCCACCACCTCGAAGTGCAGGTCGGGGATGCGTCGAAGTCCCTCGGCCCAGTACGCCCTCAGCGCAGTCTTACCGCGGATCACACCGTCGCTGCCGTCCAGAAACTGGGCGGCGACCGGCGAGGTGAAGACCACGTTGTCGGCGAAATGGCTCAGGATCTTCTCAAGATCGTGGGAGTTCCAGGCATTCACCCAGCCGTCGGCGAAGGCCACCGCATCGTCATGATCCATGCGCCGATCATGACGCATCGGCGCACCTGCCGCCACGACTCGCTATCAGGCAGTCCGGAAGGGTCGGCTGGAACTTAGGTGAGGCGCTTTTCGAACCAGTGGTCGGCGTAGGGGCCTTGAGAGTAGGCGGGGATCTCCACGTACCCGTGCTTGGCGTAAAGGTTGCGGGCTTCGACCAGGTCGTGACGGGTGTCGAGGCGGACGATGCTGGCGCCCAGCTGTCGGGCGCCGCTTTCAACAGCGGTGAGCAGTGCGGAGCCGCCGCCATGCCGGCGGGCGTTGGCGCGGATGAACATGCGGGTGATTTCGGCGATCTCGGTGCTGAGCCGTCGTAGGCCGACGCAACCTGCGGGATCACCTGCCCGGCGGGCAAGCAGGAACAGGCCGTCGGGCGGCACAAGGTCGGCACTGGGATCCTCGAGCATCGCGGCGTCGATCTCCTCGTCGGTAGCCACCCGGCCGAAGTAACGGCTGGCCATCTCGGTGAAGTACAGCCGTAGCAGGTACCGCGCGTCACGGTCGTCGATCGGCGTGCTGGCGACGGCCCACACCGGTGTCGCGGAGGTGCTCACATGATGGATCCTCGCAGCTCAGCTAGGGGTCCTGCGCTGGTTCCACCAGCTCGACCAGCACGCCACCGGCGTCTTTGGGGTGCACGAAATTGATCCGGGAACCCGCGGTGCCGCGCCGTGGCGTGTCGTAGAGCAGCCGCACGCCGGTCGCGCGTAGCGCCGCCATGGCCGACTCGATGTCGGTGACCCGGTAGGCCAGCTGCTGCAGCCCGGGGCCGTTGCGGTCCAGGAACTTGGCGATGGTGGACGCCGAGCCCAGCGGGGCGAGCAGCTGCACCGCAGCGCCGGTGCCCGGGTCGCCGGGAGCGCGCAGCATGCCCTCGTGCACCCCCTGCTCCTCGTTGATCTCCTCGTGGACCAGCTCCAATCCGAACGTGACCCGGTGGAACTCGACGGCGGCAGCGAAATCGGGTACCGCGATGCCCACGTGGTCGATCGCCGTGACGAAGGGCTGGAGTTGCTGCATGGTTCGCAGCGTAGGACCAGTTGGGGTGTGCTCGTCGTCACCAGGGTGCGGTGGCCGTCGTGCGCGGTAAGGTCGCAAGACTCCCCCGTATCCCCCTGGTCACCCGCGTCGTCACGCCGGAGGTAGCACCATGACCGTGTCCGTCATCGTGGCCGGAGCCCGCACCCCGATGGGTCGGCTGCTCGGCCAGCTCAAGGACTTCTCGGCCGCCCAGCTCGGTGGGTTCGCCATCAAGAGCGCACTCGAACGCGCCGGCGTGGCACCGGAGCAGGTGCAGTACGTGATCATGGGTCAGGTGTTGACGGCAGGCGCGGGCCAGATCCCGGCGCGTCAGGCGGCAGTCAACGCCGGCATCGGGATGGACGTGCCGGCCCTGACCATCAATAAGGTGTGCCTGTCCGGGTTGAATGCGATCGCGATGGCCGACCAGCTGATCCGGGCCGGTGAGTTCGATATCATCGTGGCCGGTGGGCAGGAGTCGATGACCCAGGCGCCGCACCTGCTGCCCAAGTCCCGCGCCGGGTTCAAGTACGGCGACGTCACGATGACCGACCACATGGCCTATGACGGCCTGTACGACTCGTTCGACCAGGTCTCGATGGGCGCCTCCACCGAGAAGCACAGCGCGGGCCACCAGCTGACCCGGGCCGAGCAGGACGAGTTCGCCGCGCAGTCGCATCAGCGGGCCGGGCGTGCGGTGGACAGTGGCCTGTTCGCCGCGGAGATCACTCCGGTGACCGTTCCGCAGCGCAAGGGCGACCCCGTCGTGGTGTCGGCCGACGAGGGCATCCGCCCGGACACCACCGCTGCAGGGCTGGGCAAGCTGCGCCCCGCGTTCTCCGCTGACGGCACCATCACCGCCGGCTCGTCGTCGCCGATCAGTGACGGGGCGGCCGCGGTCGTGGTAATGAGCAAGACCAAGGCGGCCGAGCTGGGCCTGAGCTGGCTGGCCGAGATCGGCGCGCACGGCATGGTGGCCGGCCCCGACGACTCCAGCCTGCATGAGCAGCCCGCCAACGCAGTGCTGGCGGCCTGCCGTAAGGAGGGCATCGCGGTGAGCGACCTCGACATCGTGGAGATCAACGAGGCGTTCGCCGCGGTGGGCGTGGTGTCCACCCGCAAGCTCGGCATCGACCCGGCGCGGGTCAATCCCAATGGCGGGGCGATCGCGCTGGGGCACCCGATCGGCGCGTCCGGCGCCCGGCTGGCGCTGCACCTGGCGATGGAGCTTCGCCGGCGGGGTGGCGGGGTGGGTGCGGCCTCGCTGTGTGGCGGCGGTGGCCAGGGTGACGCGCTGATCCTGCGGGTCCCCGGCGATAATGCAGCGTGAGTCGGCGCCCATTCGATATCGCTGAGCTGGTCGTCGGCGCCCGGAACGGCCAACCCCGGGCGGTCGCCCGGCTGATCTCGCTGGTCGAGGACGGTGCCCCGGAACTGCGCGATGTCGCCGCCGCCCTGGCTCCCTACACCGGCCGGGCGCAGGTCGTCGGCGTCACCGGCGCACCCGGGGTGGGCAAGTCGACGTCCGTCAACGTGCTGGTCACTGCGCTGCGGACAGCCGGTAAGAAGGTCGGCGTGCTGGCCGTCGACCCGTCCTCACCGTTCTCCGGCGGTGCCCTGCTGGGTGACCGGGTGCGGATGCAGGCCCACGCGCTCGACGACGGTGTCTTCATCCGCTCGATGGCCACTCGTGGGCACCTGGGGGGCACCGCCTGGGCCACCCCGCAGGCGCTGCGGGTACTCGACGCCGCGGGCTGCGACGTGGTGCTGGTGGAGACCGTCGGGGTCGGCCAGTCCGAGGTGGAGGTGGTGTCGCTGGCCGACACCACCGTGGTGTTGCTGGCGCCGGGGATGGGTGACGGGATCCAGGCGGCCAAGGCCGGAATCCTCGAGGTCGCCGACGTCTTCGTGGTGAACAAGGCCGATCGGGATGGGGCCGACCAGACCGTCCGGGACCTCAAGTACATGATGTCGCTGAGCCGCCGGGGCCAGGCGGGCCCGAGTTGGCGGCCGCCGATCATCCGCACCGTGGCCACCAAGGCCGAGGGCGTCGACGACCTCGTCGATGCGATCGAGGAGCACCGCGGCTGGATGCGCGGACATGGGGAACTGGACGCCCGCCGGCAGCGCCGCGCCGAGGCCGAGATCGAGGCCATCGCGCTGGCTGCGCTACGTGCGAAGCTCGGCGACATTCGCCGCGGCGACCTGCTACTCCCCGGGCTGGCCAAGCGAGTCGTCGTGGGCGAGGTGGACCACTACCGGGCGGCCGATGCGCTGATC
>JBOHHF010000414.1:0-22707 GCA_050700495.1 Pseudonocardiaceae bacterium
CACCCGATGGGTGTCCTCTCCCTGAGATGTTTTGTTGCTTCGCAACCGACATCATCCCAGGTCAGAGCGACACCCATCGCCAACTCCGGGCGCGTGTCGCCCTATTACTTGCGGATTCGGGTCAGAGACTGTTAGTGAAGAAGGCAGTCAACCCGCCAACAGTTGCCGACCGGTCCACAACTCGCGCCGCTCTTCCTCAGTCAAGCCTCCCCAGACTCCGTAGGGCTCCCGCACTGCCAGCGCGTGGCGGCGGCACTGCTCCAAGACCGGGCAACGTTGACAGATCGCCTTGGCACGATCGGCGCGCCGGGCCCGTGCCGACCCCCGTTCTCCGTCTGGATGGAAGAAGACGCTGCTGTTCAGATCTTGGCAAGCACCCTTGAGCTGCCAATCCCATTCGCTGGCGACCGGCCTCGGAAGTCGTCGGGTATCCGTCATCTCCAACACCGTCCTCGCTGGTCGACCGTCTCCGAGCTCGATCGAGGGGTACCCATCTCGCGACCGTGACAAACCTGGCCGGACTGAGCCGAGCACCCAACTCACGGCTTGTGGTGGGGGGCTGGCGCAGCGTGTCGATGAGGTCGGGCATAATGGACTCACGTTGCTCGCACCGATACTGGTGCGGCCGAGGTCGACTGCGACGCGCTCTCATGGCGCAAGAGGTTCTCCGCGTGTGGGACTGCGGGTGGCCACGCATCAGCGGCCACCCATCCCTCCAGGAGAGGATTGCCTCCGCATGCCTTCGAAACAACCCGATCCGGACTGTCAAGGGACAGCACCGAGCAGCTTCCGTGATCTCGGCGTCTGCGCGGAACTACTCACCGTGCTGGCACGGTGCAGCATCACCACAGCGTTCCCGATCCAGGCCGCGACACTGCCCGACGCACTCGCCGGCCGTGATGTGCTCGGTCGCGGCCGAACCGGAAGCGGCAAGACGCTTGCCTTCGCGATTCCCACGACCACTGCGCTGGCCCGATCGGGGTTGCGCCGCACCGCCGGCCGCCCGCGCGCGCTAGTGCTGGTGCCCACCCGGGAGCTGGCCAACCAGGTTGCCGACACCTTCGCCCCGCTGGCGGCCGCCCTCGGGCAGCGGATCACCACGGTCTATGGCGGCGTCGGCCAAGGTGGGCAGGTGGCCGCGCTGCGTGGCGGGATCGACGTCCTCATCGCCTGCCCCGGCCGCTTGGAGGATCTTATCGCCCAGGGCCGCGTGCACCTTGATTCGGTTGAGGTCACGGTACTGGATGAGGCCGACCACATGGCCGATTTAGGATTTCTGCCGGCGGTAAGCAGATTGCTGAACCGCACTCCGTCGGGAACCCAGCGGCTGTTGTTCTCAGCGACCCTGGACGGCGCCGTGGACGTGCTGGTACGCCGCTACCTGACCAATCCGGTGGTGCACTCGGTCGATCCCCCGGCGGCACCGGCGTCCACGATGGAGCACCACGTGTTCACCGTCGAGCATGCCGACAAGTCTTCGGTGATCCGCGAGCTCGCCTCTGGCCAGCGCCGCAGCCTGCTGTTCACTCGCACCAAGCACGCTGCGAAGAAGCTTGCCAAGCAGTTGACCGCCGCCGGGCTACCGGCTGTGGAGCTGCATGGGAACCTGTCGCAAAACGCCAGGGCACGGAACCTCGCAGCATTCAGCACGGGTAGCGCCCGCGTGCTGGTGGCTACGGACATTGCCGCCCGCGGCATCCACGTCGATGAGATCGGCTTGGTGGTGCATGTGGATCCTCCTGCCGAGTACAAGGCTTACCTGCACCGCTCCGGACGCACGGCCAGGGCAGGCGCCGACGGGATCGTGGTCACTCTGTCCACCCCGGAGCAATCCGGGGAGGTGCGGACACTGACTCGGATGGCCGGCATCAGGCCGGCGACAGCACGGGTTCGTCCCGGTGCCGAGCAGATCACCGCACTCATCGGCCCGCCGGCCCCGCTGGTTACTCCGATGGCCCAGACGGTCAGGGTGACCAGCGGGGCGCCCTCCAGGGGCCGACGAGACGGTGTCGTCGACGCCTCCCGCCGCGGACCACGACGGACCGCCCGTCGCCGCTCCACCCGACGCGCCGCTTGAGGAGCTCTCGCGCCCACCGAGCCCTTATACCCCCACCGAGCCCTTATACCGGCCTCATACAGTCAGCTCTCGCTCCAGCGGAGTCCGGAAGCGGGGCGTGACCCGGACTGGCCCCATCCAGTCGCTGAGCCGTTGCGCTGCTGCCGTCACTGCAGCGACCGCATCGCGGCCGACGTCTTCGAGCAGCCGGAACGTGATCTCGCCGGTCTTTCGTTGCGCCCAACCGCCGACGGTCCGGCCGTCCCACCAGACGGTCGGACCGATGTTGCCGGACCGATCGAACAGCGTCGAAGCATGACCGCCCAGGAACCAGCTGCGATTCGACCAACCCATTGCGGTCGGGTCGAGAGCGGGCAGCAATGCGGCCCACGGCGTGGGGGCGGTTACCGGCTCGAGGTCGTCGGCGAGGACCAACCCGGTCGTCGCGCCAAGGTCAACCTCCGCAACGTCCAGCTGGGCCAGCGCGCGGCGGGTGTCGCCGGCCGTCCATCCGGACCACCACTGTAGGTCGGCGACGGTGCCTGGTCCGAATGCGGCAAGCCACCGGCGGGCCAACTCCAGCTGGGCGACCTCAGTCGACGGATTGGGCACCGCACCCGGCAGCCAAGCCTGCAGCAGTGACCAGCGGTACTGGCTAGATGTCCAGGAGCCAAGGGGTCGCCCGCGGACGATCCGACCGTCCGCGGCGAGCAGAAACAGCACCCGAGTGCAGATATTCTGCCTCGCCTGATACGGCTTACCCTCGGCCATCAGGAGTGACGTGCGTAGGCGGGATTCGTCTTCGGACAGTTCAGCCGCGGTCGCCTCACCCCTGGCCCGCAGTGCGCGCAGGGTGGACTCCTCGACGTCCTTCAGCCAGGTGCCGGGGTCGGCAGCGACCTCGGCCTGGTCGAGATGCTGGACCAACCGGCGCCGCTCCTGCACCGCAATCTTGCGGGTGCAGGCTGCCTGCACCACCGGTACCAGATCGACCGGGAAAACGAACATCGTCCGGCGCATGCCAAGCATCCGGACCAGCGACCGCTCGTCGTAAAGCGCATGTCCGATGACGCTCGGTTCGCCGGTGCGCATCCGGGTACGTGCGGCCAGATAAACCGAGGCGGGATCAGTGCCGTGCAGGCCCACCAGGCCCTGAGCTACCTCGACGACGGTGCTGGCTTGCGCGTTCGCCACAAGGTGGTGCCGCACACCGAGCCGCGCCCGGCGCTCCTCGATCCCGATCCGCCTCACCGCACCATCCTTCCTCGTGAGTGGCGTTGAGTGCTGTAACACTGTTACGCACTCACGACCCGCTGACTTGATCCTGGAGGCTGAAGTTCATGTCGCGTCTGTCCGTTGTCATGTGGCGGGGACTGGCCCAGCTGGCGTTGCCCAGCAACAGTCGACACCAGCTCCGCTACCATTTGACTGTGTCAACGAAACAGCTGCCGCCATCAAGAAATTTCTCCGACTCGATCGTGAGCTCGGAGCGGTGGCGGAGGTACGTGCCTTCAACCGCTTCTATACCCGCGTCATCGGATTGTTGCAGGCCGGGCTGGTCGGCACGCCGTACTCACTGGTGGAAGCACGGGTGCTGTACGAACTGGCGCAGGGCGACAGCATCGAGACTGCGCAACTAAGGCGTCTGCTGGATCTCGACGCTGGTTGTCTGAGCCGGATCATGGCCCGTTTCAGCGCCGACGGTCTGGTGTCTCGTGAGCAGTCCACCGTTGATGCCCGACGACAGGTCATCCGCCTCACCGATCAGGGCCATACGGCGTTCGAGGAACTGGACGGCCGCCAGGTCGCGACCGTGGAGGAGCTGATTCAGCCGCTGGACGTCCCAGAGCAGCTCCGGTTGATCAACGCCATGAACACCATCCGGGAGATACTCGGGCACACCCCCGCCCACCCGGCTACCTGTTGCGCCCACCGGATCCCGGAGATCTGGGTTGGGTGGGGGCTCGGCACGGTGCTCTCTACGCCGCGGAGTACGGCTGGGACGCCAGTTTCGAGGCCCTCGTCGCCCGCGTGGTAGCCGACTACGGTGATAACCACGACCCCCCAGACGCGAGCGAGCATGGATCGCCGAGATCGATGGCGAACAGGTCGGCTGCGTGTTCTGTGTGGCCGTCGACGAGGCCACCGCGAAGCTGCGGCTGCTGGTCGAGCCGTCCGCGCGGGGTCTGGGCATCGGGGGCCGATTGGTCGGGGAGTGCCTGCGGTTCGCGCGGCGGGTGGGCTACTCGCGGATCACGCTGTGGACCAACGATGTGCTTACCGATGCTCGCCGCATCTATGTGCGTGCCGGGTTTCCACCTCGACGAGGAGAACGCTCACCACAGCTTCGGCCAGGACCTCATCGGGCAGGACTGGTCACGGGACCTGTAGTGCCCGCACGGCTGCAAGATCGGCCGGGTGCCACCCAGCGGGTTGCCTACGCGTGTCCCAGTAGGTGGTCTCCGTCCAGACCCTGGAGGAGTTGTTGGACAGCGGTAGGCACGGTGAAGCCGGTGGGTCCGACGCTGACGCAGGACCAACGGCCGTCGCTGACGACGGGCACGCCGGCGTTGGCCATGCTTTCCACCAGGTCGCCGGCGAGGTAGCTGTGCCGGCTGTCCCAGACCCGTTGCCGGTCGGTCTGGTCGAGGGCGGCCCACCACTGGTGGGCGAGTTGCAGGGGGTTGCTCATTGCGGAACCACCTTCTGGATAGTCGTTGCTGTTTGAGCCGAAGCTCGACAGGGTGGTCAAGCCGGACATTGCGATCGCACTGAGGGCGGTGGCGTCCGCTCGGTCGCGAGAACATCGGTGTGATCGCGAATCGTCGCCGTCGGCGTATCCCTAGGGCCAGTTGGAGCGCAGGCACCGCCCTTCGTTACCTTCTTGTAAAGGCAAAAAGGGTCAATTCCTCAGCGCGTGCCCATCTTCTGGATTCCCCCACTACGTATCCTCACGTTGCCTGTGTACCAGTATCGGCGTTTGTGAGATTCCGCTAGCTTGGGGTTGTCATCCTACGGGAAGACACGGTCGTCGCCGGCGCTGGCGTGGAAGACCTGTTGCGTGAGTTGACGTTGGGTGGCGACGAGCTCACCGACCACCTCACGCTGAGCTGCGAGCAACATCACAAAGGGATCGTGAGCACGGGCGGCCATCGTCGCGCTAACGGGGGAGCCCAGCGCGTTGGGGCCAACCTGTCGGGCTAGGTCAGCCCACACCTGAACCGATTTGAGTGAGGTGTCCAGCCCCCGGCGCACGAGCTGAGCCATCGAGTCCTGCGCCCGCTGGATGGTCGTGTCCGCGGCGGCGTGGGCTTGTTCGGTAGCCCGGCCGGCCGCGTCGAGGATCGGGTGGGTGTCTCGGCCATCACGGGCGTCGGTTACCCGCTGGTTGTCTTTGATATGCGTAGGCATTTATCGGTGCTCCCGGCTCTCGGGGATGCTGGATAAGCCGTGCACTCACCACCCTGCCCGCCGTCGGCGTGGCGTGCAACCACCTCGGAATTAAAATCGGGGTAACATTTGAGTCGCCCAGCGATGACGCTACGTTACGCTTTCTCCATGGCTGGTGGACGTCTTTCCCGATGGGACCGCTGATGATGTCGATCTATTATTGGGTTGGTGATCCACTATCCGAGTAGGGAGAGGATTCACCCGTGGGCGTAGTGGCAGCGGCGGTCCGGTGGCATCGATGATCGCTCGGATCAGGTGATGGTCAGGCGACAGCGGGCACACCGGGTCCGCCCGTGCGGCGTCACCAGTGAGTTGGAAAGCCTGGCAGCGGCAACCGCCGAAGTCGATCTCCTTGCGCGGGCAGCTCCGGCACGGCTCTGGCATCCACGCCGACCCGCGGAACCTTGTGAAGGCCGTTGAGTGGTGCCAGATCATGCTCAGGGAGCGCTCCCGCACGTTGTCGATATCGAGTCCGGTGATCTGCCCTGCTGCCGGGCACGGTAGTACCCGACCGTCGGGCGCGATGACGATGTGTCGTCGTCCCCAGCCGTGCATGCACGGTTTGGGGTACGGCTCGTGGTAATCCGCAACGACATAAAGGATCTCAAGCACGTCACCGTGCGTCGCTCGCGCTTGCGCGAGGGCTTGCTCCGTGGCGACGACCTGCTCGGGTGTCGGTAGCAGCGCTGACCGGTTGAGTAGTGCCCAGCCGTAGTACTGCGTATGCGCGAGCTCGAGCCGGTCTGCACCCAGCGCCGCGGCGAGGTCCACCAGCGACTCGATGTGGCCGATGTTCCCTCGATGCAGAACGACGTTGAGCGTCAGCGGCAGCTCCAGCGCCGTGACCACTCGGGCGGCCGCCATTTTGCGGCCCCAGACGCGGGCACCTGCCACCTCGTCGGCGGCCGTGGGATCGGCGCCCTGGATGCTGAGTTGGACGTGGTCAAGCCCGGCCTGCGCGAGTTCGGCTGCGCGCCGCTCGTCGAGGCCTACCCCACTGGTGACTAGGTTGATGTAGAAGCCTAGATCGCGGGCCCGTGCGACGAGCTGGGTCAGGTCGGGCCGAGCCAGCGGCTCACCTCCGGTGAGGTGCAGTTGCAGCACGCCGAGCTGCCGAGCCTCGTCCAGCACGCGGAACCACTCGTCCAACCCCAACTCCACTGCTTCCGGGACCGCAACGGGATTGGAGCAGTACGGGCAGTGCAGTGGGCAGCGATAGGTCAGCTCGGCGAGCAGACCGAGTGGTCTATCCACTGCTGGCCACCAGCAGACCCTGGGCGATCAGATCCTGCAACAGCGACAGGACGTCGGTGACTGCGACGTTGTCGTACACCTCGCTGATCGACTGGACCAGGTCAGCCACACTGTGGCTGCCGTCGCACTGCCGGACGACGGCAGCTGCCGTCTCGTTCATGATGAGCACACCTTCGGGGAACAGCAGCACCGTCTCACTGCTGAGCGGATCAGTCCCGGTGCGCACTCCGCGGCGCAGCTGCGGCCGGTCGGTGAGCGACAACGCCTTCGTCACCGAAGCGCCTGCAGCGAATGCTCGATCGCGTCGAGCATGCTCCACAGCACGTCGGTCTTGAACGCCAGCGCGCGCATAGCGGCGTCTTGACTGTCCCTCGATGCGCAGTGCGATAACACGATATCCAGTGCATCTGCGCATTCCTGTCGCGCCCGATCTATCCGGGAGTCAAAGTATCCTAGAGCATGCTGATCGATCCACGAATAGTACTTTCTCAGCGCGGCCGTGCGCATCGCCATCGCCTGTGGGGCGAACAGTTCGGTCAATGATGACGCGATACCCTCGACCCATGGCATTGTCCGCGCAAAGGTGACGTAGGAATCGACAGCAAAGCGTACCCCCGGCAGCAGGTGCAGCTCTTCGATGACTTCTGCCCGGTTCAATCCGACCGCATCAGCCAGCACCAGCCACCGGGCGCAACCGCCTTCCCCGTCGGCGATGCCGTCGTGGTATGCGACTCGCGGCAGCCACCGCCGACGGACATCTGGCAGCGGGCAATTCGCGATGATAGCTGCGTCCTTCTGCGGCAGACTTCGCTGATAATACCATCGGTTGGCCACATAAGCGCGCAGGTGCGAAGGCTCGAGCTCGCCGGCAGCCATTCGCTGGTGAAAGGGATGCTTGTCCCAGTAGCTTCGCTCCTGGGCGCGCAGCATGCCCTCGAATTCATCGCGGCTCAACGCCGACAGGCTTTCGCCCATCCCGTCCTCTCCTTTACAGCTCGTACTGGTCTCAAAGCTCGTATTGGGCATCGTCCTCGGCGATGCTTACGCCGGCGCCGACGAGGTATGCTCGTTCGGGCGCGTCCTCGAACAGCATGGGATTGGTGTTGTTGATATGGGTATACACAACTCGCGCCTCGGCCAGTTGCCGAAGCAGGCACAGGCTACCGTCCGCACCGTCAATGGGTAGATGGCCCATCGAGTGCGCCGTCGCGGTGCCGCGCCCGCGCGCTCTGAGCTCGTCGTCGGTCCAGAAGGTACCGTCCACGAGGACCAGGTTTGCCTGCGCGATATGTTTGAGGAGATCGTCGTCGAGTGCTGCGACCGAGGGGAGAAACACCACCGAGCGGGTGGTGTTCTGGTCGGTGATCCGGTAGCCGATGACCACGCCGGACCTCGAAACTCCGCCGTTCGAGGCCTCGCCGTTCGAGACGTTGCCGCGAGCGTAGCGGGGCAGCCGGTCGCAACTGGCATCAAAAGGCTCACACCATATCGGCGACGTCGCGCCATGCCGATATTGCAATGCGAATCCCTCACCAGGGCGTACCTCGTGCCAATGCACCACCGTGTAGCTCTCCAACGTCGGGAGCACCCCGCAACAGGTCAGCAGAACTCGCACCGCCGCGGTTGCGTACACATGCAGCTCACTGGCCTGTCGAAGCGACAGCAACCCCAGCGTGTGGTCGAGCTCGGCATCGGTGAGAAACACGCCATGTATCGGTGCAGTGGAGTCGTCAAGGCCAGGCCACAGCGGGGGGCACTCGCGCAACGATGCCTCGAGGTCTGGGCCGGCATTGCCCAGAAACCACTCACCCGCACCGTCGCCGACAGCAATGGTGGAGGAGCGTCGCCGGCTCACCGCTCGCGAACCCGACCGTGCGGCATCGCATACCGGGCATCCACAGTTCCATTGCGGTACTCCGCCGCCGGCAGCAGAGCCTAGGATGCGAACGAGCATCTCAAGTTCGGCTGAACCTTAGCGCCGAGCCACATACATTGTTACTTCCATGGGGGTTTCCAGCCGCTCCCAGGTTGGCCGCATCCACTGGCGGCGTGCGCGCGGCGCGCGCTGTGTCGGCCTTTCGAGCCCCCCGTCTAAAACGGGACTTTGTTGATCGTGGACAGTGACCATATTCGACCTCCGCTGTCACTCGAGCACCACTCGAAACCGACATCTGAAACGATCGGTGCAATTAATTATCGGGATCACGGATTAAGAAGGGTCCTATGGTGGCAGAGCGCATCGACCGGTGTCAAGGTCCATCTGAAGCGCAACGTTACCGTTGACAGCGCAAGAGCCCGTCGCCTGGCGTCAGAATTGGTCTTACTGCTGCTCCACACTCGGTGGCGCGGTCCGGCCGGGAGGGTCGCTAGTGGCAGCGGTGCTCGTCGCCAAGGATGATCAGTACGTCCTGAATCACTGCACCCGTTTCCTGGCCCGAGACTCGACCGACTCCCGGCACAACTTCGGCCAGCATGAGCCGGAAGATCCGCGGGCGGTGGTCTGTGAGGCATGGCGATTGCCGGTGGTGGACTCCCACCACGACGGCGTGTCTGTGGAGTCTTCGTACGCCTACAACGATGTGTCGTTCGTCTACGACGGTCGGGGTTCCCCACCAGACTCCGTCGAGGGTGGTTGGCTCCTTCGGCGACCTGTTCGCCCCCGGGCCGTTAGGTTCCGTGCAGTTCCTCTGTGAGGACATCGGCCTCGCACGGTGACGGTGCGGGTACCCAAGGCGCAGGTGCACACCTACAAGCTCGCCGTCGACGGGCGCTACCAGCTCGATCCCGTGAACTGCAGCGATCGATTGCCAACAAGCTCATCGCCGAGCCGTAGGACTTCGGCGCCCCGACAGCTACGCCGTGGGCCGGTTTCCGGTGGGTTGGGGGGAGTACAACGACACCTACTGCGCCCTCGTTGGTGCTCGCCAATGCAGGTGCCGAGCCGGTGACCTTGCTGCTGCCGGGGAGAGCTGGCGCGGTATGGATTGTCGAACTGGATAGCAACATCGACGACGGGCTACCGGTCAGGTGGTGCGCGCGCTATAGGAGTGGGCGCCGGTGCCGGCGAGCTTGCCGCCGTCGACGATGAGGTACTCGTCACGGATAGCCCGGCCTTGGAGGTAGCACTCCAGAATCTCTCGAGTGCCAGCGGCGTAGCGCGCTTGTGCCGACAGCGAGGAGCCGGAGATGTGTGGCGTCATGCCGTGGTGCGGGGCGGTGCGCCAGGGGTGGTCCTGGGGCGCCGGCTGAGGGTACCAGACGTCGCCGGCGTAGCCGGCCAGCTGGCCGGTCTCCAGTGCGCACACGATGGCGTCCCGGTCGCAGATCTTGCCGCGGGCGGTGTTGATCAGATAAGTGCCGTGCTTCATGCTGGCGAGGAGGGTGTCGTCGAAGAGTCCCTCGGTCTCGGGGTGCAGCGGGGCGTTGATGGTCACGACATCGCAGACCGGCACTAGGTCCTGGGTGGTGGGGTGAAACGTCAGGTTGAGTTCGCTTTCCACCTCGGCCGGCAGGCGGTGCCGGTCGGTGTAGTGCAACCGCACGTCGAACGGCGCAAGGCGCCGGAGCACGGCCAGCCCGATCCGGCCGGCCGCGACGGTGCCGACGTGCATGCCCTCCAGGTCATAGGAGCGGGCCACGCAGTCGGCGATGTTCCAGCCACGGTCGAGCACGGTCTGGTGGGAGGGCAGGTAATTCCGTACCAGTGAGAGGATCATCATCACCACATGCTCGGCGACGCTGATGCTGTTGCTGTAGGTCACTTCGGTGACGGTAATGCCGTGGGCGATGGCGGCGTCCAGGTCGACGTGGTCGGACCCGATTCCGGCAGTGATCGCGAGCTTGAGGTGGGGAGCCGCCGCGATGCGTTCGGCGGTCAGGTAAGCGGGCCAGAACGGTTGTGAGATGACGATCTCGGCGTCGGGCAGGTGGCGGTCGAATTCTGATCCTGCGCCGTCCTTGTTCGAGGTCACCACCAGCTCATGACCGAGGTCCTCGAGGAAGGACCGCAGGCCCAGGGCTCCGGACACGCTACCGAGCAGCTCACCGGGGGTGAAGTCGATGGCTTGAGGCGTGGGCACGGTCTGTCCACCCGGGTAACGCTCGACACGAGGAATGTCGCCGCGTGCGTAGGAGGATGGGTAGCCATCGATCGGGTCGTCATAGAGAACGCACAGCACCTTCGCCATGAAGATCATCCTTTCGAGAGCTTCGGTTTGTGTGAGTTTCGCCATGGTGAGGTGACGCCGTCAACGTGATTGCGCTGATGGCGTGATAACCGTCGGTTCGCAGTAGCGGTGGGCGGACAGGGGGTGGCGACGTGGGCGTACAGCGCCGCGACCGTGTCGGTCTCAATCACCGGGCTGAGTGTGGTCCCGGCCGCGGCGACGATCCCGTCCAAGATGCGCCGGTTCTGCATCACCGGACTCAGGGCGCACAACGGAGTGGCCGCTGCCTCAGCCCATCCCACGCTGGCGCGCCCGGCCAGCAGACTGCCGCACTACTACGACCAGGCCAGGAATTGTTGGGCCGGTCGTCGTCACAGGGTCGCTCGGCGTGCCGCCGTGAACGCCGGCTGTATCCGCGGAAGGTCGTGATGAGCCAGCAGCGGCCGCGTCGAGGGTGTGGGTGCGCTGAAGACCATGGGCGCCGCAGATGTGGACACCCGCAGGTCATGCATTGGGGCGAGCAACGTGGCGTAGCTGCGGACCAGAGCCGCCGAGGAGAAATGCTCGGCGACGTGGCTGCGACAGGACGCTCGATCGATCTCGCCGATCCGGCCGATCAGCGGGGCGAGCTCGGCGGTGGTGTCCCGGACGAACCCGGTGACTCCGTCGCGCACGATCTCCGAGACCGCGCCCCTGCTGGTGGCGAGCACCGGCGTGCCGCAGGCCATGGCCTCGATGAGCACCATGTTGAAAGGCTCACGCCAGGAGATCGGAAAGAGCATCGCCGCTGCCCGGGACAGGAAGTCGTAGGTCGCCTCGCGGCCGAGCTCACCGAGGAACACGACATCGGGACCGAGATGCGGCTTGACTGCGCGCTCGAAGTACGCCTGCTCACCCGGTTCGCGGCACGTGGCGGCGATCAGGAGCGGCAGGCCTGCATCGCGGGCCAGCACGATGGCCTCGGCGGCTCCGTTCTCGGGCGTCATCTGGCCGAGGAAGGCCAGGTAGCCCTCCGAGCTGGCACGGAACGGGACTTCCTCGACGTCGATGGCGTTGTAGCACATGCCTGTAAAGGTCAGCTGCGGTACCGCCTGCCGCTGTGAACGGCTGATCGCGACGAGCCGCAGCTTCGGCGCTCGCGCCACCAGCCCGCTGTAGATGCCGAGCAGCTCGCCTTCCAGGGACCCGTGCACGACGTGCAGCGCAGGCACCGGGCCCTGCGCCGAGAGCAGCGCACCCAGCGGACCGGAGTGATCGATCACCACGTCGACGTCGGAAAGTGCGTCCAGCCCGCCGAGCACGTGCCGCCACTCATCGGTGGCCATCCCGATCTGGGCTGGTAGATCGTCCAGCGGCGAGACCATCCGAACCCCGGGAATCGCGGAACCCGGCGCGGCGACGAGCGTCACGTCGTGGCCGGCGGCGGCCAGTCCGACCGCTTGCAACGCGACGACTCGTTCAATGCCGCCGTCGGCCGGCGGCGGGATGGGAATCCACGGTGGGGCAAGGAGTCCGATACGCATGCGATGACTTTCTTGAGAGGCGACCGATCGCCCAGCAACGACGTCGGCTGCTCAGGCAGCGTCGGACAACGTCGATCCGGCTGGGGATCCATCGGGCTGTGCATGTACGAGGATGCGGCCGACGAGGGTGCCGTGGCCTAGCTGAGATGGCGCACGGCTAAGCAAGAAGCCATGATTGTCAAGAGCGCTCCGCAGACTTACCTCCGTCACAGTCAAACACTCATTGACGTGTGTCGTCAAGCTGCGCGTCGAGGAGACGCAGGGAGCGCCGTGCGGGTTGACGCCGCTACCGAACGCTCTTCAGGCAGAGAGCCTCCGCTCGGTAAGAGCTTCGCCATTCACCGAGCGCGTTCACGCAAGTATTCTCCCACACCAGTTCGAACTCGGCTGACTTCGGTGATACCGGGACATGGTGCATGTAGTTCAGCTTGAGAAGCTGACGCATCAGAGGACCAGATTGTTGTGCGCGGAGGGCGATATCCTGCTCAGTGCGTCCCCGGTCAGATATGAAGTCGACTATCTCACAGTTGCAGAAATAGGCCAATATGCCGACCTCGTTGGGGCTCACCACCGTAGCACCAGGGTACATCGTGGAAATGTCCTCGGCTACCCGCTGGTACTCGGCGCGGGTGGCCCAGTTGGTGTCAATCGGTGGCGCCTCCCACGGCACGCCCCGCGCCACATCGTAACCACCCGCAGCCAGTACCACCAGGAACAACGGCCCGAGCGCGGCCACGCTTCGAGGGCTGGTAGCCCGATCGGGCGCAACCACGACCAGAGCTGTCACCACCGCGCACAGGCTGAGGCCAGCGACGACGGGCCCGTAATACCAGTGCGACGGCGGAGTCCCCAGCAGCGCGAAAACCGCCGCGTGGGCAATTCCGCCGAGCCCGAACGCAACTGCGGCTTGGCCCGCGCTGGTGGTGAGCACGCCTCGCCGCCGAACGGCGAGTGCTGCCCAGCTGACCAGCGCCACCATGCCACATCCAGCGGCCAGCAAAGTAAGAGCAGCCGCCAGCGGCCGATACATCAGGTACCACAACGGCCCGCTGGCGAAATGGAAGCCCACCCATCCATCGCCGTGTATCTTCAGAAGAAATGTGTCCGGCAGCGCAGAGCCCAACATGAACCAGCTGAAGACATACCAGGGCATCGCGATCGCCACCGCGACCAGGCCGCTGCGCAGCGCCCGGCGCCGAGCCGCGGCGACGATGAGCACGACAACGATATCGACGATGGCGAGATCAGGCCGGCCCAGGACGAGCAGCCCGGCAACAATCCCAGTGGCAAGCCACCGCCCCGCCAGTGCATAGCGGACCAGGCCGATGAACAATGCGACGCAGAGGTAGGTCTCCAGGCCAATCGTGGAAGCAAGCAGCGGGCTGGACAGCAGCAGCCCCACTCCGAGCGCCGGCAGCAGCCCCCGCGACAGCCCGGCCAACTCCGCAATGCGCCGCAGCCACACCGCGGAGACCGCCGTCGTGGCCATCAACAGCAGGCCGACCGCCAGCACCGGCGCGCGTACCACCGCCGTGATCGCAGCCAGCAGGCCCACAGTCAACGGGGAAGTGGCGGTGTTCGCCGTCAGCGAGGCGACGACCCCCCAGTGCCCGTGGAATGCAAGATTCCGCGCGTAGTCCACCGTGATGTAGCCGTCGTCGCTTATTGCGCGATGGGCGACCAGGAACAGCAGGCCCCCAGCCAACGCACCGGCAACGCCACAGAGGCCCGACGCCGTCACCCCGAGGGGTGCCGCAGGGCTCCTCCGAACCGACATCAGCTCAGCTGCGGCCATCGCGGCATGGTGCCAGACGGCATACACCCTTAGCTGGGCAGGGCAAAGATGGGCTGCTGACACCCGCTCGGGGTACCGAGTACCTGAAGCCGACGAGCCGGCTCCTCGCTGCTCCGGACCCTCCCGGGAGTGACGGCGCATGCCGGGGTGCGGTGATCACTTGGCTGAGCCCTGTTAGTGCCCGAGCGCCTGCTTGCGCCGCTCGATCAGCCGCCAAATCATCGGCGTGAAGATGAGCTGCATCGCGAGATCCATCTTGCCGCCGGGGCAGACGATGGTGTTGGCCCGCGACATAAATGAGTCGTGCAGCATCGAGAGGAGGTACGAGAAGTCGATGCCGCGCGGATCGGCGAAGCGAATGATGAGCATCGACTCGTCCAGCGTCGGGATGGTCCGGGCGATGAACGGATTAGATGTGTCGACGACCGGCACGCGCTGGAAGTTGACGTGCGTGCGCGAGAACTGCGGACAGATGTAATTCACGAAGTCGGGCATGCGGCGCAGGATCGTGTCGGTCACCGCCTCGGTGGAGTAGCCCCGCATCGCCTTATCGCGTTGCAGCTTCTGGATCCACTCCAGATTGATCACCGGAACGACGCCGATCAGCAGGTCCACGTGCTGGGCGACGTCGACCTTGTCGGTGGCAACCGCTCCGTGTAGCCCTTCGTAGAACAGCAGATCCGTGTCGGCGGGCAGATCGTCCCAGGGCGTGAACGTACCGGGAGGCTGCCCGTAGGGCTCCGCCTCCTCGTCGTCGTGCAGGTACCTGCGCACGCGGCCGCGACCGTTCTCGCCGTACTGCCGGAACAGCTCCTCGAGCTCCTCGAAGAGGTTCGCCGCCGGGCCGAAGTGGCTGAGCGTTTGGTCACCTCGCTCAACCACCTCAGCCATCTTCGCTTTCATCTCGCTGCGGTCGTAGCGGTGGAAACTGTCGCCCTCGATGAACGCCGCGTTCACATGCTCGCGCCGGAAGATCTGCTCGAAGGTGCGCATCACCGAGGTCGTGCCGGCGCCCGAAGAGCCGGTGATGGCGATGATCGGATGCTTGGCTGACATGGCCTGTCCCCTTTCGCTCAACCCGTGGTGCGGAACAGGCCGCGTGTGCTGTAGAGCGGCGCGTCGTACTCGACCACGTTGTGGTCGCGGTGGTACTGCTCGATGCGCTCGACCTCCTCGCGCGCGCCGAAGATGAACGCGATGCGCTGATGCAGGTCCTCCGGAGCGATGTCGAGGATTCGCGCGCGCCCGGTGCTCGCGAGGCCGCCCGCCTGCTCGATGATGAAGGCCACTGGATTGGCCTCATAGAGCAAGCGCAGCCGGCCCTGCTTCGTCGGGTCCTTCGTGTCCCACGGATAGAGGAACACACCGCCGCGGGAGAGGATGCGGTGGGTCTCGGCGACGAGCGACGCGACCCAGCGCATGTTGAAGTCCTTGCCGCGAGGCCCCGTACTGCCGGCGAGGCACTCGTCGACGTAACGCGACACCGCCGGCTCCCAGAAGCGGCTATTCGAGGCGTTGATGGCGAACTCGCTCGCGGCGGCTGGGATCTGGATCGCCGGGTGGGTCAGGATGAACTCGCCGAGCTGCGGCTCGAGCGTGAAGCCGTGCACACCCGTGCCGACGGTCAAGACGATCATCGCCGAAGGACCGTAGATCGCATATCCAGCGCAGACCTGCTCCGACCCGGGCTGCAGGAAGTCTTCGACGACGGCGTTCGCGCCCGGATTCGGGGCGCGCAGGACCGAGAAGATGCTGCCGACCGAGAGGTTCACGTCGATGTTCGACGAACCGTCGAGCGGGTCGAACACCAGGAGGTACTTGCCCCGCGGGTAGTGCTCCGGGATGGGATACGGTGCCTCCAGTTCCTCGGACACCATCCCCGAGACGAGGCCGCCCCATTCGTTGGCGCGCAGGAACAGGTCGTTCGCGACCAGATCGAGCTTCTGCTGCGTCTCACCCTGGACGTTGGTCGTCGCCGCGGCCCCGAGCACACCCCCGAGCGCTCCGTAGGCCACCCGCTTGGCGATCGCCTTACAGGCGAGCGCAACATCGAGGATGAGCGAATTCAGCTCCCCGCTCGCGCCCGGATAGCGGCGCCGCTCCTCGATCAGGAACTGGGTGAGTGTTGTACGGTCGGTGAGCATGTCGTCCTTCAGGTTCTCGGTGTGGGCAGGCTAGGCCAGCGGCGCAACGAGCTCGGCGGGGCCGCGAATCAGGCGGACACCCACGTACGCTGCTGTGATACCTACCACGGACCCGGCCCGCCCGCCGGGTGCGAACGGGCTATTGGCGATGTGCGTACTGACTCAGGAACGAATCGGTGCTCGAGCACATGTTAACGTCAGTGACCTGCGTCGCAGTGGACGTCCTCTACGCAAGGTAGGATATGTGCCAATGCCGGCCGGGACTGCACCTACGCCGACACGTCGACGACCGTGAGCACGCACGCGCTGACCGTTCGCGAACTACCCGACGCGCTGCGCGACGGCGAACAGTTCGCCGCGACGCTGGCCGGTCGCCGGCCGGCCTTGTTTCTCGACTACGACGGGGTGTTGACCCCGATCGTCGATCAGCCGGAGGACGCGGTCATGTCCGCCGACATGCGAGAGGTGATCCAGGCCTTGGCGCAGCGCTGCTCGGTGTGCGTCGTCAGCGGTCGCGACCGGCCAGTGGTGCAACAGCTGATGGGCGTCGACAACCTGGTGGTGGCGGGCAGCCACGGCTTCGACATCTGGAGTCCCCGGGAAGGCGCTATTCAGCACGATGCCGCAACCGGCTTCGCAGACCTGATCTCCGAGGTCACCGACCGGCTCCGCGCCGGGATCGAATCGATTCCGGGTGCGGTGGTCGAGCCGAAGCGGGCCTCGGTCGCAGTCCACTACCGGCTCGCTGATCCGGAGCACCGCGCCAAGGTCACCGCGGTGGTGGACGAGCTGCTGGACGAGTACTCCGGGCGGCTGAAGGTCACCCCCGGGAAAATGGTGTACGAGCTCCAGCCGAAGATCGACTGGCACAAGGGTAAGGCGGTCCTGCACCTGCTGCAGACGCTGGATCTCGACGCCGACGATGTCGTGCCGCTGTACCTCGGGGATGACATCACCGACGAGGACGCCTTCCGAGCGTTGGCCGGAAGGGGCATCGGCATCATCGTCGGCCACCCGGACGATCCGGAGGTGGCGAACCGGCCCACCGCCGCCGACTTCGTCCTGGAGTCCACCATTGAGGTGGAGCAATTCCTCAACACGCTGGCCCGCTGACACGCGCGACCTTTCGGGGAGGAGATCCGTGCCGGACTTCACACTCGCCTACGACGACTTCGACCCCGCGCAAGAAGGTCTGCGCGAGGCATTGACCTCGACCGGCAACGGCTACTTCGCTACCCGGGGAGCGGCCGAGTGGGAGGACGCGAACGCGGTCCATTATCCGGGCACATACGCCCACGGCTGCTTCAACCGGGAGACGACCATCCTCGGCGGTCGCCCCGTCCTTAACGAGGACCTGGTCAACCTTCCCAACTGGTTGCTGCTGAAGCTGAGGATCGAGGACGAGGAGGCGATCCGGCTCGACAACGTCGAGGTGCTCTCCTATCGCCACTCCTACGACATCCGCAACGCCGTGGTGGCGCGCGAGATCCAGTTCCGCGACCGCGCCGACCGCGAGACGACCCTGCGCAGCCGCCGATTCGTGAGCATGGCCAACAGCCATTTGGCCGGTATCGAGTGGACGGTGACCGCGGACAATTGGTCAGGCCGCGTGGAAGTGATCTCCGGGCTCGATGGTCGCGTGACGAACCACATGGTTGCCCGCTATCGCGAGCTCGAGGGGCGTCACCTCAACCCGGTTTCTCCGCGCACGTTCGGACCGGAGATCATCGCCCTGAAGGTGCAGACCCGGCAGTCGAACATCTACATCGCCGAAGCTGCGCGCACCCGCGTCTACGACGTCTTTTCCAGCGGTGCGGGTGACGACCCACTGGAGATTGCACGCAGCCTTTACCAGATGGAGGATTACATCCAGCAGGCCCTCGCCTTCGACGTCGAGCAGGGTAGCCCGGTGCGCGTGGAGAAGATGATCTCGTTGTACACGTCCCACGACAACGCGATCGCCGAGACCCTGGTCGCTGCCGGAAAGAATGTCGCGCGCTATTCGGACTTCGCCGCTGCGCTGGCCGAGCACGAGTCGGCGTGGGCCGAGTTGTGGGACGTCGGCGACATCCAACTGCCCCGCGAGCCCCGCGTGCAGTTGTTGCTGCGCTTCCACGTCTGCCATGTGCTGCAGGTGTGCTCGCGGCACACTGCCCGCCATGACGCGGGTGTTCCGGCTCGGGGGCTCAATGGCGAGGCCTACCGCGGGCACGTGTTCTGGGACGAGCTCTACGTCTACCCCTACCTCAACTTCCGGCTGCCCGAGATCACCCGCGGGCTCTTGATGTACCGCTACCGCCGCCTCGCCGAGGCACGGGCCTCGGCGCGAGAGGCCGGTTACCGGGGCGCGATGTTCCCGTGGCAAAGCGGCAGCGACGGTTCCGAGGAGACGCAGGTTGTCCACCTCAACCCCCTGTCCGGGCAGTGGCACCCTGACCACAGCCACAACCAACGTCACGTCAACGCGGCAATCTTCTACAACGTCTGGCAGTACTACCAGGCCACTGACGACCTGACGTTTCTCCGCGACTACGGCGCCGAGCTCATGCTCGAGATCGCACGCTTCTGGGCCTCGATCGCACACTACAACCCCGAGCGTGACCGATATGAGATCCACGGGGTGATGGGGCCCGACGAATTCCACGAGCGCCACCCCGGTGCCGAGGAAGGTGGGCTGCGCAACAACGCCTACACCAACCTGATGGTGGCCTGGATTGCCAGCACCGCCCCGCGGGTACTCAACCTGCTGCCCAGGAGCCGCCGCGCCGCATTGCGGGTTCTCCTGGGGCTGACCGATGATGAGCTGCGCACGTGGGATGAGATGAGCCGCAAGATGTTCGTTCCGTTCCATTCGTATGGCGCGGAAGGCGCGGAAGACGTCGTCAGCCAGTTCGAGGGCTACGCTGATCTGGAGGAGCTGGACTGGGAACACTACCGCGCTGAGTACCCCAACATCGGGCGCCTGGACCGCATCCTCAAAGCTGCGGGCGACGACCCGAACCGCTATCAGTTGGCCAAGCAGGCCGACGCGGTGATGCTGTTCTTCCTGTTCTCCAACGACGAACTTCGCGAGCTGCTCGAAAGACTCGGGTACGATTACGATCCCGACCTCGCGCGGCGAACCATTGACTACTACGACCAGCGCACCTCCCACGGCTCGACCCTGAGCCTGGTCACGCATGCCGCCGTGCTCTGCGGCCTGGACCCGGAGAGCTCGTGGAAACGCTTTCTCGTCGCGTTGCAGAGCGACGTGGGTGACGTGCAGGGCGGCACCACCAAGGAGGGCATCCACATGGGTGTCATGTCCGGCACACTGGACCTCCTGCAGCGCAGCTACGTCGGCGCCCGCGTGCGCGATGGGGTCCTGCACTTCGCCCCAACGCTTACCGACCGGATCGACGGACTCACGTTCCCGATGCAGTTTCGCGGTACGTCGATCAGGGTCAGCATCTCGGGTGATGAGCTGACGGTGCACACCTTGACCGGGGGCTTCAGCCGACCCGTCCGGATCGGAATCGGCGATGAGGTCCGAGAACTGGCTTCCGGTGAGGAGTGGATAGTACCGCTGCGCCGGCAATGTGTTCTTCCGGGCGACTTTCCGGAGGACTCAGACCACACCGGGGCAAGGAGCGATCGTGCCAGCAGGCTTTGAGGGAGCAATCTTCGACGTTGACGGCGTGCTGGTCGATTCCCCGCACGAACGGGCATGGAGGGACTCGCTACGTGAGCTGATGGAGAATGACTGGGCCGGCATCGCGGACCAGACCTCGTGGTCTGACAAGCGCTTCACGCAGAAGGTCTACCAGCAGGTGCTATCGGGCAAGCCTCGAATGAGCGGAGCGCTGGCGGCCCTGGAGTACTTCGAGGTTCCCGACGCCACCTCGCGGGTGGAGGCCTATGCAGCGAACAAGCAGACCATGGTCATCAAGCTCATTGAAGCCGGCGAGTTCCAGGCTTACCCCGACGCGTTGCGTTTCGTGCTGGCCGTGCGCGATTCGGGCATCCCGGTGGCGGCAGCGTCGTCGTCGAAGAACGCTGGGCTGTTCCTCCGCCAGATCCGGCTCGACACCTTCGCCGCGGCGAAGGGCCTGCACTACGATTTCCTGCGGCCCGGCCTGAGCCTGCTGGAGTTCTTCGACGTGGACATCTCTGGACGCGACTTCGCCCAGGGTAAACCGCATCCAGAGATCTTCCTGACCGGGGCCGCCGAGCTCGGCGGCGCGCCGGAGCACTGCTTCGTCGTGGAGGATGCCGTCAGCGGCGTGCAGGCGGCCAAGGCCGGGGGCATGGCTGCGTTAGGTCTGGCCCGGGCTGATGACGAGGAGCTCTTGGTGGCCGCGAACGCCGATCTTGTCGTGACGTCGCTGGATGAGGTCGACGTCGCGGGCCTGAAGGAGCACCAGTTGCGGCGGCGGGCGTCATAAGCAGCTCGATCCGACAGGCGTAACGGCTACACCGTCGTTATCGTCGGTTGGAACGGCCACGGTGTTGCGCCAGATCCCCGCTCACATGTTGCGGATCCGCAGGTAGCGGCGGATGTCTGGAATCGTAAACACTCCGAGAGCGATCAGGCCAACGACGAAGATCGCTACCAGGGTCGTTGCGATGTAGCCGACGATGTACATGTGTCCTCATCTGTTTCAGCGGTTCAGCACCCCGACAACGTCGAGGCGACCATCCGCGGCGGGCAGTAGTTTGGGGTTGGTGGGTAGACGATGGTGTCTCAATAATTCTGGATGGGGCTGGTCACCGGGCCAGTGCGGGTGATCAGGTACCGGCCGGTGTAGGCGTGATACGCGCTGTCACCCACAAGGAAACCCCGGTGTTTATCGCGGTCCGCGCTGGTGGCGGACCACGGAACTGTCAGGGTTGGGGACAACGTCGCCAGCGTAGCCCTCACCCCTGTGAACTGCCTGTCGAGACCGGCCATGCTGGCACTGTAGCGTTGACTGGGTGCAAACAGACAAGATTCATCCAAAGTAGGATCAATAGTCTATACCTGTGGATGAAGATCTCTAGGCTTTGGGTTGGGGTTTTCGTCGGATCGTTTGACGAGGGGTTCACCACACGCCAGCGTTCTGGGCTGCGCTCGATGAGCTTGAACGCCATCGCGAGGCTGGCGGCACGTGAGCCGGCCCTCAGGTGATCTTGATTCAGTGTCGTGCGGTGGCGAAGATGCACTCGATGGACGGCTCAACCGCGAGATCCGCCACCGCACCGGTCGTGAGGACTTTCCCCGATCGCGATGCCTTGATCCGCCTCGCTCGGCACGGTCCTCGCCGAGCGGCACGACGAGTGAATCGAAGGCCGCCCCTACCTCGGCCTCGACATCCTCGCCAGACCCACCGCAACCTCTCCCCAACCCCGCAGCGGTCACCGAGGAGATGCCCCGGCGGGGAAGTGTGCATGGGACTTGGCCTTGTCGTGGGATTGCTCCAGGGACGCGCTCCGCGGTTGACGGGTGCGGTCGGGGCGAGTGGCTCGAACCTCCGAGGGGTGTTCTGGCCGGTGCTGAGCGTCCCGGGCCGCTTGCCGCCGCCGAGTACGAAGTCGGTCAGCGAGTCCACCGCGGCGACGAACTGCGGGGCGATCTGCGCCGCATCGCCGCGCTTGGTCTTGAGGAAGGCGGCGAGCTCGCGGTGCACTTCGGCGCGGTCTCCAGGGCTGGGGTCGGGTGGAGCGTGCTGGACCGCGAAGGCGTGTCAGGGCCGCGACGAGTCTGATTGTGATGCAATCGACCATCACACCGGCCGTGGAGTGTGGACGCGAGTGCACATGTGACGCTGCGCCTCGCGAAAGTCTCCCCTGCCGACACCAGGGCTGTGATCACAAGCACTCCCAGATTCTGTCACTCCGGGTTACAGCAAGCTGACGCCGGGTAGTCACCATGGAGATCGAGCCCATTCAATCAATCTCCGTTATGCACACTGCCTCTGACGTGGCTCGTCGTTTGTATGTCGAGAGACAGCACGCGGACGACTCCATCAAGTCGAGCACGGTTAACGGGAATCCCAACTGCTATGAATTATTGGGTCCGTCAATAATGCCGCGATCCTGTGTCGAACCTGCTATCCTCGAGTGCGCCAGGCCAGGCGCGGCTAACCCTGACTGCCATGCAATGTTTCTTGATAATCGACCTGCTGTCGACCTGGTTGATCTTGTCGATTGAAGTGAGTACTCGTACTGGCAGTCAGTTTCATCCTGGGGGTATCTTGGTTATCATGGTGCTACCGCGATGGAAGCATTGCACCCGGGATCCTTCCTGTAGGTTAAGACCGCGGAGGGGTGCACGGGTGCCGGATTGACGCGAGCCTTAACC
>JBOHHF010000415.1:0-10509 GCA_050700495.1 Pseudonocardiaceae bacterium
TATCGGCATGTTGCAATAAGCGTCGCATGTAACGGAATTGTGTCGATCCCGGCGCTCTCGCGCCAGCTGGCAAAGTCTGGTCCACTGAATCCAACAGCTCAGACGATGCCGTCCAGCGGCTTTGGGAGAGGCCAAGGCGTCGGCAGAGCCGGGACAGTATCCGACGTAATGGACGCGCTGCGCCGCTGCTCGACGGCCGGCCCTGGTGCCGGGCTCGCCCGGCACGCAACGTACGCGCTGTCGCCGTGGGTGACGCGGAGCCGACGGACCGTAGCTGTACGATACTGGTTGTGAGCAATGCCCGTGGACCGCAGACCGGTCACCGCAACCCCGTCAAGTCGATATGGCATTTGATTCGGTCTCGACCAGTACGCGAGAGCGTTATCGCTGGGCTTATTGTCGCCGCAATCTTGGGGGGAATCTCTTTTGTGTGGGCATCTCGCCCTGGGCAAGGCGCTAGCGCAACGCCGGCAACCATGCGCCTGGTGGTGAACTGCGAGGCACCACCTCGTATACAGCCCGGCGAGCTGATCGGACTGATCTACGACATCGATTCCCCGGCAGCTGTCGATGTCGGGCTCGGCGCAGGCCTCCGCAATGAGCAGGAAACCGATCATTCCACCGGTCTCGGTGACGTGGACGCTCGCCAGCTTCCGGCTGGCTCTCAGCGGGTGACTCGGCAGTTCATGGTCCCGACGGGCCTTGCGCCTGGATTCTACGAGCTGACCGCTGAGGTGTGGCCAGCGAACCAGATCGGCATCGATGGCGTCGAGACCCTCGCCGAGGGTCCCTGCGGTATCGTCACTATTTCCTGATCTGTGCGTTGATTTTTCTCCGCCACTCAACCAGCAGTTGCGAGACCGGCCACAGGCTGTCAATCGACGCTGCCGCCTGCAGCGTGGCCACCTCCTCCACGAGTTCATCGACGGCTTTGGTCGGCAGGAACGTTACCCAGGGCTGGGCCTGAGGCAGGATGCGGCGCAGGCGGCGGGTAGCGCGCAGGCGCCCGGCCGTGGTGGAAGGCTCCCGCAGCAACTCAGTGAACGGGAGCGTGACGGGACAGCGCAGAGGCACCGCATCCATCAGGCATTCACCTGCCAGTGCCGCGATTCGGTCACACCGGAGGGCTAGCGTGTCGATCACATTCTGGATCGAGTCAGTGTCCTGGAGGTTGACGAATCGTGAAGGCCAAGCGCTGGGCTCTGGCGGAGCGTCGCGAAGTCATGGGTCGCACTCAGGAGACACTGGCCGAGTTCGTGGGTGTGGAGCCCACCACGGTCGGGCGTTGGGAACGCGGTGAGACCTCCCCGCAACCGTGGTGTCGGCCCAAACTCGCCGATGCGTTGGCGGTCTCGCTGGAAGAACTGGATTGCATGCTCGCCGAAGGCCAGGAGGTCGAGGGGGCCTCGGATACCGTTGACGAGCCCGAGCAGGATCGCGTGCTATCGGCACCGTGGAGCCATCGAGGTACCGTCGAAGCGGCAGTTGTGCTGAAAGGCGGTGATCGCCCGGTGAAGCGTCGACATTTTGTGTTCCTGACCGGCGCCACGCTGACCGCGCCGGCGCACCAGTGGCTGGTCGCCGATCCGGGGCCGCTGGTGTCCGGGTTGGCCGGACGTAGGGTGTCGATGGAGCTAGCCGACCGGTTCACAGCCATGATCGGTGAGCTGCGCGCGACGGACGACGTGGCTGGTGGCGGAACCGTGCTGTCATTGGCCACGCAGCAGTTTGGGATGGTCGCCGACCTGCTTGACCAGGCCTCCTACGACGAAACCACCGGCCGCAAGCTCCACATCGCGCTGGCCGAACTCGGGCAGCTGTGCGGCTGGTGCGGGTATGACGCCGGGCAGCCGGGGCTGGCGCAGCGGTACTACATCGCAGGCTTGCGCGCCGCGCACAGCGCTGATGACCGGCCGCTGGGTGCGCATATCCTCGGGTCGATGGCCTATCAGGCCGCGCGCGAGGGTCAGCCCGCGGAGGCCGTGACACTCATCGACACCGCGGTGGTCGGTGCGCGGGGCCGCGAGACTGCGAGCCTGCTGGCTCAGCTGTACAGCAAACAGGCTTACGCCTTGGCGACTATGGGTGATACCTCCCGGTGCAATGCAGCGATCTCGAAGGCGCGCACCGAAGTCGAACGCCTCAATCGGGACGACGATCCACCGTGGCTGTATTGGGTGAGCCCCGCCGAGATCACCGCTGGCGCCGGCCGCTGCTTGCAGAAACTCGGACAGGCTGATCAGGCGGCAGTCATGCTTGATGCAGGTATCGCCCTATTCGACAGGTCGTTTGTCCGTGACCGGACGAACTACTTGATCCATCTCGCTGATGCCCTGGCCCAGCCGGGGCCGCAACGTGACTTGGATGCTGCCGCGGAGCGCAGTATGTTGGCGCTCGACCTGGCCGAGAGCCTGGACTCAGCCCGAGGAAACAATCGGCTCCGCGACCTCAGCCACCAGATGAAACCGCATGCCAAGATACCGGCAGTAGGCGCTTGGGATCATCCGATCGACAAAAAGTTGTCGATGTCGTGCCCGTGTGCCACGCTCGGAGGCGACCCCCTCCGTAGTTGAGGGAGACAGCCGGCTTGCCGGTACAACCCCATATCGCTGGCTGTCGCAGATCCGGCCAAAAGGGACGCAGAGACCTCGTCTCCAGCGGAGACCATAGGGCGACCCATCGGAGAGGCGACCGCTGGACCTGATCGGCCCGTGCCGTCTACCTGCGTAAACGCGACAATGCGCGGGTCGGTGAGGGGCGTCTGCCTACCTGGCTCGAAACGCCAGGTGAGTGTCGTGCGCCCGTTTCCAGAGCTGCCCCGTCAGGGGCCATTCCTTCCGAGCGCGGTCTCGGACGGGACGTAGTTCCTTGGCGATCGCATTCGCCAGCGCTTGGCGCGCAGCGCGCTCATTGCGGTGTAGCACGTCCTGCAGGTGCTTCAGGTCGTCAAGACTTGGCACTTCTGGGTAGGCCTGGTCCGTGTTCCAACGGTGCTTGGATTCCTCGGTGTCGATTGCCGTGATGGTGGATCGCCACGCCTGGTAGAGCCCGCACACGTTCGCCGAGCCGAAGGCCGCCAGGTGCGCCGCGATGGTCGCCCGGTCAGTGACAGCGGGTTCGAGCATCTTCACCCGCTCGAACCCGGGGCGGCCCGCGTAATCGGGGTCGGGACCAAACACGGCTTGTTCTTCGGCTGCAAGCGTCCAGTTCGTGATGCTGGCCTCGACCCACTGGCCTTCGCGCTCGACGATGCGCAGCACTTCGAGGTAGGAGTCGGCGAGCCGCTGGCGCGTGCGCTCGTCGGACCGAGCAGCTTCCTCATGTGCCCATCTGGCCTGCTCGCGCTCGCGTTCCCGATCCCACCGAATGTCCTCACGGTGATTGGCGTTGCGCTGCGTGAGCCAGGCACTGCCGAGTGCGCCGCCGAGTGCGAGTAATCCGACGGCTAGCGAGATCCAGGTTGCCATTCGCCAATCATGCGGCTTCCCCCGGCCGTGGCGGTCGCGTCCTGCAACGGTGGACCACGGGCATCCGGCACAGATCCGGGCGGCCTCGGTCAAGCGTAGTTGTTCCTCGTGCTGGTACCGGTGGCCGTTGCCGCCGCGGATCGGGTCGAAGACCTCGTGCCGACCGCGGCAGGCAGCCCCGTCCAGCTTCGGGGGTCGGTCAAGATCGCTTAGAGCAACGCCACCACGCCGTCGTGATCCACGCCCGCAGTGTCCAGTAGCGGAACGGCCCCACCCACCATGAGTGGCAGGCGGGGCCATTCAGTTTGCTGAACAATCAGCCGTCGAACTCGCCGGAGCGCATCCCGGCGGTGAACGCGGACCACGCTGCCGTGGTGAAGCTCAGCACCGGACCGGCGGGGTTCTTGCTGTCCCGCACGGCCCGATAGCCGTCTAGGTCGGCTACCTCTACACACACACCCTGGTCGCTGCTGCGGCTAGACTTTCGCCATACGACGGGCGCACGGTCATCCATCGAGATGCCTCTCTTCGTCTCTACGAGTGTTGGGCGGCAAGCTCCGCGATCATGGCCAGGGACTCGTCGGTACCGCGTGCCTGGCTGCGGAGCTTGTCGAACAGCCTATCTAGCTGCGAGACCACTGATTGGTCATCGACGATGTGGCCACCTACCGCGTACTCTTGGTGGGCGGCGTCAGGCAGCAGCTGGTCAGGGAAGCTGAGCAGGCTGAACGCTCCCGCCATGCCGACGTGCAAACCAGCGTCGAACGGAAGCACGCGCAACTCGATGTTCGACCATTGCGCCCGATCGAGCAGCTTGGTCAGCTGCTCGGCGGCTACTGCGGTGTGCCGAGCGCATCGCAGCAGCGCTCCCTCTGACACGACGGCGGTGAGCTGCATCCGATCGGGACCGAGCAAACGCTCTTGGCGTTGCATCCGGACCGCAGTACGCCGTTCGATCTCCTTGGGTGATAGCCGTTCTCCGAGCACGTACACCGCTCGCGCGTACTCCTCGGTCTGCAGCAGGCCGGGAATCAGCTCTAGCTCGATGATGCGGACGGCACTCGCGTCGTGCTCCAAGCCGACGTAGCCAGCAAGCCATTCCGGTAGGCCGGAGGTGGACCACCAGCCGCGCTGGCTGGCCTCCTCGCGGATCTCTTCCAGCGTCGCGAGCTGCTCGTCGGTGCCGTGGTAGTGGTCGCGTAGCAGTACAACGAGTTCTGAGAACGAGACGACGTTGCGGCCAAGCTCGATCGCGGCAAGCCGTGACTTCGAGGTCTTGATGGCTGCGGCTGCCTCGGGTCGCGACATACCTGCCGCTTCCCGCAGCCGTCGCAGCTCGGTGCCCAGTTGGACGCGCCTGATGGTTGGTCCTGCCATGGGCGTGATCGTAGCGAGATTCCGGGATGTGGAAACAGGTCTATGATGCTAGTCATCGTGAAATCACGATGATAGAGTCCGAGACGTAGTGCCACTGAAGGTTCCCGCAAGCCAGGGGCCCGGCGGCCACACACCTTAGACGCTCTCAACGTGTGGCGGGCACTTTCATGGCAGGCAGACACAGCAAGCGCCAGGGCGCGCAGGTCTCCGTACCCGTGCAGCGCCGTCCGCGACCGCTGATGATCACTGACGGCGGTACGGGTACGGAGCACGTGATGGATGAGAGAGCTAGCTGCCGCCACCTGGGGCGTTATATGGCCGCGTGCGGCGTGCTGGTGCAGGCCGCGAGCTTGTTCGCACCGGCTCGCGGGCATTGTCCGATGTGCCTGCCGCCGGGAGGTGCCCGGTGACCAATGCCAACGACGTACCCGCGACTCGCTCTCCCGCGCCTCCTCTCACTCCGGGTGAGGCGCTGGCGAAGTTATTCCTGGATAACGCCGACCGGTGCGCCAACGCGGACAACGACACGCTGGTCGCAGAGCTGCTGAAGCGTCGGCGGGCGACCCGAGTGCTCGTCAACCCCAGCGGCGAATGACGATCCGGCAACGTGGCGGCGGTTTGCCGGAGACCACGCAGCGGTTCCTGGCTGGGCTGCCCCGGCACGGCAACCCGGTCGGCGCCGTGTGGGGTCGCCTGGGTGAGCTGGAACGCGCGGGCAACGACCCGGCGCTGGTTGATGCGCTGCGGGCGGTGCTGTTGCCGCATCAGCCGCCGCGGTATGGGCGGTGCCCGGCGTGCGCTAAACGGTGCTGGAGACGTCGCCGCTGGCCCTGCGCCGTGTGGTGCCGGGTGCACCTGGCGTTGTTCAACCCTTGGGTAGGAACCGCGCAGCGCCCGGCAAGCCAGGGTGTCGCCAGTGCCCGGGATGCGCGTCGTGGGTGATCCCTGGGTGGAGATCCTGGCCATCTGCGAGGTGCACGGCGGTTCCGGCCGTCTGATCATCCGGCGTGACGGTGATCGGATTGTGCTGGACGGGCGCGCTGATGAGTGCTGCGTGATCGCGGTGGAAGGCGCCGGGGTGACGTTGTTGTTCGATGTTCTCGGGGAGTGGCTGGGGTGACCGGCCGGGGATCGTGGGTGCTGGCCGGTGGCCGGGCGCATCTGCTGGCGGGTGACCGTCCCGGGGGTGTGCTGGTGGCGTGCTGCGGGCATCGGCTGCCGGTGGCGGTGCTCCAGCATGATCGTCTGCCCAGCCGTCATCTCTGCCGGGAGTGCTTCACGGCCTATCTGCTGCCTGGACCCCGGTTCGGTCGTGAGACCCCGACCGGCCGCCGTTGCGGCGATGCTGCCCCCGAGACGCCGGCTGGCCGCCGGTTGAGGACCCCCGACACTCCTGACGGCCAGCCGGAACCAGCCCTCGAGTCCGCAGCCGATGTCGCAGTGCCGGATCACGGCCACCGTGTCGCTGGTGATGGTGATCCGGTGCCGCTGCTGCCGAGGTGGGCGCGGTGCCCGGTGGATCGGCAGTTGCATCTGCTGGCGCCGGGTGAGGTCGAGGCTGCGGGTGTCGGGGGTCACGGGCGCGCGGGCTGCGGGCGGCTAATTCCCCGCGCGGGCTTGACGATCGATGGTGCCGCGGTGGCGGGGTGGTGCGTGAGCTGCCTGGCCGTGGGGACCGCCCGGTGAGCGGGCGGGCGCGGGCTTATGACCGCTGGCGTGATGCGCAGGGCATCCACGTCTCGGTGGGTGCCCGCGTAGAGCAGGCTGGGACCGATGCCCGCATGGGCGCGCTGCGCTCGCGGCTGGGCCAGCGGGGTGAGGTGATCGGCCGGGGCACCACCCGGTTGCTGGTGCGTTTCGAGGGTGAGGATCAGCCGGTGAGTATCCGGCCGCACCTGGTGCGGGTGGTCCCGCGATGACCGCGAGGGCCGACAGCGCGGATCTCGCAGCGGCGAAGCGGCTGCTGGATGCCGCGACGAGCGACGGGTTCACCTTCCAGCGGATCGCGCCCGGCGAGGATGGGCCACTGCGGGGTGTCCGCGAGACCCCCGAGTTTCTCGATGAAATCTACGTCGCCGGATTCTGGGAGCCCGACTCCTGCACCGCTATCCGGCGCCGCCGCTCCTCGCTGGTGGTGCCCCGTGGCTTGCCGGTGACCGAGCGCGTGACCGGTGACGCGCTCACCGTGCTGCACACCGTGATTTTCGACTGGCCGCCCAGCTGACCCCCCGACCCCCTTCGTAAAGCCGGATCACCTTTAGGAAATGGATTGGCATTCGAGTGGTTGTCGGTGCATAAACTGTGAAATTGCGCATGCGGGAGTTAAAATGAAGATTAGCCGAGAGGTTGACCCGCTAGCGCGGGAACCCGGGCGATCGACCTTTGAGAATTTTACAGAGATCACTATTCCGCCATCGGCCGAGCTAAGCGGTGCCCAGGGTCAATGAAATGGTGATGACGGGGCCTCTCGTGAGTGATTTTCCCAGTTTCCCGGGTCGTGTTGGGATGATGTGAATTGTGTAATAATCGGAGTGATCAGCAGCCCCAGTCGCGTTTTAATGATCTCTACACGGTCGTGTATGCCCTGATTGATGACGCTAAGACCCGGTATCGGGTGGTGAAGCTGTATAAGGGCAGCCACGGTTCGGCGGACCCGCATCCGGTGGTGTTGGACTTCGGGGAGTTTTTCGCGGCACGGGGCCGGGGTGTGTTGGGGTACGCCTGCGACCGCGCCCGGCCTGGCGCTGATCAGTACCGGGTGGCGGATCTGGAGGAGTTCGACCGCTGCGCCTACCCGCGGATTACCACGCGTGAGGTGTTCACTTTGCTGGCGCGCACCGGGCGCCGGGACGGGGAAACCACGGACGATTACCTCACGTATGTGGCGACCCGGCGGCACCGTCTCGGTTCCTACCGTGGTGGGTCCACTGGCTTTGACGAGGAGTCCCGGGGCTTCGCGGCGGCGTATTTCCAGGCCCTCGGGCTAGCGGTGGTGCCGGGTGAGGTGCTGGTGTTCTGCGGGGGGTTCAAGGGCGCGCTGATGTGCACCTGTGCGGCCGTGATGACCCAGCGGCGGCATGATGAGCTGCACCACACCGGCGGGCACGTCCTGGCCCCGGTCGGCTACTATCAGAGCTTGCGCCTGATCCCCGCCATCTTCGGTGGCGTGTTAGACGTTGTTGCGGACCTGACCGGCGAGACGGTCAGTGAGTGGCTCACCAGCACCCGGGGCTGCGGTGGGCGCATCGTGTACGTGCCGCTGGTCAACAATGTCGACGGGCGAGTACTCACCCGGGAGCGGGCATGCTCGATCGCGGCTGCGGTGCTGGACCACAACCAGCGTGACCCGGACGCGCGGGTGTGGGTGGTCGCTGACGACGTGTACGAAGGGTCCTACCTCACCGCTGGGGTGACGGGGCAGCCGATCGGAGCGCTACGCGGCATGGGCGCGTGCACCGTGACGGTGGTGACTCCCTCTAAGACGGTGGCCCTGCCTACCGCTCGGGTGGCGTTCGCGACCACGACCAACGCGGGGATGTGCGCCGCGCTGGCCCACTACCGCACCGTGTTCAGCTTCGGGCGGGTCCCGCAGACCGCCGAACTGCCCGGCGTCGCCGCGTTGTGCTTGACGCCGCAGAGCTGGATCGATGACTGGAACGCCGAGTACCGCCGCCGGTTGGCGCTGCTCGCCGCGGGCCTGGATCGGATCAACACCGAACTCGGCGCCGAGGTGTACCAGGTCGATCATCCGGAGGGGGGCTGGTATTTCGCGTTGCGGATAGCCCGGGACCTGTTCCCGGCCACGGTGACCAGCGGCGTGCATGCGGGCGTGGTGCTGTGCAACTACGGGCACCCTGGTCGGGAGTCCGGGGTGGCGATGCTGCCCGGTGAGCTGTTCGGCTACGGCTTGGAAGGGCCGGCGCGGTGGCTGACGCTGCGCGGCACCCTCGCCGTGACCCCGGATGACCTCCTGGTCACCGTCCAACGGCTCCGGGAGATCGCTCTACTGCTACGCGGACCGGCCAGCCCCAGCATCGTGAGTCACGCGCTGAGCAGGGCCCGCGCGGTCGCCGACCTGGACCGGGCTGTGACCCAACGACGGTACTGAGACCACCCACGCCCGGGGTCGGCGAGTCGCGTCCCAGACTGTCAGAGAGCTTCGCTAAGGTCCCACATCTAGTAACACAGTGTTGTGATTTTACGCAGATCTTGTGGACAGAGGGCGAGGACACCACCCATGACCGCCATCGCTGAACCCCTCACCGACCGCCGCCGGATGCCGCGCCGCCGGGCCGGCTACACCACCTCGGTGACCATCGGAGACGCTGACTTCTACCTCACCGCAAACCCCGACGCGGACGGCACGCTGGGTGAGGTGTTCATCAAGTTCGGCAAACAGGGCTCCACGCTGGGTGGGTTGCTGGATGCCGTGAGCATCTCCGTGTCCATCGGGTTGCAGTCCGGGGTAACCCTGGAAACGTTCGTCTCCAAGTATATCAACATGCGCTTCGAACCGTTCGGGATGACCGACGACCCCGACCTCACCACCGTCACCTCGATCCTCGACTACGTGTTCCGCAGACTCGCCCTCGACTACCTCGACGAACCCACCCGCGACCGACTGCACATCTACAACCTCGACGACGAAAACCGGCAACTCACCCTCAACGGCTCACTCCGCTAAACGGTCGCTGGTCTTCAACATTGCCGGGCGGCACCGGGTAGCGGGGTCGGTAGGGAACGGTCAGCAGAGCCCTGCCTCTTCTACTCGTCACTTTCCGTAGCGAGTGGGGAGATGATGGGGCGGGGCAGGGTGGCCCCGGCGGGCACGGCGGCTTCGAGGTTGGCGCGCCGGTATCCAGCGAGGTCGAGCCGTGCGAGCAGGGTGGTGGTGTGCATGCGCTCGACACCGTGCATGGCGTAGAGGACGTCGGTGAGCACGGGCGGGATCTGGATCCCGGCGGCTTCGGCTACCGCGACGGCGTCGGTGGCGGCGTCCCCGCTGAGGGTCCCGGCCGCCACCCGCAAGGCCCGGCCGTGGGCGCAAAGCTTGCTGAAGGCAAGAAGGTCGAGGTAGTCGCAGCGGACGATCTCGAACGAGCCGGGCCCAGTGACTAGTACCTCGATCTCTTTGTGGTTTTCAGACAGGATGGAGGCGTCCGCGCCTTGGGCGGCCTTGCCTTTGCCCAGCACCATGTCGGAGGAGGTGCGGTCGACGACCTGGGTGCAGTACCGGTAGCTGATGATCTCCCGCAGTTTCCGCCGGGACGCTGTCGGCGTCGGGGCGCTGGGATGCGGCGTTGAGGATGAACCCGGCCGCGGGGCCCCGCCGGGCCAGCCGGGTGAGTTTCTCCACGGCCTCCTCCCGGAGTGCGGCGGGCATGGCGGAGAGGTATTCCTGCAGTTCGTCGATGGTGATGAAGATGACGGGAAGGTCATAGCGGCGGCTGATCTCCGGGGTGAGCTTGCCTTCGGGGCAGACCTCGACGGGGAACACCAAGCACCAGAGCGGTCCGACCATCACGCTCAGCGAGCCGCGCACCCCGCCCGCGAACTGCTATATGGAGACTTATCGCGGTCTGGAAGGTGCCCCGGGCCGCGATATGGAGACTTATCGCGGCCCGGCGGGTCAGGGGTGGCGGCGCAGGCCGATCCGGCGGGTGCG
>JBOHHF010000416.1:0-3743 GCA_050700495.1 Pseudonocardiaceae bacterium
GTGCTGGTCGACGTCCACGTCGACCAGCACCGGCCCGTCATAGGCCAATGCGGTGCGCAGCGCGGCGGATAAGTCACCCGGCTCGCGCACCTTGGCCCCGTAACCACCGCATGCGGTAGCCCACGCGGCGAAGTCGGCCACCGGCTCGCTGTAGCGCACCCCGTGCTCGGGATAGCCCAGCACCATCTGCTCCCACAGGATCTGCCCGAGCGAGTTGTTGTTACTGACCACCACGGTGATGGGCAGTCGCTGGCGGACCGCGGTCAGGAACTCGGCCATCAGCATCGAGAACCCACCGTCGCCGACGTAGGCGATCACCTGCCGGCCGGGGAAGGCATGCTGCATGGCGATCGCATAGGGCAACCCAGGAGCCATGCTGGCCAGATTCCCCGACAGGTAGAACTGGCGCTCCCCACGGATCGTCCAATGCCGAGCCGCCCAAGTGGCGATCGTGCCGGAATCACAGGTGAGGATGGCATCGTCGGTAGCCAGCTCGTCGATGAGTCCGATGACATACTGCGGGGCGATCGGTGTCCGGTCGGGGTTCTCCAGCGCCTCCATCTGAGTCCGCCACTCGATCATCTTTTCCTGATAGCGCTTAAGATGCGCGTCGTCGCGCTGCTCCAGCAGCGGCAACAGCCCCATCAGGGACTCGGCAGCGTCACCGACCACCGGCGCGGCCACCGGCAGCCGCACGCCGAGGCGCACCGGCTCGGTGTCGATCTGCACCACCCGCACGCTGCCTGGCTTAGGCAGGTGCTTGGTGTAGGGGAAGTTGGTGCCGACCATGAGCAGCACGTCGCAGTCGTCGATCAGTTCCTCGGCTGGCCGGGTGCCCAGCAGCCCGATCCCGCCGACCGACAGCGCAACGTCGTCGGGGATCACCGCCTTGCCCGGCAACGTCTTGATCACCGGTGCGGCCAGCCGGTGGGCGACCGCGGACACCTCATAGCGGGCACCCAGCGCCCCCACGCCGGCCAGGATCGCCGGCCGCTCGGCGGCGTTGAGCACCTGCGCCGCGGCGGCCACCTGCTCAGGGTCAGGCACACCGAAGCGTCGCGGCAGCACGGTCGAACCGTGCTGCGGCAGGACCGGCGCCGGATGGGCGTACGGGTCATCGTCGGCACCGGCGATCTGGATGTCGTTGGGCATGCACAGATGCACCACGCCGCGGCGGGTCATCGCGGTCCGTACCGCGTTGTCCACCAGCCCGAGCACCTGCTGCGGGTTGACGACCATCTGGTTGTACTCGGCGAGGTCGGCGTACAGCGCGGGGAGGTTCACCTCCTGCTGATAGCCGGTACCCAGCACGCTCATTCCTGCATGCCGGTGATCGCCAGTACCGGCGCGTGATCGAGCTTGGCGTCATACAAGCCGTTAAGCAGGTGGATCCCGCCCGGACCCGAGGTCGCCAAGCACACCCCGAGCCGCCCGGTGGCCTTGGCGTACCCGGTGGCCATGAACGCCGCGGCCTCCTCATGTTGCACAAGAAAGAACCGCACCCGCTCCTGGCAGCGCCGTAGTCCCTCCATGATCCCGTTGATGCCGTCCCCGGGCAGACCGAAAATCGTGTCGACGCCCCAGTCCGCCAGCCGTTCGATCAGTGCCTGCGCCGCAATCCGCTTCATGGCGATCACCTACCCGAATCCGGCAGCCGGCAACCGCGTTTCGGGTTCAGCGACCACCCGGTACTACCGGTACTACGCTCCTGCCGGGACCTGCAGCACCCGCAGCAGATCGGACACCAGTTGATCACTATCGCTGAAGGCGGCCTCGGCGCGTTCAGTTGCCATCATCCGGCCCAGCGCCGAAAGGCACCATGACCACCAGGAGCGCAGCCGGACGACGTCCAGCAGCACCTCTTCGGCGGTCACCAGCGCAGGCCAGTCCCAGGCGGCGGCCTGCGCACTGACCTTGCCCCCGCCCTCCACCGGATCCACGGCCAGCACGGGCACTCCGTTTCGCAGAGCGAGCACGAGACCGTGCAGCCGGGTGGTGAGCACCGCGTCAAGCCGGCACAGCACCGAGTCGAGCTGGCCGGGTGTGCTGGCGTTGCGCCAGTGCCGCGGGTCGAGGCGGGTATCCACCGGCACCAGAGCACAGTCCTATTCCACCAGCCACGCCGTGATCTGTTGGTGTACCTCATCGTGCCTGCGCCGCTGGCCGTATTCCCGCTGACCGGGTGCGAGCACCACGCCGACGACGGGCACCAGGTCGGTGGACGCCGAGGCGGCGAGGTCCCGGCGACCCTGCCCTTTCGGGGTATCGCGGGCGAGTACCACATCAAACCCGGTGACCGCCGGATCGGCCAGGTCGAGCACAGTGACACCGACTGCAATCCGACGGCACCGGTCAAAGCGATTGTGCAGCGATAGCAGCTGCTCGCCATGCACCGGTCCGCAGATGAACACCAGATGCGTGTATGCGGTCGGGATCCGCCTGGTCCAGATCAAGACTGCCCAGTCGGAACACCTGACTCCACGCCACCTCGCACGGCACCCCGGCCCTCACCAGGACGCTGTGGACCCGATTCATGCTCAACACGTCACCCGCAGTTGCCTCACCGTGCAGGAAACTCGGCCATCCGGTCAGCAACACTCGCATGTGCTCCCCCATCCATTCTGTGCTGGCGCACACAACCGGTGCACAACTGGAGACGCCCCAGGCGATCTCCGCGCTCGAATCATCACCGACTCCGGCTGAGCAGTGCCCGCCTGAGGATCAGCGCAGTTGCGTGGCCACCATTTCCTCGGTGATCCGCTCACCGATCGCCTCGCAATCGCTAGGTGCCGGAAGGGTCTGGGCAACGCTGGGAAACCCCACATCGCGCCATAGCCGGTAGGCCGTGGCCACATCCTTCTCCTCAGTGTCGGCCCAGCACACCTTCATGCCGGCCTGCACCGGTCTGTCGCCGCCACCGGCGTCCCGGAACGTCTGCACCAGCTCACCGCTTGGCATCCCCCAGCAATAGCCGTCACCGATCTCCCCGGCAAGCCGCGCGGCGGCCGGCCCGAACCCGGAAACGTAGATCGGCACGGCCTGTTCAGGACGGGTGAAAACCTCCGCATTCTCGACGGTGTAGTGCTTTCCGCGATGGGTCACCTCTCCCCTCCCGCAGCCAGGGATGGTCGTGGTCAGAGATCCACAGCCGCTCGAAACCGGCCTGCTCAGCCAGCCGCGCGTGCCGCACCAGCTCGTGCGGGCCGAATTCCTCACAGGACAGGAAGTAACCGACGCTCACCATGGAAACCGGATACCCGATTCGCACGGGCCGAACCAGAGCTGCCCGCTTCCAGCGCACCCTGCCGCTCGATCATGCCGATTCCCCGATGTCGGCCCGGTTTTCGACGAGTGAGCGGGTGTTCAGCTCGAGGTCGTCGTCGGCGGGCGGTTCAGGGCCCTTCCACTCCTCAGCGTGGGTAGGCCCGATACCACGAAACATGCCCTCGGCAAGTGAAAAATCCGACGCCAGACACTGCGGCCGTCACGAACAGCAGGTCACTGTCGCAATCCGAGGGCTGGCGGTGGCACGTTCGGCCAGCTCGGGTCCGGTCACCTCGCTCTGGCTGGAGGTCAGTTCAGCGCTCGGCTACGCAACAGCAAGAGCTGTGAGAGCCAGAGCCGGTTTGGCAGCCCGCGGATCGGGCACAGGCTGGATGAGAATGCCGAGGAGCGACTGGAGGCGCGCGATGACTAGGTCCAACCCTGACCCGCTGGGGACCGACGACGATGTTCTCACGCAG
>JBOHHF010000417.1:0-12441 GCA_050700495.1 Pseudonocardiaceae bacterium
CCGCCCGCCGCGTGTGGCGCTACCCGCTGTTTCTGATCAGCGGCGCGATCGTGGCCGGCCTGGGCGTGAGTTACTCGTGGTGGGCGCCGGTCTGGCTGGCCTCCGGGCTGGCGGTGGCGGCTGGCTCGTGGGCGTGGGCGCACCCGGACTCCTTCGAGCGGAGCGCCGCGCGGCAGGTGCGGTCGGAGTGGCGCCGCGCCCTGGTCTACGCCTGGCCGTGGCGCCGGGTGATGCTGTTCTCGGAGTTGACCAAGCGCACTGGGCACCGCCAGCGCCGTACGCATTACCCGACGCTGCGGCGGGTGCGGTCCGATGGCTGGCGTGACCGGGTGTCGGTCACGTTGTTGCACGGCCAGTGCGCTGCCATCTACGCAACGCACGCCGCTGAGCTGGCGCACTCCTTCCGGGCCCACTCCTGCCGGGTGCGGGTGGATCGGCCGCGGCGGATCTGGCTTGACTTCGTGCACAGCGACCCCCTCGCCCAGCCCGTCGGGACACCGGCCCTGGCCGACCCCGGCGCAGCCATGGATCTGGCGCGGGTAGTGATCGGCCGCACCGAGACCGGCCGGCCGTGGGTGCTGCGGCTGCTGGATCGGCATGTCCTCGTCGCGGGGGTGAGTGATGCCGGCAAGTCGTCGGTGATGTGGGCGGTGCTGCGCGCCCTGGCCCCCTGGATCCGGGCCGGGCTGGTGCAGGTGTTCGGGATCGACCCCAAGGGCGGCATGGAACTCGGCCGCGCCGAAGACCTGTTCCAGCAGCTGGTGTGCACCAACGGCGCCGACGCCGACGCCCTGCTCGAACACGTCGCCACCCTGACCCGCCAACGTGCCGAAACCCTGCGAAGGCAGCGCATCCGCAAGTGGACTCCGGGATCGGGGCAGCCGTTTGTGCTGCTGATCATCGACGAGCTGGCCGACGTGATCGCCTACCAACCCGACAACGCTCTGCGCAAACGCGCCAACCTGGCGTTGCAGTCCATCCTCTCCCAGGGCCGGGCACCCGGGGTGTGCGTGATCGGGCAACTCCAAGACCCGCGCAAAGAGATCATCGACTTCCGGCACCTGTTCCCCACCAAGATCGCCATGCGGCTCGATGAGCCCAAGCAGGTCGACATGGTCCTGGGCGACGGGGTGCGGGAGCGCGGCGCGATGGCGCACGAGATCAGCGAGGACACCCCCGGCGTGGCCTGGGCCAAGATCGACGGCCGCCGTGACCCCGACCGCGCCCGGGCCTTCCACACCACCGATCACGACCTCGACGAGCTGTGCGAGTACGTGACCGCCGGACACGACCAAGCGCCGACCCTGCTGCTACCGACCGGGACAGGAGCCGCATGATGACCACCACCGCGATAGATCTGCTGGACTCCCTCCGCGTCCACCTGGCCGCATTCGAGCTACCCGACCTGTGGTCAGTGCACGTAGTGGCGTCCTTGGGCGGATCGAACGTGACCGTGCAACTCGCCCGCCGCGAATCACCCGAGATCACCAGCGCGCTGCTGGCCTGGGCCGACACCCTCACCGGAGTCACCGCCGAAGCCTGGCGGGTGCCCGCCGGGGACTGTGTGCACCTATCGGTGATCGGCCGACTACCCGGCGGCGCATCCATCCGGGTCTACCGCAGCGTGCCGTTTACCCGGCACGGCCTCGGCGCAGATCTCGCCCCGGACGCCAGCACGACCGTGCCACTGGCGGTGCTGCGCGAGCAGGCCACCCTCGGGGAGGTGACCGTCTGATGACGTCCACCCCCTCCACCCCCGTCGGCGTGACGGGGATGACCCGAGCGCAGCGAGCCGCGCTGCCGTTGACAGCCGAGGTGGCCCTGGCGGTCGCCGAGCAGCACGGGGTGTGTGTGCGGCCGCTGGCGATGCGCCGGATCGACACCACCACCGGCCGGGTCGACGTCGTCCCCGTCCCCTGCGGGTCCACGAGGGAGGATCAGTGCCGGCCGTGTGCCGACAAGGCGCGGCGGTTGCGGATGGTGCAATGCCGCCAAGGCTGGCACCTCGACGCCGAGCCGGTCATCCACCGGGCGCAACCGACCGACGAGCAGCAGGCACTGCTGGCGACCCGGGCCGACCTGGTCGCCGTCCACGCCGAATGCCGCGAGATCGGCGACGAGGCCTCCTGCGAGCAGATCGCCGAATCCGTGGCCGAACTCGACGCCGAACTACGGTCACTCGGGGTACGCGGCCGGCTGTCGTCGTTGAATCCACCTCCCAAGCCGGTCAGGCGGTCCACCCGGCGCCGTCAGGATGCGCCGGATCTGCCCCGCCGTCCGGTCGAGAAACGGACCGTGGGGCGGGTATTCGCCGGGCGTTACCGGCCTTCCACCTTTCTCACGCTGACCCTGGATTCTTACGGGCGGGTGGATGGTGACGGTGCGGCTGCGGACCCCGATGAGTATGACTACCGGCGGGCCGCCAGGGACGCCATCCATTTCCCCGCCCTGCTGGACCGGTTCTGGCAGAACACCCGCCGCTGTGTCGGGTGGGACGTGCAGTACTTCGGCACGGTCGAACCACAGAAGCGTGGTGCGCCGCACTTCCACGCCGCCATCCGCGGCGCGATTCCGCGTGCCGAGCTGCGGGCGATCACGGCCGCGACCTATCACCAGGTGTGGTGGCCGGCGCACGACCAACTTGTCTACACCGACGGCCGGCTGCCGGTGTGGGATACCCGGGCCAAGGGCTTCACTGACCCCGACACCGGACGGCCGCTCCCGACCTGGGAACAGGCCTGCGACGACCTCACCGAACCCGCCCACGTCGTCCGCTTCGGCACCCAACTGCACGTCAAAGGCATCCTCGGCGGCACCGAGGAAGCTGATCGCCACGTCGGCTACCTCAGCAAATACCTCGCCAAGAGCATCGGGCAAGCCGCCGGCCTCGGCGACACCGCCACGGATCAGCAACGCGACCACGCCCGACGGCTCCACACCGAACTACAGAACACCCCCTGCTCACCCAGGTGCCCAATATGGCTGCTCCACGGCATCCAACCCCACGGTGCCCGACACTCCATGACCCCAGGACGATGCAAGGGCAAAGCCCACAAACCCGAACACCTCGGCATCGCCGGACGCCGCGTCCTGGTCTCCCGTAAGTGGTCCAACAAGACCCTCGATGACCACCGCGCCGAACGCGGCGCCTTTGTTCGGCAACTCCTCCAACAAGCCGGCATCCAACCCGCCCACGGCCCCGAAGACGGCCCTTACCTGTGGGAACGCCCCGCCCCCACCGACCCTGACGTGCCACCCCGGCCGGTGCTGCTCCTACATGCCATCGCCGAACGACAGCGATGGAAAGCTGAATACGCCGCCGCGCAACTCGCCACAAACGGATCACCACCCGGCAAAAACTGTTCGGCAACTGACGATCAAGCCGCTTGAGGGAGCGACCAATGGACCCGTCCCACGACGAGGACAACGCGGCCGAACTGTTGGGCGGCCGGTGGTACTCGACCGAAGAACTTGCAAACCTGTTAGGCGTGGACGCATCGTCGATCCGCCGCTGGCGTACGTCCCGTCCCGTGCAGGGACCACCGTTCGTCAGACTCTCGTCTCGTGTGACGGTCTACAGCGCGCGGGACGTCGAGCACTGGCTGTTGAGCCGCCGCATTGACCCTGGCAGAGCTGCCTGATGGGTGCGGTCACTCCCCCGACCGGCGTCTCGCTGTCGGCGGACGTCGAGCAACGGCCCGACCGGCGTGCAGCCTTCCGGGCTCGGGTCCGGTGGATCGATCCGGTGACCAAGCGCCGAGTGTCCAGATCGGAGGCCTTCGATACCGAGGAGGCGGCAGTTGACTGGATCGCAGACCTCCGGCGCGCGGCGCTCGGCGGTGTCGATCCAGCGGCCGCGACGATGAAGCTCGCCGACTACGGCACCGCGCACATGTCCCTGGCGCTTCGCGGCCTGGAGGCCAAGACCCTCGACCCGTACCTGTCGGGCTGGCGCAAGCGGGTCGTACCGGCGCTCGGCCACCTCCCGGTACGGCATGATCACCAATGGCGCCGTCGACCGGGCTGTGCACGGCTGGATCGCTGACGAATGCAGCCGCTCGACGGTGAAGAACAGCCTGGCGGTCCTCGTTCGCGTGATGGAGCAGGCGCTACGCGACGGGATCATTGACCGTAACCCGGCTCGGATCACCGGTTGGCAGCGCGAGTATCAGCGGTTCGAAGACGAACTCGACGACCCGCGCTCGCTTGCCCTGCCAAACTGGTCGTCCCTTGCGGAGCTTGCCGATGCGCTCGTTGCTCGTTCCGCAGACCAGTTCCCTGGCTGGGGCCACGTCGTGATCTTCGCTGCGTGCACGGCGGCTCGCATCGGCGAGGTGGCCGGGGTCCGGGTCGGCGACGTCGACACTTCCTCCTGGACCTGGACTGTCCGACGGCAGACCACACCGTCACCGGGCGGCGTGATCGACAAGGGAACCAAGGGCAAGCGTGCCCGCGCCGTCCCGCTCATCGTCGAGGTGCGCGAGCTCGTGGCGAACCGGGTCGTAGCAGCCGGCCCGGACCCCAGTGCCCGGCTGTTCACCGGCCCCCGCGGCGGCCGGATCACCACCGCGGTACTACGCGACGCAACCCACTGGGACGAGGTGGTAACCGCGCTCGGCTACGAGCACCTGCGCCGCCACGACCTGAGACACACGGGTCTGACATGGATGGCGGATGCCGGGGTCCCCGTGCACGTCCTGCGGAAGATCGCCGGCCACGGGTCGCTCACCACAACGCAGCGCTACCTGCACCCCGACGCCACCTCAATCGCGGCCGCAGGCGACTCACTGACGACCTACCTGAACACCGGCCGGTCCCCCAATGGTCCCCAACTGCGAACGGTGCCCACCCCTACAAGATCGACTCAAAACGTGAATAGAGCCCGCTGACGTGGTGTTTCGACCGGCGTCAGCGGACTCCCGTCTGGTCGGGACGACAGGATTCGAACCTGCGACCCCTTGACCCCCAGTCAAGTGCGCTACCAAACTGCGCCACGTCCCGGCCACGCCCTTGCGGGCGCCCACTCAGACTAGCGGAGCGCCGCCGACGGCCGCGAACCCGCTACCGAACGACGGCCGCGCCGTTGAGCAGTCGACTCAGACCCTCGGCAGAGGGCATGCCCTCCAGCCGCTGGCCGTCGAACAGGAACGTGGGCACAACCGTGATCTGCAGCTCCCGGGCCTGGTGCAGCGCCTGCTGGTGCGTCTCGGCGTAACGACCGGAGTCCAGCGCCGCGCGGAAATCGCCGGCGTCCAGCCCGAGCTCCGCGGCAACGTCTGCTAGAACCTCCGACTGCCCGATATCGCACTGCTCGACGAAGAATGCCCGGAAGATCCGCTCGGTGTACCGCTGCCCTACGTCACGTTCCGCGGCGTAGGCGAAACCCTCGAAGGCCAGCCGGCTGTAGGGCTGCGGAGACACCCTGGGCAGCACGATCGGGACGCCCATCCGCTCGGCCATCGGGTAGACCACCCGCTGCCACGTCGACTGCAGGTAATCGCCCTCAGGCCGTAGCGTCGGCGTGGGCTCCGGTCGCAGCTCGAAGGGTTGCCAGGAGATCTGCACGTCACCACCCTCAACAGCGTCCGCGAGCGGTTGCTCAGCGAGGTAGCAGAACGGGCAGACGAAGTCGGAGAACACCTCGATTTTGGAGGGCACACCGTACCTTTCTGTCGTGTTGTGGTCGTACTTTCACCATGCCCGCTGTAGCGCCCACCTAACCCCAAGGTCGTGACCGACATCTCTGCGGTCAGTCCGCACAGCCGGGCGGCAGCCGCCACCTGGTTCTTGTGCGATCTCCAGTAACCGAGCTATCGGGATTTACGTTCCCGGACCCGGACGGAGATGCGTACCGGGCTGCCGGTGAAGCCGAAGGTCTCCCGCAGCCGCCGCTCCAGGAAGCGCCGGTAGCCGGCCTCGAGGAACGCGGTGGTGAACAGTACGAAGGTGGGCGGGCGGGTACCGGCCTGGGTGGCGAAGAGCACCTTGGGCGCCCGGCCTCCGCGCACCGGCGGTGGCGTCGCCGCGATCACCTCCGACAGCCACGCGTTGAGCTGCCCGGTGGGCACCCTCCGGTCCCAGGATTCCAACGCGGTGCGCAGGAACGGCGTCAGCTTGGCCACCGACCGTCCGGTGCGCGCCGAGATGTTCACCCGCTCCGCCCAGCGCACCCGGGCCAGGTCCCGGTCCAGCTCCCGGGTCAGTTCCGCGCGTCGATCATCGTCGACCAGGTCCCACTTGTTGAACGCCAGCACCAGCGCTCGGCCGGACTCCCCCACCGCGCTGATCACCCGCTGGTCCTGCTCGGTGATCGGCTCGCTGGCATCGATGAGCACCACCGCCACCTCAGCCGCCTCGATCGCCGCTCGGGTGCGCAACGAGGCGAAATACTCAGTGCCGCTGGCCGTTCGCACCCGCTTGCGCAGCCCGGCGGTGTCCACGAACCGCCACACCTCGCCGTCGAGATCCACCAACGAGTCCACCGGGTCCACGGTGGTACCCGGGACATCGTGCACCACCGAACGCTGCTCGCCCACCAACCGGTTGAGCAGGCTGGACTTGCCCACGTTGGGCTTGCCGACCAGCGCGACCCGGCGCGGTCCGGCTGGCCCGCCCGCGACGTCGCGCGGCGAGGTAGGTAAGGCCGCCAGCACAGCGTCGAGCAGGTCGCCGGTGCCTCGACCGTGCAACCCGCTGACCGGGTGCGGTTCGCCCAACCCCAGCGACCACAGTGCCGCGGTGTCGGCGACCGCCCGCTCGTCATCCACCTTGGTGGCGGCCAGCACGACGGGGGTAGACGACCGGAGCAGCACCCGGGCCACCGCCTCCTCCGCCGCGGTGGCTCCCACCATTGCGTCGACCACCAACAGCACCGCATCGGCCGTGCGCATCGCAAGTTCGGCCTGCCCGGCCACCGCGCCCTGCAGGCCGCGCGCATCGGGCTGCCACCCCCCGGTGTCCACGACGGTGAACCGGCGCCCATTCCACAACGCGTCGTAGGCCACCCGATCTCTGGTCACCCCCGGTACGTCCTGCACCACCGCCTCGCGACGTCCCAGGATCCGGTTGACCAGCGTCGACTTGCCCACGTTGGGACGGCCCACCACCGCGAGCACAGGCTGCTCGAGGGCCACATCCAGCTCAGCGTCGTCCCCCTCGACGTCATCCAGCACCGCCCATTCGGCCTCGTCGGACCAGGTCCCATCGCCGCGAACAGAACTGCTCATCACGCTCCCTTGGGCCGCATCGTGCGCAGCACGCCGAGACCGCGGATCTGATCCAGCTCGGCGACCAGCGCTACCAGCCGGTTGCGCATGTCATTGGTGGCGGTGGCCAGGACCGCCCGCCCCCGGCCCGGGGGCACCGCGAAGGGCTCACCGATCAGGACGTCGACCTGGGGCCGGAACCGCCGGTTGCTCCGAGGCGGCCGCCGGGTCCCGCGAATCGCCACCGGCAGCAGCCTCGCCCCACCGGTCCGGGCCAGCCATACGGCACCCTGGTGGGCGTTGTCCACGTCGCCCTCGCCTCGGGTGCCCTCCGGGAACACCACCACCACCCCGCCCGCACGCAGCAGCCGGACGGCAGTGAGCAGCGGTGCACGGTCGGCCTCGCCTCGGCGCACGGCCAGCTGCCCGATCCGCAGCAATATCCAACCCAATGGGCCGCGGAACATCTCCTGCTTGATCAAGAACGACATGCGCCGTCCCAGCAGGCCGTACAGCAGCGGGCCGTCGACTGTCGCGCTGTGGTTGGCCACCACGACGACGGGTCCGCTGGTCGGGATCCGATCCCGGTGGTGCACGCGCAGCCGGTAACCGACGAAGAAGCACCAAGTCCCGATCCAGCGCGTCAAGCGTTGCAACCACAGCCAGGTGCCGTCGGGCACCTCAGGAGTCACTGCCGGCTCCGAACGACCGTGGCGAGTAACCCGCGCTCGATCACCAGCTCGCGCAGCCTGCCCAGGACGGCGTCAACGTCCAGCGCGGTGGTATCCAGCTCGACGGCGTCCTCGGCGGCGCACAGCGGCGACGCCGCCCGGCTGGAGTCGAACCGGTCGCGACGCTCGACGTCGCGGCGGACCTCTGTCACATCCTCGACACCGTCCTGGGCTGCCCGGCGCGCTGCCCGCTGCGCCTCATCCGCGGTGAGAAAGACCTTCAGCGCGGCGTCGGGCGCCACCACGGTCCCGATATCGCGTCCCTCGGCGACGATCCCGCCACCAGCGGCGGTCGCGTCACAGATGATCCGGCGCTGCTGGGCGACGAGCAGGTGACGGACCTGCGGCACCGCGGAGACCGGGCTGACCGCGACGGTCACCGCCGGGCCGCGGATCTCCGCCGCGACATCCTCGCCGTCGAGCAGCACCCGGGGGGCGTCCGGGTCGGTGCCTACCTCGATGTGCCGGCGCGCCACCGCCTCATGAACAGCATCGGGCTCGTAGGGGTCGACGCCAGCTCGCAACACGCCCAGCGCAGCGGCCCGGTACATCGCACCGGTGTCCAGGTAGCGGGCGCCCAGCGACGTCGCCAGCCGGCGGGCCACGGTGGACTTTCCGGAGCCGGCAGGTCCGTCCACCGCTACCACGCCCTGCAATCCGTCGCCTTGCTGCACCCGACTGACCTCCCGGCTCGCTGACGGGTCCATTCTGCCCGCCCCGACCGGTAGCGGTACGAGCGCTACCGGTTGACCGCGCGGTTGAGGGCACCCACCTCGGGGCGCGACAGCACCCGAACCGTCCCAGGGCGCTGCTCCCCGAGGCGGACGTCGGCGATCGCGGTGCGGACCAGGCGCTGCACCGGGTGCCCGACCTCAGCGAGCAACCGGCGCACGATGTGCTTGCGCCCCTCGTGCAGCACCACCTCGACCAACGCCTTGCCAGGCAGCGACTGCATGACCCGGAATCCGTCCACGGTCACCACGCCGTCGTCGAACTGCACTCCGCCGCGCAAGGTCCGGCCCACCGCCCGGGATACCGGGCCGGGCACTTCAGCCAGATATGTCTTGAGCACCCGGTAGGAGGGATGCATCAGCCGGTGCGCAAGCTCCCCGTCATTGGTGAGCAGCAGCAGCCCCTCAGTGTCCGCATCGAGGCGGCCGACGTGGAAGAGGCGCTGGGCCCGGTCGGCCACGTAGTCGCCCACACAGGGCCGGCCGCGGTCGTCCGACATCGTCGAGTGCACCCCGCGAGGCTTGTTCAACGCCAGATGCTCCACGTCAGCGCGCAGTTCCAGTCGCATGCCATCGACGTGGATGACAGCCTGCTCGGGATCGACCCGCACCCCCATCTCGCGCACTACCATCCCGTCCACCTGGACCCGGCCCCGGGCGATCATCTCTTCAGCGGCACGCCGGGAGGCCACCCCCGCCTGAGCGAGCACCTTGTGCAGTCTCGGCAGCCCAGAGACTGACTCGGACACCGCCTCAGACTCGGCCATCGCCTTAGATGGGAACATCGTCAATGGTGTCGATGTGGGGCAGCAGCGGGGCAATCGGGGGTAGGTCCTCCAACGAGGACAACCCCAGCCGCTCCAGGAAGAGCTCCGTCGTGCAGTAGAGCGTGCCGTGGGTCTCCGGGTCGGTTCCGATCTCCGCCACCAGACCCCGAGCCAGCAGAGTGCGCACCACCCCGTCGACGTTTACCCCCCGGATCGCTGCGACCCGTGCGCGGGTGATCGGCTGGCGGTAGGCCACCACGGCCAGGGTTTCCAGGGCAGCCCGGGTGAGTCTGGCACGCTGCCCGTCCAGCAACAGTCGCTCCACGAACGCTGCGTGCACATCGCGGGTGTGCAACCGCCACCCCTGCCCCACATGACGCAAGTCGATACCGCGGCCCGCGTCGGCGTAGCCGTCCCGCAGCCGGTGCAACGCTTCGGTCACCCGCGCCACCGGCTGATCCAGCGCGCTGGCCAGCACCTCTTCGCTGGCCGGGGAGTCCACCACCAGCAACAGTGCTTCCAGAGCGGCGTCGAGCTCGCTGTCGCTGGACAGCCCTGGTAGTTCCTCAGAGCCAGGTACCACAGACCCGGCGGGTACAACGACAGCTACAGATTCGCTCACCGATAGTCCTCGTCCTCATCTGAATCCGGTACTACCGCAGCGGCCTGCTCGGAGCCACCCGTCCACCGAATGTGCAGATCACCCAGTGGATCGATCTGGTCGAAGACCACCACTGCGGCACGGTACAGATCCAGCAACGCCAGGAAGCGGGCGACCACCTCTCTGGTGTGTTCGCAGTCGGCCACCAGGCTACGAAAGCTCGCCTGGCCGTCGCGGGCGAGTCTAATTCGCAACACTGCGGCGTGCTCGTGCACCGAGACCCGGGGCGTGTGCAGATGCTCCAGCGAGACTATGGGTGGCGGCTTGGGCCGGAACACCGCGGCCGCGATCTCGGCGAACCGGGCAGCGTCGACGCCGAGCAGCACCTCGGGCAGCAAAGCGGCGAACCGTTCCTCGATCACCACCGACCGCGGGTAGCGGCGTAACGCCCCGGATTCCAATTCGGCGAACAACGCCGCGACCTGCTTGTACGCCCGGTACTGCAGCAACCGCGCAAAGAGCAGGTCACGGGCCTCCAGCAGGGCGAGGTCCGCTTCATCCTCGACGTCGGCCGACGGCAGCAACCTCGCCGCCTTGAGGTCCAGCAGGGTGGCTGCGACAACCAGGAACTCCGTGGTCTCGTCCAGGTCGAAAGCTTCGCCCAGCACGCGCAGGTGCGCGATGAACTCGTCGGTCACCCGGTGCAGGGCCACCTCGGTGACGTCCATCTGCTGCTGGGAGATGAGCTGCAGCAGCAGGTCGAACGGCCCCTCGAAGTTGTCCAGCCGCACCGTGAAACGACCGGACGCAGCCGGCGCCCTAGCATCCTGCACCGCCGTCTGAGCCGATGATTCGACTCTGCAAGCAGGTCTCATGGCCGATGATTCGATTCTGCAAGCAGGCCTCATCTGGCGATCACCTCGCGGGCCAGCGTGCGGTAGGCGTTCGCGCCGGCGGATTTCGGCGCCCACCGGGTAATCGGTTCACCGGCGACGGTGGTTTCCGGGAACTTCACGGTTCGGTTGATCACGGCGTCGAACACGATGTCGCCGAAAGCCTCCACGACGCGGGCCAGCACCTCACGGGCGTGCAGGGTACGCGGGTCGTACATCGTGGCGAGGATCCCGGTGATCGCCAGCTTGGGGTTGAGCCGCTCGCGCACCTTGTCGATAGTGTCGATGAGCAGCGCCACCCCACGCAGGCTGAAAAACTCGCACTCCAGCGGGATCACCACGCCGTCCGCACAAGCCAGCGCATTGATGGTGAGCAGGCCCAACGAAGGCTGGCAGTCGACCAGGATGAAGTCATAATGCGGCAGCAGCGGCCGCAGGGTTCGAGCCAGGGTCTGCTCCCGCCCCACCTCGGTGACCAGTTGCACTTCTGCGGCGGACAGGTCGATGTTGCTGGGCAGCAGGTCCATGCCCGGCACCGACGTCGTGCGGACGACCTCCTCCACCGGGACACCCTGCTCCATGATCACGTTGTAGATGGTGCGGTCCAGTTGGTGTGAGGCCACTCCGAGCCCGACCGACAGCGCCCCCTGCGGGTCGAAGTCGACCAACAGCACCCGGCGGTTGTACTCGGCCAGCGCCGCTCCCAGGTTGATCGTCGAGGTGGTCTTGCCGACGCCGCCCTTTTGATTGCAGATCGCCACCACCCGGGCCGGGCCGTGCCGGTCCAACGGAGGTGGCTGCGGCACCGCACGATGCCGGCGCATGGCAGGATCGATCCCGTCGTCGACGGCCCCGTCGTCATACGAGCCCGGCGGGGTCGGCACAGCCAACGGCTGCTGCGCGGACGCCCAGGTCGACATGGAACCCCTTCCCAGCGCGGTACGATCCTCGGGGAGACTATTCCGCAGCGAAGAACGCCTTCAACGCGCCTCAGCCACGAGCCCGCGGATGGGCGGTTGCGTAGATCTCACGCAGAGTGTCCACCGTCACAAGGGTGTAGACCTGCGTCGTGGTCACTGACGCGTGCCCGAGCAGTTCCTGCACCACCCGCACGTCCGCGCCACCCTCCAGCAGGTGGGTGGCAAAGGAGTGCCGCAGGGTGTGCGGTGACACCGCAGCGGTGATCCCGGTCCGAGCCGCGGCCTCCTGCAGCACCGCCCAGGCACTCTGCCGGGACAGCCGGGCGCCCCGGGCGTTGAGGAAGACCGCAGGAGTACCCCGCCCCCGGGCGGCGAACGCAGGACGGCCGCGTACCAGGTAGGCGTCCAGCGCGGCCAGCGCCGGCCGCCCTACCGGAACCAGCCGCTGCTTGCCGCCCTTGCCGCGCAGCAGCACGGTCCGAGCCGGGGCGTCGATGTCGTCACGGTCCAGCCCGACCGCTTCGGAAATCCGCGCGCCGGTGGAATACAGCAACTCCAGCAACGCCCGGTCCCGCAGCACGCGGGGCCCCCCC
>JBOHHF010000418.1:0-2045 GCA_050700495.1 Pseudonocardiaceae bacterium
GCCGCACGGTGGCCAGTTCCTCAATGGTGCGGCAGGGCTGCTCCACGTACTGCAACCCGCCAGCGGCCTTATCGAGCTGCGGGATCACCGCCACTGCCGTGTCGGTGTCCCAGAACCCGTTGGCATCTACCCGGATCGCTCCCTGCGGGCCGAGGGCATCGCGCACTGCCTCCACACGGGCGATGTCTTCGCCAAGTGAGTCAGCGTGATCAGCGACCTTGACCTTCGCCGTGCCGCAACCGGAGGCGGACACGATCTCATGGGCGCGTTCCGCGCCTACCGCCGGGACTGTGCAGTTGATCGGGACACGATCACGGACCGGGGCCGGCCACCCCACCGTTGCGGCCTCGATCGCGGTGGCCAGCCAGCTCGCCGCCTCCCGGTCGTCGTACTCCCGGAACGGGCAGAACTCACCCCACCCGGCAGGCCCCTCAATCAGCATCCCCTCCCGGATCGTGATACCCCGAAACCGGCTCGTCATCGGAATCGCGTAAACCCGAGCCCCGCCGAAGTCGATGCCGTCGCTGGTCATGTGGTGATGTCCTCGTCGTCGTGGGTGCGGCGTAGAAAGCCGGTGATCTCCTCGTCCAAGTCGGCCAGGCCGACCGAGTGCAGTGGTCGGATCTGTTGCCGGAGCGCCCAGATACGGCTGACTGTGCGGCCGGAGCTGACCTGGCCTGCCGTGTTCAGCGCATCGCGGGTCAGCGCTGCGGCGTGTTCGTGGTCACCTTCGAGCAGGTAAGCGACGGCGAGATCGGTCTGCACGAAACATCGACTTCGCACGCGCCACGGTTCGTAGCTGTCCAACGTGCGAGTCATCAATCGAGTTGCGTGCCCTGTTTCGCCGCTGTCCCGGAGTGCTCGGCCCAGGTCAGCAGCTAGCTCAGCTTCGGTGTAGAAGCCTAGCCACGCCGGTTCGCAGTCGGGGCGAAACCGTTCGTAGTGCCGCTCGGCTTCCAGCACAGCAGTTCGGGCAGCGCTGGTGTCCCCGCACAGCGCGTGTGCCCGCGCTTCCACGGCACCCAGTTGGGCCGTCAAGGTCGGGGTCGCCTTCCCGGCCACTGTCTTCCCCGCTCGTGCCAGCGCTACCGCCTGGTAGGCGCAGCGCTGCCCGGTGGCGTTCTGGATCACCAACCGGCTCATGTCAGATAGCATGGTTGCCGCGAATAGCTGGTTGCCCGCGTTCATCGCCAGGTTGAGTGCCTGAATGTAGTAGCGCTGCGCCAGCGCGTGACGGCCCACGTCGGCGGCCATCGACGCCGCCAGCCGCGCAGCCTGCGCCACAGCAGTCAGTAGCGACCGGCCTGTCGGATCCGAGTAGCTACCATGCAGCAGCGTGGTCGCTGCATGATGCAGCAACTGCAGGCACGGTCGGCGTATCCGGCCTGATCCGAGACGGAAGTCCATCCGCCGTAGATACGCAACGTTGTCGGTCAGGATGTCCACATCGGTCATGCCGATACGTCTGCTGCCCGCATCCCGTGCCGCGTCGGTCACTGGTGGCGCGGTCAACGCGAACAGCGCCGGCTCAGCGAAGGCCGCTGCAGTGAAGGCAGCCCCCGGCAAGAAATCCCGACGCTTCACGTCACCTTCCGACAACTCGACGACCGCGTGCAGCGCGTTGTCCAGTCCCCCCGCATAGTCCAGGATGTCATCCGTTGATGCCCGGCCCCGCCCACCATCGTCCTGAGCCGGAGCCACACGGTGGCCTCGTCCTTCGACCAGTGCGCTGGCATCGAGCCGAAGGAACGTCGGATGACCGCCGATGACCACAGGCAGTAACAGACCACCTGGTGACAACACGTGATCACTGGGCTCCCCGGACCCCACCGTGGGCACCACGTCGCCACCGGGCACCGACGGCGGCAACCGCAGGAGTTCCTTCAACTCATCTCGTGAAACGGACAGCAAACGGGCGATCTTCGGCCAGAGGTACGGCGACGGCTCATGGTCTGCCGCCTCCCAGCGCACAACAGTGGACCGATCCACCCCCAGCGCTTCAGCGAACGACTCCTGCGTGTAACCCGCAGCCTTGCGGGCCTGGA
>JBOHHF010000419.1:0-41429 GCA_050700495.1 Pseudonocardiaceae bacterium
ACCTCTACGATCGCGGCCGTGGCGGAGTTCATTTACACCATGAAGCAGGTGCGCAAGGCGCACGGCGACAAGGTCATTCTCGACGGCGTCACCCTCGCGTTCTACCCGGGCGCGAAGATCGGCGTGGTCGGGCCCAACGGGGCCGGCAAGTCCAGCGTGCTGAAGATCATGGCCGAGCTCGACCAACCGAACAACGGGGAGGCGTTCCTGGCCCCGGGCGCGACGGTGGGCCTCCTGCAGCAAGAGCCCACCCTGAACGAGGACAAGTCCGTCCTGGGCAACGTCCAGGAGGGTCTGGGGGAGATCAAGACCAAGCTCGATCGGTTCAATGAGATCGCCGAAAAGATGGCCACCGACTACTCCGACGAGCTCATGGATGAGATGGGGCAGCTGCAGGAGGAGCTCGACCACGCTGGCGCGTGGGATCTCGATTCGCAGCTTGAGCAGGCCATGGACGCGCTGCGTTGCCCACCACCCGACGAACCGGTGAGGCACCTGTCCGGGGGGGAGCGGCGCCGCGTCGCCCTGTGCAGATTGCTGCTGTCCAAGCCCGACTTGCTGCTGCTCGACGAGCCGACCAACCACTTGGACGCGGAGAGCGTGTTGTGGTTAGAGCAGTTCTTGGCGAGCTACCCGGGTGCCGTGCTGGCTGTGACCCACGACCGGTACTTCCTGGACAACGTCGCTCAGTGGATCCTCGAGCTCGATCGCGGCCGGGCCTACCCCTACGAGGGCAACTACTCCACCTACCTGGAGAAGAAGGCCGATCGCCTGGCCGTGCAAGGCAGGAAGGACCAGAAGCTGCAGAAGCGCCTGCGCGACGAGCTTGCGTGGGTGCGATCGGGGGCAAAAGCCCGGCAAGCCAAATCCCGAGCCCGGTTGCAGCGTTATGAGGAGATGGCAGTCGAAGCCGAGCGCAGCCGCAAGCTGGACTTCGAGGAGATTCAGATCCCGGCCGGGCCGCGGCTGGGCAGCGTGGTGGTGGAGGTGTCGCACCTCGACAAGGGATTCGACGGCCGTCTGCTGATCAAGGATCTGTCCTTCACTCTGCCCCGCAACGGCATCGTGGGGGTGATCGGTCCCAACGGAGTCGGGAAGACCACCCTGTTCAAGACCATCGTGGGCTTGGAGCAGCCCGACTCCGGCACCGTCAAGATCGGCGAGACGGTGAAGCTGTCTTACGTTGACCAGGAGCGCGCGGGGATCGAGCCGAACAAGACGGTTTTCGAGGTCGTCTCCGACGGCCTTGACTACATCCAGGTCGGTAACACTGAGATGCCGTCCCGAGCCTACGTCAGCGCCTTCGGATTCAAGGGCCCTGACCAGCAAAAACCGGCCGGCGTGCTCTCCGGCGGCGAACGCAACCGGCTCAACTTGGCACTGACCCTCAAGCAGGGGGGCAATCTGATCCTGCTCGATGAGCCCACCAACGACCTCGACGTCGAGACGCTGAGCTCGCTGGAGAATGCCTTGGAGCAGTTCCCCGGTTGCGCAGTGGTGATCTCCCACGACCGATGGTTCTTGGACCGGGTGGTGACCCACATTCTCAGCTGGGAGGGCACAGAGGAGAATTCGGCCTCCTGGTTCTGGTTCGAGGGCAACTTCGAGGCCTACGAGGAGCACAAAGTCGAACGACTCGGAGCGGAGGCTGCGCGACCACACCGCGTGACCTACCGCAGATTGACCCGGGACTGACCGGGCATGGGGCAGCCGACGATCGCGAACGGCGATGGGGGTGGGAGGTGAGCAGCACGGCGCGCGACGGGGTCCGGACCGGCATGCCGACCGGCAACGGTGAGGCCGCATCGCTGGTTGAATCGGCAATGCTCTTGCGCTGGCGAGCGCCCGAGCTGGCGCTGCTGCTGGCAGACCGGGCGGTGACCGCCGCACAGGATGACCAGATGGCTGTCCTGCGAGCAGACCACCTCGCGGTTTTCGCGCTCAACCGCCTCGGGCGGCACGGGGAAGCGGCTCACCGCTTGTGCCCGGCGCTCCAGAACATTCACACACCTGCTGGTCTGCGGCATGAGCTGCATGTGGAGCTGGCGCACTGCGCGGCGGCGCTCGATGAACCGGCCACCGCCCTCGGGGCGGTGCGCGCGGTACTGGCCGCAGGCGATGACGTTACCCCGGTGCTGAGGGGTACCGCGCTCGTCGCCGCAGCCGAGGCGTCGGGCGCGCTCGGCCGGGGAGATCTCTTCACACCCGCGCTCGACGAAGCCGATGAGCTCTATCGGGAGGACCCAACCCTCGACCGCGACACTGCATTGCTGTTGCGAGCCACCGCGCGGGCCGCTGACGCGGCGCGCCACCGCCGATGTGGTGCGGCGGCAGAGGCTGAGGCGCAGGCTAGGGCGGGCCGCGAACTGCTGGCCGGTCTGGCCGATCCCGAGCACGACAGCGGCGAGGTCAGCGCGCGACTGATGCTTGAGATTGTGCTGGCTCTCCTCGACCGTGACGAAGGCGACGCCGCAGCGCGGGAGGTACGACCTTTGCTGCGCCGTCCGGTGCGCGCCGCCGCGGCCGGTGCGGTCGGCAGATTGCGGCTGGCGCTGGCTACCCGGGTGCACCTCGCGGAGGGTCGTCACGAACCGGCGCTGACCCTGCTTGCCGACGCCGTTGAAGGGGCCCAGCGCCATGGGGTGGACGCAGTCCTCGCCGAATGCCTCGAGGGGCTGTCCCACGTGCACGAGGCTCGGGGTGAGTTCGCGGACGCCTTGCATTGCGTACGCGCCGCCCGTGCAGCTGAGGGTCGCCACCGCCGCAACGTGGATGCCGCGCGGGCCACGCTGCTCGAGCACTGCGGGTCGGCGCGCCGTGAGCTAGCAGTCCTCATCGATCAGGTCGCCGCCCTGCTCGTTAACACTGGGACTGGGTCCGTCGGGTCTGACACGGACACCGGTTTGCTGAAGGCGGAGATCACCTCCGGAGTCGCCTCGCATCGAGTCTCCGATACAGAAGCTCCAGAATCGGAAACGCCGGAATCAGAAATACCAGAGGTCGAATCCCGGGAGTCAGAGACCCCGGAGGGGAAGGCATCCGAGGTCGAATTCCGGGAGGTGGGGCCTCCCGAGATGGAGATACCGGAGGCGGAGACCCTGGAGGTGGAGGCACCCGAGGCGGAGACTCCGGAGGTGGAGGCACCGTCGGTGGAAACCCCGGAACCGTCCGCTCCAACACCAATGCAGCCTGCCTTGGGCCTCTCTCACATCGAAACCACCGCACGCTCGCGAGAACCTGCCGATCCGACGGCACTGGACCCGGTCAACGCCCCTGGATCCACGTCCCCAAAACCTTCCGAGCTGCAGTCCGTCGAGTCGCCGACCGGCGTCCCCCCATGGCAGTCTGGGGCGAGGCACCGCCGTGGTGCTGGCACGCTGGTGTGCGTGAGTGACCTGCTGCCCGCGTCGGCGTTGTCGGCAGGGCGCTCCGGCCGACGGCGCGCCGAGGAACCTGCCGAGGAGCGTCATGATGGTGCACCCACTGCCGAGATGAACCGGATCGGTGACGGTGGGGCCGAAGACGGCAGTGCTGGTAGTCGTCAGGCCGCGGACCGCTCGGAGGCGGCGTCGGTCCCAACCGTCAGCTACCCACTGCTGATAAGGCCATCATTGGGCTTGTCAGCCGACTTGGCGCGGGAGCCCACCGACGCCGGACGTCCAGAGGGCAGCGAGGAGTCCTCGCCGACGCGGCGGGAGTTTCCGGCTTCCGGACCGCCACCCGCCCCGACACCGCGGGCGATGGAATGGGAGCCTGGGAGCGCGGGCTCAGCAGGCGAAGGAGAGTCGCGGCAGATGGGCCTTGGCGACCTGTTGGCCGAGGCGCTTGCCGCGTATCAGCAAAGCCGTGATAGCCGCGCTGACGACACCGGTCCCGCCGGTGCGCGCGGTGATGATGATGGCAATGCCGCCGACGGGGGGAACGTCCGCAAGGCGCCACCCTACGGTCGTCCGGGTACGCGCTGGGCGACCGGTCTGCAGCTCGCTCCGTCGATCGACCGACGTGAAGACGATCCCTCCGAGGCGCTCACCAATCCCCTGTTGAGGTTGCCAGATCTCACCGCCGAACCGCTGTGGATTCCTCCTGAGACGGGTCACCGGTCAGCCGCCGGGGACTAGACGGCGTCCCGCGGATCTTCGATGTGACCAGCGCTAGTGTTCCCGAACTCAGCAGCAGCGCTGTTGTGGTCAAATGAACAGCTCCGCTGTTGAGTTCGGGAGGCTGTGAGCACCCCGACCCGGCTGCCCGACCCCGTCCATGGTTCACGGGACACGGCCTAGCTGAGCGACCTCGCTCAGCTCACGGGACATCACCGTGGAGAGACTGCACACTGGATCTGGCGATCCTTGTGAGTGGGTAACCGTGTTATAGCACCTATTCGCACTCACGAGCCCGACCGTGGGGAGGGCAGGCTTGGCCGCGTTCAGCACGGAGGTGGCGGTGCGGTGGTCGGATATGGACGTGTACGGGCACGTCAATAATGCCCGGGTGGTCACGCTCCTGGAGGAGGCACGCACCGAGTTGCTGTTCGGCGAAGGTGCCCGGCGTGGTGCCGGAGCGCTCGCCGCCGGCGTGGTTGTCGTCGAGCTTGCGGTGCGCTACCGCCAGCCGCTGGTGTACTCGTCCAGCCCGGTGCGAGTGCGACTGTGGGTCAGCGAGCTGCGTGGTGCATCGTTTGCTCTGGACTACGTGGTGGCGGCGCAGGACGGTGATGCAGTGACGGCCAGGACGTGGCTCGCTCCCTATGACACCGAGGCGCGACGGCCGCGTCGGCTGATGCCCGTTGAGCAAGAGTTCCTCGCTGCGTTTGGCCCCAACTCAACCGATGCGACAGGGTGGCGATGATGGCTGAGCTGCGGATTCCCGACCCTGTCGAGCGGGACGATCTCGGCGCCTTTGTCGCCCGCGCGGTCCGCCTGGACGGCGACGCGATCGTGCGATTGTGCAGCGGACACGGCAGGGTGCACGCCTGGGTGGTCACCCCGTTCGACACCCTCGTGACCCGCTCGGTGCGGGGTGCGGTGGGGCCCGATGATCTCACTGTGCGAGGGTCGGAGCTGCTCCCCGCGGTGACGGTGGTTGGCGCTGCGGTGGTCGACCCCGGCCAGGTCCAGGATGCGCTGTGGCGCTCGGCGCTGCCACCGGCACAGGGCTGGCGCGAGGTGGACCAGGTGCCCGCCGAAGTGCTCGCCGACCTCGCCGACCAGGGTGCTGCTGTCGCCCGAGACAACCCCGGCCCGCACGGCGCCCCACCTGCCGCATTGTTGGACCAGAAAGTGATCACCGTCAGTGGAGCTGGATTCGATGTGGGAGTACCGCTGCGCTGCCTGTTCGCACTGTCCGGGATGGGTTTCGTGGGCGGTCACGCCGCCGCCGAGACCGTCCGGGTGTCGGCCACCGACTCGTGGCTGCGGCTGGACGCCCGCTACGGCGCGGTGATACGCCGCCGGCACGTTCTGCTGCCCCTGCTCGTGTGAGTGGATGGACCGCATCTGCCTGCCGTGGGATCGTGGAGGCACCGACAGAAGCAAGGGAGGAGCAGGCTGTGCGACGCCTCAAGCTTGTCCGTATCACCCACGCTAAGGGCAGCACCACTGTCGTGGCCAACTGACGCCTCGCTCGAAGATAATCGCAAGCCTGCGTCAGAAGCTGACGACTCTGGGATTCAACGAGTTCCAGACGCCGATCCTCACCAGCTCCAGCCCCGAAGGTGCCCGCGACTTCCTGGTGCCGTCCCGCTTACATCCCGGCAAGTTTTTCGCGTTGCCGCAGGCGCCGCAGCAGTTCAAACAGCTCCTCATGATTGCCGGGTTTGACAGGTACTTCCAGATTGCACCGTGTTTCCGGGACGAGGACAGCAGGGCGGATCGTTCGCCTGGCGAATTCTACCAACTTGACCTGGAAATGAGCTTTGTCGAGCAAGACGACGTCTTTTCCGTAACCGAGCAGGTGCTCACGGATGTGTTCACCGAGTTCGCGTCCGATCGTGCAGCTGTCACTCCTTTTCCTCGCATTACCTACAACGACGCGTTGGCAGTGTACGGGACTGATAAGCCTGATCTAAGGGTCTCTTTGCAACTCGCCGATGTCTCGGAAATCTTTGTCGCCAGCTCGTTCCGGGCTTTCGGGAAGCATGTTGTCGCACTGTCGGTTCCCGACTGCGCCGACCGGCCTCGCTCTTTCTTCGAGCGGGCTGAGGAGTTTGCGATTTCATGTGGCGCCAAGGGGCTGGCCTGGCTGAAAGTGGCTGACGACGGACAGATCTCCGGTCCGATCGCGAAGTTCTTGGACGCTGAGCAGGCGCAACGGCTGCTGACGGTAACAAAGACTGCACCCGGCGGTGCGCTATTTCTCAACGCCGCCGATAGTGAGCGGGATGTCCTTGGTGTGATGGCGCCGCTCCGCGTCGAAGTGGGAAAGCGAACCGGTAATTTCGAAGAGGGCGCGTTCAGATTCTGCTGGATCGTGGACTTTCCCATGTACGAGCAGGGCGATCTGGGGAATATCGATTTCAGTCACAACCCGTTCTCGATGCCACAAGGTGGTTTGGACGCGCTCAACACCCAAGATCCGCTCAATGTGCTCGCCTGGCAGTACGACATCGTCTGCAACGGCGTTGAACTGTCATCCGGTGCTATCCGTAACCATCGACCCGAGATAATGTACCGGGCCTTCGAGATTGCTGGTTATCCGCAGGAGGAAGTCCAGTCGAAGTTCGGCGGCATGATACGGGCTCTACAGCTCGGAGCACCACCGTACGGCGGAATCGCTCCGGGGATCGACCGGATCGTGATGCTCATCAGTGGTGAACCCAACATCCGCGAGACGATTGCGTTCCCGTTGAATCAGAACGCCCAGGACCTCATGATGGGCGCGCCGAACGAGGTACCGGCCCAATTGCTCGCCGACGTGCACGTTAAGGTCTCGCTCCCGGAGCGTGGCGACGATCGACGATGAGTCTGTGGTTACCGCCGTATCTGTCCCTTCGACGTGTGGCGGACCGAGTTCGTCTGGGCATTCTGCCACCATTGGCATGGGACGTTGATGAGCCACCGGAATTCCTCGTTCCGCTGCTGTCGGACCTGTCGCGACCGACGGGACGCGAGGCGGCAGTAGAATGCGTCATACGGCACTCTGGCTGGAGTCGACCGGAGGCGCAGGCGCTGATTGCGGATCTCGAAGAGGCGGTGTGCTGGTCCCAGCGTGGGAGCGGGACCGAGAGATACGATCGTCACCAGCTCTATTACCGAATGCTTGGTGTCGTGGGTCATCCCCAGGATCAGCTCGCCGGTGTGACAGTCGGTCTCATCGGGATGGGTGGCATAGGCACGCGCCTGGTGGTTCACCTCGCCGCCGCGGGTGTTGATGGCCTTGTGATACCGACGGCGACCACGTCGAATTGAGCAATCTCACTCGGCAGACTTTGTTTCGGGAAGCAGACGTCGGGTGACGCAAGGTAGAAGCGGCCACCGAGCGGCTGTGTGAGCTGCGTTCGGATCTCCGGATTGATGCGATACCGCAGGCATTCGCTGGTCCAGCGCTCGCAGCGGAGGTAGCTGCTCGAGCTGATATCGTGCTTCTCTCGGCCGATCGTCCGGCAGATGTCCACTCTTGGACGAACGCGGCGTGTCTTGCTGCTGGTAGGCCGTTTAGCACCGCTGGATATATCGAAGGCCATGGGTGCGTCGGCCCGTTGCTGCACGTGCCTGAGACGCCGTGTTTCGAGTGCATCCGATCGTCGGCGCACGCGCTGGCAGATCAACAGCTTGACCAGGAGTCGGTGGAAGCTGCTACCGCAGAGCTGAACCCTGGCTGGCAGGCGCCGAGCTACGGTCCCTTGAACGCACTCGTGGCCGCGATTCAGGCCAATGAGGCGATTCGCTGGCTGCTCGGGACTCGGACGGCAACAGTCGGCAGACGATTACTGATCGATTCGCGGACCTGTGACGTAACCTGGGAAGATTTCGAGGTCAGCGGTGAGTGCGTTACTTGTGGGCGCACGGCTTCGGATACGCCGATGTGGCATGCGATCGCCGCACAGTACCAGGAGGAGCGGGACCACCATTCGTTCAACGCCGTACTCCTTGACGACCTTGTACCGGAGCTGCTTTCACCTTCCGAAGGGAAGCGTGTCGCCGACATCGGGGCAGGTGCTGAGCAGATCACGGCTCGGCTCCTGGACCGTGGTTTCCAGGTAGATGCGTACGAACCTACCTCAGTCATGCTCGCGCTCTTGCGCGAACGGTTGGCTGGTAACGTCGATGGGGTCTGGCGGATCTTTGACCAAGGAATCGACGGGCTCGCATGTAGGCCGGGTGGCTACGATGCCGTGTGCTGTGTCAATGTCCTTGATCACATAGAAAATCTTGACACGGCACTGCGCACGCTCGCCGATGCGGTTCGGTTGGGCGGCACGCTGGTCGTATCGGTGCCGCACCCGCTCAAGGATCGCGGTGGGTGGAAGAAGATCCCGGAGGCCGACGGCTGGTCCTACCAGAGCTTTGTCGTCGAAGACTACTTCGATGAGGGTCCTTGTCAAAAGGTGCGCGAGGACCGCTACGGTGAGATCCGTGTCCGCGGTGTGGTCACTCAGCATCGGACGATCGCCAGCTACCTGAATGCGGTCCTGGACTGCGGCCTGGAAATCACTCGGGTACTTGAGCCGGCTCCGACCGCCGATGTGTCGGAGCACGACCCCGTCATCTATAGCAAGGCCAGTAGAATCCCATACTTCCTGGTCATAGCAGCGAGGAAGCCCCGATGACGTTTGACAAGCTGTTTCAAGACGATGGCAATGTGGGCGACTTCGTATTCGACGGCCGCGCTGCCGCTGTGTTCGACGATATGTTAGACCGCAGCATCCCTTTCTATCGGGAAATCCAGAGAATGGTGGTCGAACTAGGTGTCCAGTTCATCGAAGAAGGTGGTGGCGTTGTCTACGACATTGGCTGCTCCACTGGTAATACGCTCCTCGGGTTTATGCAGGCAACGCCTGCGGACCGTTCGGTGACTTTCGTTGGGGTCGAGCCGTCTGCGCCGATGCGCGATAAGTGCACCGAGAGGTTGGCTGCGTGCGGACGGGCGGAGGCCGCTCAGCTCTGGGTGCAGCCGATCGAAGACTTGGACTGCCGCCCGGCCGCCAGCGTCATCGTTATGCTTTACACGCTCCAGTTCGTCCGCCCATTGCGCCGCAATGCCGTCCTTGCGATGTGCTTCGAGTCCTTGAGACCGGGTGGATGTTTGCTGCTTGGCGAGAAGATCCTCTCGGACAGCCCAACCCTCAGCCGTCTCTACATCGAGCGATATCATGAGTTCAAGCAGCGCAACGGTTACAGCCGCACGGAGATCGCCCGCAAGCGTGAGGCACTGGAGAACGTTCTCGTGCCTTATCGTGACTCGGAGAACCGCACGGTGCTCGCCGAAGCCGGCTTTGTACCCGTCGATCAGATCTTCCGCTGGTACAACTTCGCTGTCTATCTCGCTGTCAAGACGCGGCGCTGACCGTGATCCGGGTCCTGTCGATTGCGAACGGACGCATCCATGACCCGCTTCTCTGACGTTGCCTGGTGACAAGCCGTCGGGGTAGGCCCCCACACCGGCGGTCACGCCTGGCTGGTGGCCACCTGCCGGGTCATCCGGGCCAGCTCCCGGGCGTCGGAGCCAGGCCGGGCCTGCAGCGCTTCGGTGAGCGGCTCCAGCCGGGTGCGGGCCCGCACGCTGCTCAGCTTGGGCACGCTGGTGATGGTGCGGTGGGCCAGCGACAGGCCGCTGGGCTCTCCGGCCTTGACGTGAATGGTGGCCAACACGATGCCGGACAGGGTGCAGCTGAGCTGGCTGCCACCCTCCCAGCGGCGCACTGACGCCGCGGCCAGCGGCTCGGCGATGTCCAGGTGCCCCCCTTCGATCTCCAGTCGCGCGGCCGTGCGGTCCACGTCGCCGGAGGGGTCGGTGCGGGTGGGTGTCCACAGCTGCCGGGCCGTCGCCAGCTGGGTGCCCGCAGCTTCTCGTTCCCCGAGGCGGATGAGGGCGGTCGCGGAGTCCACCCGCACGACCGCCTCTACGGCCGCCCTTCCGCTCACCCCGACCACCACCGCGCGCTGGTCGTCCGCGGGGATCTTCCATGCTGTGACCTGCGCGCATTGCAGCATCTTCAACCCGTCCCCGGGATGGCCATGCTCCACGGTGGCCAGCCCGGCACAGGTCAGGGCAGTGGCCTGTAGGTAGGCGTCCCCGACCGCGGTGGCCAGCTCCAGCACGTGGGCATAGTGGTGCATGGCGCGCTGGTAGAGCCCGGCGTCGAATGCGGACCACCCGGCCTCGATGTGCAGCTCGGCTACCGCTACCAGCAGTGCCTGGGTGACCGCCTCGGGGCTGGATACATCCAACAGCCGGGTAGCCCACGCGGCGGCGGCGCTGAGCACCGCCGGATTGGATATGGAGGTGTTGCCGGCTTCGGCGAGCCGCCGGGTCAGGTCCCGGACCTGCGCCACGTGGACCTGGCCGAGCCGCGACGGCAGCGGCACCGGTTCCGGGCCGCCCAGCTCCCCGAGCAGCTCGCCGATCCCCGTGACCTGGGCGCCGAACGCGGCGGTTGCGCCCAGCGCGATCAGGCGGCGGCGCAGCATCTCCGCGCTCACCCCCTTCGGGACGTTGGCGACCGTGACCCCTCCACCGTAGGTGCCGTCGGGCCCCCACCAGGACATCCCCATCAGTGCCGGGGGGATGCCCAGGCCAGTGGCGATGCGCTCGTACACGTCGTAGGCGATCACCCGCCGGCCCTTGAAGATCTCCGACACTTCCGACTGCGACTGCCCGGTGTAGGCAGCGATCTGTCGCTGGGTGAGCCCGGCGTCGCTGCCCAGCAGCCGATACAGCGCGCCGATGTCGCGGCTGGCCAGCACCGGGCGCACCTCGGGCCGCTGATACCACTCAGGTCCGACTGGCGGTGCCGGACCGTCATCGGGCGCACCGGGCTGGTCGTGTCCGTAGCCCATCGTCACTGCTTCCCCTCGGTGAGTGTGGCTAGGCGCACGGTAGCCCGTCGGAGTTAGGGTCATGATCGGCCCGCACCGCACGATGGCGATCATCACTCTCTGTGCGAGGGCTCGATGAGCCAGACGGCGGTATCGGGCGGGAGCGCGTCGCCGGCGTACGAGAGGGAACCGCTGGCCAGCAGTATCTGGCCGGTCGGTAGCGGAACCTGCGCGCTGGAGGCATTCAGGGCGCAGACCAGCCCGCCCTCCTTGCGGAGGAAGGCGAAACATCCGGGCGGTGCGCCGTACCAGAGCAGCTCGGTGCCGGCGAAAGCCTCGTGTTCCCGGCGCAATTGCAGTGCCTGCCGGTATAGCGACAGCATCGAGTAGGGGTCTTCCAGCTGTGCCGCGACGGTCTGAGCGGCCCAGTCGCCGGGCATCGGCAGCCAGCTGCCGGGAGTGTCGGTGAACCCGTAGGGCGCCGCGTTGCCCTCCCACGGCAGCGGTACCCGGCAACCGTCGCGTCCGCGATGGGTATGCCCTGAGCGCTGCCATATCGGGTCCTGCAGTGCCCAGTCGGGTAGTTCGACGTTCGGCAGACCCAGCTCATCGCCGTTGTACACATACACCGGTCCGGGTAGAGCGAGGAGCACCAGCGCCATCGCTCGCGCGCGCCGCAAACCCACCTCACCGCCGCCGTAGCGGGTCACCGGACGGACCACGTCGTGGTTGGCGATCGTCCAGGTGGCCGGTGCCGGGTTGTCCTGGACGGCGATCAGCGAGTGCTCGATGGCCTCGCGCACGCTGGCGGCGTCGAAATCCGCCTGTAGCAGCCGGAAGTTGAACCCCAGATGCAGCTCGTCGGGGCGGAGATAACGGGCGAACGCGGCGTCGTCGGCCACCCAGATTTCGCCGACCGCCACCCGCGCCTGGTACTCGTCGAGCACCTTGCGGATCATCCGGTGGATGTCGTGCACACCGTCGGCGTCGAAGCGAGGATCGGCGACCTCGGTATCGAGCAAGCCTGGGCTGGTCCCGATCGGCTGGGGCATGTCCGGCAGCCCGGCAGGCTTGGCCATCCCGTGCGCCACGTCGATGCGGAATCCGTCCACTCCGCGGTCCAGCCAGAACCGCAGGGTCTGCTCGAGATCGGCGGCCACCTCAGGGTTCTCCCAGTTGAGGTCGGGCTGCTCGGGCGCGAACAGATGCAGGTACCATTGGTCAGCTGCGTTTACAGCTGAGGGCAGTCGAGTCCACGCCGGGCCGCCAAAGGTGCTGGTCCAGTTGTTCGGTGGCCGAGATCCGCCGAAGCCGGTGCCGTCCCGGAAGATGTAACGGGCTCGCTCGGGGCTGCCCGGCGCTGCAGCGACGGCCGCCTGAAACCACTCATGCTGGTCGGATGTGTGGTTGGGTACCAGGTCGATGGACACCCGCAACCCGTGCCGGTGAGCATCAGCGACCAGCCGATCGAAGGCGGCCAAATCCCCGAACAGCGGGTCGACGTCACGCGGATCGCTGACGTCATAGCCGTGGTCGACCATCGGGGAGCGAAAGAAAGGGGTGATCCACAGCCCGTCCACGCCGAGCAGTTCCAGGTAGCCCAACCGGCTGCGCACGCCGTCCAGATCACCCACCCCGTCACCGTCCGCGTCGGCGAACGAGCGGATGTAGACCTGGTAAAACACAGCATCGCGCCACCAAGACTGGTCGTCGGAGGCTACTTCGCGGCGGCCGTCGGCTCGTTCCATGGGCGCCTCAAGCCAGCGAATTCTGCAAGCTGTTCGCCGCCATCTGCAAGTAGTCCCAGAGCACGGCCTGATGCGCCTCGTCGAGATCGGCTTCGTCCACCGCGATGCGCATGCAGCGCAGCCAGGCGTCGCGCTCGGTCGGCCCGATCCGGAACGGGACGTGCCGCATCCGCAGCCGCGGGTGCCCGCGCTGTGCGGAGTAGGTATGCGGCCCACCCCAGTACTGCATGAGGAACAGTCGCAGCCGCTCCTCGGCGGGGCCGAGGTCCTCCTCCGGGTAGATCGGGCGCAGCACCTCGTCTTTTGCCACCAGCTCGTAGAAGCGGCCGACGATCCGGCGAAACGTCTGCTCGCCGCCGACGGCCTCGTAGAAGTTCTCCGGAGTAGCCACCTCTCCATCCTGCCCTGCCTGATCGGGAACTGGCGGGATAGGCGGCAGGCAACATCAGGCCGGCGGGCTGGTAAGGCGAGCCGGCGAAGGCGGCGGAATCTCGGCCTCGGCGAAGGCTGACTTGATTCCGGCCAGCAGCGCCCGCTGCACCGCCCATTGCCGCCCCGCCCGCACCTTGGTCGTGATCCGCAGCATCACCCCATCCGAGCTGATCGACTCGACGCCGAGCACCTCCGGCGGTTCGAGCACATCAGCGGCCAGCGCGCTGCCCTCGGAAGTGAGCTCGGCGGCAATCCGGCCGGCGAGCTCGGTGGTTGTCGGGATGTCCGCGCCATGCCCAACAGGGAGGTCGACGATGGCCACCGAAAAACCCTGGCTGGAGTTGCCGACCCGTAGTACCTCGCCATTGCGGACATACCACACGGTGCCCTTGGCGTCCCGCAAGGTCGTCACCCGCAGGCCGACAGCCTCCACCGTGCCGGTTGCTTCGCCGAGGTCGACGATGTCGCCGACGCCGTACTGGTCTTCGACCATCATGAACATCCCGGACAGAAAGTCCTTGACCAGGTTCTGGGCACCGAAGCCCAGCGCAATACCGAGGATGCCGGCCGAGGCGATGATCGGCCCGAGATTGATCCCGAGCTCGCCCAGCACCAGAGTGATCGCGACCCCGGCAACCACGAACGTCGTTCCGGATCGCAGCACCGAACCGATCGTGCGGGCCCGCTGAGATCGCCGTCTCGACAGTAGTCCCGTTCCGCGCCAGGACTCGGGGGTTCGCTCCCGCAGTGGACGGAGCAATCCGGCCGGCGGGCCCTCAGCAGTCACCTGGGTCAGCCGGTTGATCGCACGGTGGGCCATCAGCCGGATCAGCACCGCGAGCGTGACAACGAGCAGAATCCGTAGCCCCGTCCCCACTACGGCGTCGGCATAGCGGGCCAGCATGTCGTTGTGGGTGAGTTGGAAGATGCGCGAGCACCAGGAGCCCGCCTCCTGGGCGCAGTCGGGCTGGAAAATCAACTCTGCGGTCATCTGGTGTGTACCGCCTCCAGGTCGAGCCCGGCGTAGTGGGCGAGAAAGCACAGCTGCTCGGTGAGTCCTAGACACTGCGCCGATGAGTAGTGGGTCGGCGGGGCCGGCGCGGCATCAATTCTGGTCACGAGGCGGACTGTATCTGCGGCCCGATCCCCCACTGTTCGTGGCCGGTTCGGCCAGTGATCACACGCACGTGTCAACATCAGACACGTGCGTGATCGCCGCCTTCATGGTGGACTAGTGGCGCGCATTGCCGGAGGTGGTCGCGTGCACGACCGACAACCCAGCCCGGAGGGTGACCCAGCGGGGGCGGCCCGGCGGACCGCCTCGCGCTCAGGAACCTCAACCGGGCTCCTCGATACCACTGTTGTCGTCGATACCACTGTTGTCCTCGCGGACAAGGCCACTGCTTCCGGGACACCGGCCTGGGGACGCCGACGGGTGTTGCTGCTCAACGCCACCTTCGAGCCGCTGACCGCGCTACCGCTGCGCCGGGCAGTCGTGTTGGTGGTGTGCGCCAAGGCGGACGTGGTGCACGGTGACGCCGCGGGTTTGGTATTGCACTCCGCGACCGCCAGCATCGTGGTCCCTTCGGTGATCAAGCTGCGCACCTTCGTGCGGGTGCCGTACCGGGCGCGGGTACCGATGACCAGGGCCGCGTTGATGCATCGTGACCGCTATCGCTGCAGCTATTGCGGGGCCCGCGCGGAGACGATCGATCATGTGGTGCCGCGCAGCCGCGGCGGGGAACATTGCTGGGAGAACTGCGTAGCCTGCTGCGCCCGCTGCAACCACCGCAAGGCTGACCGGCTGCTGTCTGAGCTGGGCTGGAAGCTGCGGGTGGTGCCGCGCCCCCCGCGTGGGCAGCACTGGCGGCTACTGGCCACGGTGCCCGACGCCGACCCGCTGTGGTTGCCTTACCTCGATGAGGTCGCCTGAGCTCAGTGGCCTCTCCAAGGGCCACCACACCCCGTCGTAGCCGCTCTCAACCGCTACCAACGTGCTGCCGCCAGGCCCCGCTCGCCATAGGGTGGATCCTGTGGCGGACCTGCACGAGTTGACCGCGTTGGAGCAGGCTGCAGCGGTGCGACGACGGGAGGTGAGCCCCAGTGAGCTCGTCGAGCATTATCTACGGCGGGTCGACGGGCTCGGCGCGTTCGTCACGGTCACCGCCGAGCGCGCCATGGAGGCGGCCCGCGCTGCCGAGCTGTTGGTGAACACGACCCCTGACTCCGCCCAGCTACCCCCACTGCTCGGCGTCCCGACCGCGATCAAGGATCTCACCGCGACCGCTGGCGTGCGCACCACGTTCGGTTCCGCGGTCTATGCCCAGTACGTGCCGCCGCTGGACGACGACGTGGTCCGGTTGGTGGCCGACGCCGGGACGATCAGCCTGGGCAAGACGAGCACTCCGGAATTCGGGCTGTCCTGCTATACCGAGCCGGCCGGCATGCCTGCTGCGGTGACACCGTGGGACACCGGCTTGTTGGCCGGTGGCTCCTCTGGCGGGGCGGCCGCGGCGGTGGCGGGTGGGCTGGTGCCCTTCGCGCCGGGCAGCGATGGTGGGGGCTCGATTCGCGGCCCCGCGGCGGCCTGCGGCGTGGTGGGTCTCAAACCCAGCCGTGGGCGCGTGTCCCGCGGTCCGGCGGCGGGCGATGTGACGTTGCTCTCAGTAGGCGGCCCGCTGGCCCGCACAGTCGACGACGCCGCCGCGCTGCTGGACGCCATGGCGGTGGTATGCCCGGCTGAACCGGTGATCGCACTGCCGCTGCCGCCAGGGCAAAGCTTTCTCCAGCACGCCCGGCGGGAGCCCGGGCGGTTGCGAATCGGGCGCTACGCCGATTCCCCGCTGCCTGGAGTGGAGCTCGCCGCCGAGTGCCGCCAGGCCTGGGAGGAAACCGCCACCTTGTTGGATGGGTTGGGTCATGACGTGGTGGACACCACCTCGCCGTTCGACCTCGAGATGTTGTGGCCGCCCTTCAAGGTGCTCTGGGCGGTGGGAGCGCACGCCATGCCGGTGCCGCAAGGTGCGCAAGGTGCGCTGACGCCGTTCACTCGATGGCTACGTGAGCAGGGGGCCGAGGTCAGCGGACCGGAGTTTCTCCAGGCGATCGCACGGATCCAACACGCCGGACGGGCCGCGGTCGCGGCGCACGCGGAGTTCGACGCCGTGCTCACCCCGACGCTGGCGCAGCTACCCCAACCGGTCGGGTGGTTCAGCTCGGCACCCACACCAGCCGAGGACTTCGAGCGACAGAAGAGGTATACGCCCTACAACGCGTTGTACAACGTGACCGGTCAGCCCGCCATCTCGCTGCCGCTGCAGTGGACCGACGACGGTCTCCCGGTGGGAGTTCAGCTTGTAGGCCGGCCCGCCGGGGAAGGATCACTGCTCGCCCTGGCTGGGCAGCTGGAGCGCGCTCGACCGTGGGCGCAGCGGCGACCACCTACCTGGTGAGGCGGAGGTATGCCCTGGTCGACTACCGTGATCCCGTGACGTCCGAGATCATCCTCATCCTAGTGGGCGTCCCGCTGGCCATTATGGTCCTGCTGGGGCTGCTGACACTGCGGCCCAATTTCGCCCGGCCTCGCCGTTACCGCCCCGGGCAGGAATGGAATCACCCGCCAGTATTGTGGACGGCGAATCCGGAGGCGCTGCGCGAGGCCAGCTCCCAGAGAGCAGGTGCAGCACGGGGAGGCGCACGTGGCCACTGGTAATGAGCAGCACGGGAAGCCCGCAGCGCCCGGCTCTGTCCGACGAGATCAAACCCAACGCAATCAGGCCAGAGTGATTCCGGCCCACCGTGACGATGGTCAGCAGGATCTTGCGCCCGGCGAGGCCGTGGTCGGCACCGGACGGATCTCCGCCGCTCGGCGGATCACACCGGTGTTGCCGACCCTGCCCTTCAGCACGTCTCAGCTCGCGACACTCGATGACGCGCTGGCCCGCGCCAGCCGCATTGCGGGACTGTATTTCAGTGTTTACCTCGGCGACCTGGGCCCGGATACCCGGGCACGAGCCGAGGAGCTGCACGACTCGATGGGTGACCGGGCCGACGACGCGGTGCTGGTGGCCGTCTCGCCCGGCCAGCAGGTGGTCGAGGTGGTCACCGGCGGCAAGGCCCACCATCGGCTGCCCGATCGTGGGTGCAAGCTTGCGGTGGAAGGTATGGTCTCTGCGTTCAAAGAGGGCGACCTCGCTGGCGGTCTGACTTCCGGGCTGCGCATACTCGCGGACCAAACAGACTCCTAGTGCTGTCTGACAGCGAAGACCGGCCTGGCCGCATACTCGTTCCCGTGACGGAGATTCGGACAACCCGTTGCCCACTGGCCTCACCGACCCCGGGGTGAAATGGGATGTTCTGCCGGAGCGGATCCGACCGGAGGACTGGGTCACGGAGCAGGCCGACCCGGCGGTGCCCGGTTCTGTGATGGCGGCCGAAGCTCAGCGGCCTCCGGAGGGGTTTACGCCGGTTGATCGCTCACGCTCTTGGCGTCGAACGCGCGCGCAGTCAGGGCCCGGACCACGCCGGCCCGACCCTCGGAGACCAGCCGGCGTAGCGCAGCCGGGTGCTCAGCGGACTCCAGCCAGGCGCCCGCGACGTCCACGCACCGCTGCTCGACGGCCCACGACGGGAACAGCCCGAGCACGCAGGACTGAGCGCGCTCGGAGGTCCGACGGTCCCACACCTCGGCGATCTCATTGAAGTACCGGTCCAGGTATGGGGTGAGTAGCTGCTTCTGTGCGTAGTGGCTGAAGCCGCTGATGATCGCCTCGCTGATGGCGTTGGGTAGCTCGTCGTCGCGCATCGCCCGCTGCCAGGCGCGTTCCTTGGCAGCGGGGGAGGGCAGTAGTGCCAGGGCTCGCTCGGCTTGCCGCCGTCCGGTCGCAGTGGCATCGCGGTCTTGCTCGGCGGCGATCTCGCTCTCACCCACCACACCGTGCGCAGCGAGTGCCTGCAGCAACCGCCAGCGCAGGTCGGTGTCCACCGTGAGCGCCTCGGGCACACCCTCGCCGACCAACCAGCCCGCCAGCGCATCCAGCTCCGGCTTGCCCAGCAGGGACGTGGTCAGCGTGTTGACCAGCGCGAGCTGGTGGTCGGAGCCAGGATTGGCCGTGCTGACCAGGTCCATCAGCGTACGGGCGAACTGCGGCCAGCCGTCCTCAATGGCCCAGCCGGGCTCGGCGTAGGAGGACAGCGCGGTCTGCACCTGCAGCAGTAGCCGCTGTACGACGCCCACCTCGGTCTCGGCGGGCAGACCCCCCAGCACCAGCGCCACGAAGTCCCGGGCCTTGAACTCGGCCTCGCGCGTCATCTCCCAGGCCGCCGACCAACACAGCGTCCGGGGTAGCGACTCGGTGATGTCCCCGATCCGGTCGACCAACGTCGCCAGGGACTTATCGTCGAGCCGTAGCAGGCAGTAGGTGAGGTCGTCGTCGTTGACCAGAACCAGCTGACCCGCTGGTACTCCGATCAGTTCGGGAACCTCGGTACGTTCCCCGCTGACGTCGAGCTCCAACCGGTGGGTACGCACCAGCGCACGCGTACCGGGGTGGGAGTCGTAGACACCGACAGCGAGTCGGTGGGTGCGCCGCTCCCCGGCCCCGGGGCGAGCGCCACCCTGGAGTACCGCGAATGATGTGAACGACCCGTCACCGTCCACGGTGAACTCCGGTCGCAGGGTGTTGAGCCCCGTGGTCTCCAGCCACTGCGCGCTCCACCCGGACAGATCGCGGCCCGACGCCCGCTCCAACGCGGCCAGCAGGTCAGCAAGAGTGGCGTTGCCCCAGGCGTGCCGAGTGAAGTAGATCCGCAGACCGGCGAGGAACTCCTCCAAGCCGACGTAGGCGACCAGCTGGCGCAACACGCTGGCGCCCTTGGCGTAGGTGATGCCGTCGAAGTTGACCTCGACGGCCTGCACGTCGGGAATGTCACAGGCGATCGGGTGGGTGGAGGGCAGCTGGTCCTGCCGGTAGGCCCAGGCCTTCTCCACGGTGGCGAACGTGGTCCACGCGCCGGTGTACTCGGTGGCCTGAGCCTGGGACAGTACCGAGGCCCAAGTGGCGAAGGACTCGTTGAGCCACAGGTCGTCCCACCAGCGCATGGTCACCAGATCGCCGAACCACATGTGCGCCATCTCGTGCAGCACCGTCTCGCAGCGCCGCTCGTAGACGTAGCGGGTGACCCGGCTGCGGAAGACGTAGTCCTCCAGGAAGGTCACGCAGCCGGCGTTCTCCATCGCTCCAGCGTTGAACTCCGGCACGAAGCACTGGTCGTATTTGGCGAACGGGTAGCGCACCCCGAAGGCATCGTGGTAGAAGCCGAAGCCCTGCTTGGTCTCGGTGAACAGGCGCTCGGCGTCCATGTGCTCGGCCAGCGAGGCCCGGCAGTAGATGCCCAGCGGGATTATGCCCTCATCGTCGGTGTACTCGTCGGTCCAGCGCGCGTACGGGCCGGCGATCAGCGCCGCGATGTAGGGGCTGATCCGTGCGCTGTCGGCGAAGACATGGCGGACCGCCCCGCCGGCGTCGTCCTCGGTGTACTCGCACGGCGCGTTGGAGATCACCACCCAGTCGGCGGGTGCCACCACCCGGACCCGGTGCACCGCTTTGAGGTCCGGCTGGTCGAAGCAGGCATACATGCGCTTGGCGTCGGCTGTCTCGAACTGGCTGTAAAGGTAGACGCCGCCGTCGACGGGGTCGGTGAAGCGGTGCAGTCCCTCGCCAGTGTTCATGTAGCGGCCGTCCGCCTCGATGATCAGCTCGTTGTCAGCGGCCAGGGTGGGCAGCGGGATCCCCTTTGCCTCGTCATAGCCGGCGATGTCGAGCGCGGCCCCATTGAGGGTCGCAGCGCTGACCCGGGTAGCTACCAGGTCGATCCAGCTCGACGCGCCTGGGGTGCGGCACGAGAAGCGGACCGTGGTCCTGCTGCGGAACGTCGCTTCGCCCGGTTTGCCGGCACCGTCGGTTAGATCGAGCTCGACGGTGTACGAGTCGACGTCGAGCAATTCTGCGCGTTCGACAGCCTGCTCTTGGGTGAGGTTGGGGACGGCCACAGATCCACCTTTGATGTCGGGTCGGGAGTCCTTCGCATCCAATCACGGACACCGGCCCGCCCGCAGGTGAGTAAGGCCGCGGAAGAAGTGATCACGCGGAAGGGTTGTAGTTCGTTACAGACCATGGACGGAGAGCGAGATGACGGTGACTGCTGGCTATGTTGCCCAAGCGCGGACTGAGGGCGCGGCGCGGGTTGATGTCTTCTTCGATCCGCTGTGCCCGTTTGCGTGGATCACCTCACGGTGGATCCTCGAGGTCTTGACCGTGCGTAATATTGATATTCACTTTCGAGTGATGAGCTTGTCGGTGCTCAACGAGGGCCGCCAGCACAGCCAGAGTTCCCAGGAGCTCGTGGACCGAGGCTGGGCACCCGTCCGGGTGTGCATCGCCGCGGCCCGTGACCACGGGGAGACAGTGCTCGATCCGCTTTACACCGCGCTGGGCAGGCGGATTCACAACGAGGACAACAAGGATTTCGACGAAGTGATCGTGGCGGCGCTGGCCGAGGTGGGGCTGCCCGCTGAGCTGGCCGCGGCCGCTCACACCACCAAGTACGACGAGGAGCTGCGGGCCAGCCACGACGCCGGGATGGAACCAGTAGGGCTGGACGTCGGGACGCCGATCATCCACGTGGACGGGGCGGCCTTTTTCGGGCCGGTGTTGTCCCGGATCCCGCGCGGCGAGGAGGCGGGGAAGATTTTCGATGGTGCCCTGCTGCTGGCTGGCTACCCGTACTTCTTCGAGCTCAAGCGAACCCGGAACGAAAAGCCCGACTTCTCGTAGCCTGGCAGGCAGGCCTGTGCAGAACCTTCCGCTGCGCTCACTACGAACTCGCCACCGATGTCGATCTGAAGTATCGGCTTCCAGGGGCCTTCGCTGACGTCGTCTGTGCCATCTGATCGGGGCCCCACCACGGTTGCTCCCAGCCAACGCACCGTGTCCTTTGCAGAGGCTACAGTGACGCTGTCAGGTCAGCATCAGCGCAGAGCGGAGGGGCACTTGTGGCGGACGGCTCACACGCGGCCAGGCGGGAGCAGCTTCCTGATATCGATACCACGGTTCCGCATACGGCTCGGGTTTGGAACTACTGGCTCGGTGGCAAGGACAATTACCCGGTCGATGAAGAGGCCGGAGACCAGATTCGTGCCGTCATGCCGGCCATCGTCGACACCGCCCGCGCCGTTCGGGGTTTTCTGGTCCGCGCGGTCCGGCACCTGGTCGGCGAGGCGAATATCCGCCAGTTGCTCGACATCGGCACCGGCTTGCCGACCCTGAACAACACCCACGAGGTCGCCCAGGCAACCGCGCCGGAGTGCCGCATCGTCTATGCCGACAACGATCCGCTCGTGCTTGCTCATGCGCGTGCTCTGCTCACTAGCACGCCGGAGGGCGTCACCGACTACATCGACGCCGACCTGCGCAACCCCGACAAGATCGTGCGGGAAGCTGCCCGAATACTGGACTTCACCCAACCGATCGCACTGATGCTGCTCGGAATCCTGAACCACATCATGGACACCGACGAGTCGTACGCGATCGTAAACCGGCTGCTGGACGCTTTGCCCTCGGGTAGTTACCTGGTGATGTCGCACTTCACTGCATTGGTCGACACCGAGGTCGTGGAAGAGGGCATGCGGATCTACAACGAGAGTGGGGGCACCCCACCGGTGAGGGGCCGCAGCCGCCAGGAGCTCATCAGTTACTTCGACCGCCTGGAGCTGCTGGAACCCGGTCTGGTCTCGGTATCACTGTGGCGCCCGGAACCCAGTATCCTCGGTACCCCGACAGAGGTGTACGAATTCTGCGGAGTCGGGCGAAAGCCCTGACCGAACTCTCGACTCAGAGATCCTTCAGAGATCCTTGAGGATGCTGCCCAGGAATCTGATTGTCTCGGTGGGGGACTTAGCCTGTACACACAAACGATCCATGATCGCCATATAACATCGGACATCCTGACGCTTATCCAGGTAGAGGGCGCTGGTCAACTGCTCAAGGTACACGACGTCCGGTAGGCTGGGTTCGGAGAAACGCAGTATCGTGAACGGCCCACCCATTGCCGCGTGTGCACCGGAATAGATCGGTATCACCTGAAGTGTAATGTTGGTAAGCTCGGCCATCTCGATCAGATGCTGGAGCTGTGCCCGCATCACCGAAAGCCCATCAATCCGCCATAGCGCGGCCTCGTCGATCACGGTCCATAACTGGGGTGCTTTCGGTTGGGTAAGGACTTCCTGACGTTTCCTCCGTAGAGCGACCCGGCGCTCGATATCGTCGCCGGATCCGCTCAGGTGGCCAAGCTGGATGACAGCACGGGCGCACTCCTGGGTCTGCAGCAGGCCGGGCACGAGCTGGGGTTCATAGGTGCGGATGACAGAGCTGGACTGCTCCAGGCCCAGGTACATCTCGAACCAGCTCGGCAGGATATCGCTGTAGTGGTGCCACCAGCCGGGCGCGCTGGCCCGCCGGGCCAACGCCAGGAACGCTTCTCGTTCCTGTTCGTCAATAATGCCGTAGAGGGTGAGCAGATCGGCCACGTCGCGTTCCTTGAAGCTGACCCGCCCGAGTTCCATGCGGCTAATCTTGGCGTGGGACGCTCGGATCGTGTACCCGGCCGCTTCGGCGGTGATTCCGCTCGCTTCACGGAGCCGACGTAGCTGAGTGCCCAACGCGATGCGCAGTACGGTCGGCCCCTGTGGTCGGACCGGAGCTTGACCGCTGGTCGGGTTCTGACCCGACTGAGCCACCCTCACCATTCCTCCTACGGTAATTCACCCGCCGATCCTCTCAACCATAGGCTGTAGCCACCAGGCCCGCACCGGCTGCACACGGCGATCGTCCCACCCGCCAGCTCTGCCAACTCCACATAGTCCCCGTTGGGATTGCTGTGACGGCTCTTCCTCCAGGTGACCCCGCGCAGCTGCGTGGCGGGGTACACCGTTGGCGGTCTGCGGCTCTCCCGCCTCCTCAATCGGCTCGGTCGGGTCGGCATGCCACCGAACGGTCAAACCGCCCGACGGTACAGCAGGAGCATGGGCAATAGCCTCAGCACTGTACTTGCATCGGTACTTGCATCGGTACTTGCATAGGTACGCGACGTCTGGAACGGTAGCCGTAGCTACGTTGTTGATGAAACCACCCAGAGCAGAGGGAGGCTGCCTCATGGGGTTCCACGTACCCGGCGGCTATGACCATGCCGATAGTCAGGCGTGCCTACCGCCGGAGGTGGAGCGGCTGCTGCTCGACGTGGTCTCCGATGGGTTCATCCTGTACTGCTGCGGACCCATAACCGCGCCGTTTGTTCTGGTCGCGTCCTATCAGTGGGAGGACTACGTCGATCTGGTCACCATCCGGTGCTTCGATCGGGTCACCACGGCCAGGGTCCCCGCACCCCAACGCGGTCGGATCGACGTGTTCGCCCCCGAGGTCGTGGTGTGGGCACATGAAGCCCCGCCGCAGCGGGCACTGCGGGTACTGCTCGATCTGGTTCATCCCCAGCACCCCTACGCTCCCGTCAGGGCCTACCCGGCGCCGCCATCCCTGCGCATCCCTCGCGCTGAGCAACGACCTATGAAGATCAAGCTTCCATCGCCAGACCGGGCCGGGATGCGAGCTACTCGCCTCGCCGCCGCAATGGCAGCTGGAGATAGCGATCCGATCATGACCAACCCCACGTGCGTCGAGAATGAGCACGCCGATGGCTACCGGATCGGCGAGCATCGAGCATCAAGTCGGTCTTCCTGAGTCAGGCCGCGGACGCTGAAGCTCTGGTCGGCGGCGCTTTACGCTGATTGTAGGGCTGCACGGTTGTTTGGGTGATGTGCAGGCAGGAGTTGAGTCTGCGGTCTGCGGCGCGGAGAAGTCGGTGACGGATGACGTCGCCGCAAGATACCGGGGACACTGGTGCGGGTGCGGTGGGCAGTTGTTCTCGTGCTCGGGATGGCATTGGTGCTCGGGCTCTTGTGGATCTTGCAGCGGCGGTTGATCTACCTGCCCGACCGGGCGGGGCCGCCTTCGGCAGCGACGGTGCTGCCGGGCGCGCGAGACGTTGTGCTGCGCACCGACGACGGTCTTGAGCTAGGCGCCTGGTATGTGCCCGCCCGTGGACCGGACCGTGGCGTCGCGGTGCTCGTGGCCCCTGGCAACGCCGGCAACCGGGCTGACCGAGCCAAGCTCGCCGCCCGGCTGTCCGCTGAGGGTCTGGCCGTGCTGCTCGTCGACTACCGGGGTTACGGTGGCAATCCCGGCAGCCCGTCGGAGGATGGTCTGGCCCTGGATGTGCGTGCTGCGCACCGCTACCTCGCCGAGCAGGCCGGGGTGCCGCCGCACCGGCAGCTCTACTTCGGCGAGAGCCTCGGTGCCGCGGTCGCCGCCGAACTTGCGGCCGAACATCCACCCGGAGGGCTACTGCTGCGGTCACCGTTCACCGACTTGGTGTCGGTCGCGCGGGTGCACTACCCGTGGGCGCCTGCCCAGCTGCTGCTCCGCGACCGCTACCCGATCATTGAGCAGATCCGCTCGACGCCGGTGCCGACGATCGTGGTGTACGGCTCGAACGACTCAGTGATACCCGCGGAGCAAAGTCTAGCCGTTGCTGCGGCGTCCCCTCGGCTACTTCGCGTGGTGCGGGTGGACGGTGCCGACCACAACGATCTGGTGCTGCTCCAAGGGGATGCGCTGATCAGCGCAGTCTGCGAGCTCGTCGCGCAGCTTGAACACTGACCGCCAAACGCAGGTTGGCTGCCGTTATGTGCAGCGATCCGGAGGGCTGGTCGTCCTTGAAGAGCTTCCAGCTCGGACCAGCGCCGCCAGGGTGGCCGGGCGATCGAAGGGCGACGCCCTGAGCGCCCCCGTGGCATCGAGCTCACCAGCCTGTACGGCTCGGCATAGCGCGGCTAGGGCGCCCAGCCCGTCGCGCTGCGCGGCGACGGAGGCAGCGTCCACCGGGTTGCCGTGTCCGGGCACGACGATCGTCGGATCGAGCCTGAGCAGGGCATTCACGGCGATCGGCCATTCCAGCGGGTAGGCGTCGGTGAAGTCCGGGTCGGCCCCTTGCTCGATGAGATCACCGGCGAAAAGCACCCCGCTGTCAGGGGACCACACCACCAGATCGTGGTCGGTGTGCCCAACCCCGGGATGCATCAGCAGCACCCGTCGGCCGCCCAGATCGAGTTCGGCTTGCCCGGCAACCACCCGATCCGGCACCACCGGACGTACCGGTACCGGGTCGCGAGGCACCGGTTGCGCGCGGTACCAGGACAGCGCCTCGGCGTGCTGCGCCGCCCCACCCCGGGCCAGGTCGTCCCGGCACCGTGGGTGCGCCCACACCGCGGCCGGCAGGAAGGCCGCGGTGCCCAGGCAATGGTCGAAATGCGCGTGGGTGAGCACCACGTTGCACGGCAGGTTGGTGATCTCGCGGACCGCGGCGTGCAGCTCAGCGCCCTGATCAGGATCGCTGCGGGTGTCGACGACCAGGCAGCCGCGGTCTCCGATCACCAGACCTACCGACAGATCCAGCTCGGCGTACCGGTGCACCAGCACGCCGTCGGCCAGCTCGATCCACTGTGTTGCCTGGGCAGTCACGCGGTCAGCACTCCACCCTGCAGCCATGGTGCCACCTCGCTGACGTCGTGCACCGCTGCCAGCGTGACATCGGCGGAGAAACCGTCGCCGGCCAGTTCCCGCCCGGAGGCACTGGCCGCGAGGACGCCGTGCAGCCCGCGAGAGCGGGCCGCTCCGAAACCCGCCGCGGCCAGCTCCGCCTCCGGTGAGAATGCCCCGGGCAGTACCCCGGCGATGGCGCCTGCACCGACGGCATCCTCCAGTGCGAGCCGCATCGGTTCGCCAGGCAGCTCCCAGCGCTCGCCGGCCGGTATCAGCACGATCGGACCACCCCGGGCCAGCCGCTGTGCGGTGCGTGCGGTGGCGGCCGCGTTGCGTAGGCACCCGGCGAGCACGTGGGCGCCGCTGCGTTGCGCGAGCGCGCACAGCGTCGCGCCGTTGGGGGAGGGCAGCGCCAGCCGCGTCCCGGCGGGTATCCGTCGCAACGACGTCGGCGACAGGGTCATCCCTTTGCTGCCACGAGGACCGGCCAGCACCGCACCGGCAAGCTGTGCGGCGTCAGCAGCGCGCTCGTCGCCCCAGGGCAGCGGGAGCACTGCCGCCCCGCGCTCGACGGCCACGTCCACGGCCGTGCAGAACGAGAGCACGTCCACGATCACCACCACCGCGCAATGCGCCCCGAGCAGGGCCACCCCCTCCCGGCCCCACTCAAGCCGGACGTCGTAGCCGTCCTGCACGTGCTCGCGCCGCAACCTGCGCCCTCCTCACCCGGTGATCCGCGATATGGCAATGTTGCACATCGTGCGCGTCTACGTAGGTTCGGATCACGCGGGCTTCGAGCTCAAGGTGTTTTTGGCGAAGCACCTGACCAGTCTGGGGCATGACGTGGTGGACGTCGGCCCGGACGGCTACGACCCGGACGACGACTATCCACCGTTCTGCATCGAAGCTGCTCGCCGGGTGGTGGCCGACGCGGGCAGCCTCGGCATCGTGATCGGTGGTTCGGGCAACGGCGAGCAGATCTCGGCCAACAAGGTCCCGGGCTGCCGGGCCGCGCTGACCTGGAGCACCGAGACGGCCAAGCTCGCTCGGGAGCACAATGACGCCCAGGTGGCGGGGATCGGTGCGCGGATGCACAGCCCCGCCGAAGCGGCGGAGATCGTCGAGGCATTCCTCAACACGCCGTTCTCCGGCGGTGCGCGGCACTCCCGCCGGATCAGCCAGATCTCGGCGTTCGAATCCACCGGGGAACCACCCCCGATGTCCGCTGGTTGAGCCATGCCGGAAGGGCATACGACGCACCGGCTGGCCTTAAGACACCAGCAGTGTTACGGCGGGTCGCCGGTGGCGGTGTCCAGCCCGCAGGGCCGCTTCGCGATGGCCGCCGCGGTGCTGGACGGGCGGGTGCTGCAGCGGGCCGAGGCGCTGGGCAAGCATCTGTTCCACGTCTACGCCCCCGATCTCGTAGTGCACGTGCATCTGGGTCTTTATGGTGCGTTCACCGAGGCGGCGTTGCCCGTGCAGCCGCCCCGGGGTCAGGTGCGGATGCGTCTGGTCGGCTGCACGCATTGGACCGATCTGCGCGGGCCGACGGTATGCGAGTTGATCACCGAGGTCGAGGTGGATGCGGTGCGTGCCCGGCTGGGACCTGACCCGCTGCGTCGTGACGCGGACCCGGACCGGGCATGGAGACGGATCTCCCGGTCTCGCGTGCCGCTGGCCACCTTGCTGATGGATCAATCGGTGCTGGCCGGCGTCGGCAACGTCTATCGTGCTGAGGTGCTGTTCCGGCATCAGTTGGATCCGCTGCAGCCGGGTTGTGAGCTGCGTGGTGATCAGTGGGCGGCGTTGTGGTCGGACCTCGTGGAGCTGATGAACGATGGGGTGTGCCGTGGTCGGATCGATACCGTGCGGCCGGAACACGATCCGGTGCGTACCGGGCGTGCCCCGCGTCAGGATCGGCACGGTGGCGAGGTCTATGTCTACCGCCGTGCGGGGGCGCCCTGCCTGGTGTGTGGCACGGCGGTAGCTACCGCCGTGCGTGCGGGGCGCAAGCTCTACTGGTGCCCACACTGCCAACAACGGCCTGTGTTCTAGAAACCTCCGCCGAAGTTCCCGCCGCCCTCGAAGTCCACCGGCCCAGTCGGTGCCGTCGCCGTCGCCACCTCATTTTGGGGCGCGCAACGTGGGGTAGGTTGTCCACCACGGTGTGGTGGTGGGTCATCTGCCCGGCGACCCGGTTCTCGACAACGAGACGTGGGAACGGCTGACGACGTTGTTCGCCTCGCGTCGCCGTGGCCGTCCACTCTTTGACGTCTACCTGTGCTCGGCATCGTGCGCTGCGGGCACTGTGGATACGACTGATGGGACGCGGGCGTCCCATCAGTCGTATCCGGACGGCGAGGTTCGCCGGCAGTATTGGTGTCAACCACGCGTATCCTTGGAAGATTCGCCCGCGAGTTGAAACACCGTCGCCGCCATACTCCGCATTATCTCATAACTCCGCTCATGCTCATCATTCCGCTTTACAAGCGCCCGCTCGCCCAGTGCAGCAAGCGCCTAGTCCATCACCGGGAGAGGGGAGGAGTTTTTCGATGAGGTGGCGGCCCGGCTGGATGACCTGGAAGGGATGCCGATCGGGACGTTGTTCGACCTGGTGATGCGTGAGGGTGCGTGCATGAGGTCGGACCTGACCGCCCTTGTGGTAGCGCATCCCGAGCTTGCGGCCCGGCTGGACGCTATCCGGGCCGAGCTCGAGGGGCCCGACGATGGCACGTGCCGCGAGGTGGCATGGTCTGCTCCAGAACAAGGCGTTTGGATCCGAGCAGAGCCAGACTCTGGGGGACGATGCTGAACACATTGAGGGCGGCCGCGGCCAATACCCGGGCCCTCGAACTGTACGTCCGCTACGAGGCCAGCGGTGGTCTCGAGCTGCTCGATGAGGCGCTCACCTTGCGCGACCGCGCTGTGCGCATGAGCCGGACCGCGAGCATCGATCAAGCCCGCTATCGCGCGAACTACAGCGGCGTTCTGTGCGCGCGGTCGGTACGGACGGGTTCGCTCGCCGATCTCGAGGAGGCTGTCCGCAGCGGACGGGCGGCCTTGGAACATCTCGGGGCGGGTCACACCGATCGTGCGGCGGTACTGTCCGGGCTCTCCACGGCGTTGCAGGATCTCTTCGAGATCTCCCGTCGAGGTGAGGCTGTCGACGAGGCGGTCGACCGGGCGCGGCAGGCGCTCGACCTCACCGATCCCACCGCGCCGGGTTACCCGAAGCGGCTGTCGAACCTCGCGGTGGTGCTGCGGCTGCGTTCGCTGCACACCGGCCGGGAAGCGGACGTCAACGAGGCGGCGACGTTCGCGCGGGCGGCGCTGACCGGGATCGCGGATGATCATCCGGATCGCGCCGCTATCCTGTCCAACGCCGGGAACGTCCTGCGGCAGAGGTTCGAGATGTCGGGCGATCTAGCCGATCTTGGCGAGGCGATTTCCTTCGACCGCGAGTCGGTCCACTGCGCGCCGCTCCGCCATCCCCTTCGTGTCCGGTGCCTGGCCAGTCTCGCCGACGCGTTGGTGAACCGTTACCAGCACACGGGAGAGGTCGCCGATCTCGACGAGGCGGTCGGGGCGGCACGGGAAGCGGTCGAGGCGGCGCCGGTCGATCTTCCCGAGCGGGCGAAGTACTGTGCCACGCTTGCGGTGGCGCTGGAGAGCCGGATTGACCGGACCGGGCAGGTGACGGATCTGGACGAGGCGATCGAGGCGGGCCGGGAGTCGATCCGCGGTACGGCGTCGGACCATCCGAACCGTGCATGGATGCTGTCGAACCTCGCGGGGTCGCTGCTGCGAAAAGTCGAACTCACCGGTTCGGTTGAATGCGCCGACGAGGCCGTCGCGGCGGTCGCCGCGGCCTTGGAGACGACTCCTGTCGATCACCCATACCGAGCTGTGATGCTCACGGTCGCGGCCGGTGCCTCGCACGTCTGTTTCGGGCTGACGGAATCGATTGCGGACCTCGACGACGCGATCGAGGAAGGGCGGAAGGTTCTGGCCGTGACGCCGGCCCGGCACCCCCACAACGTCGGGGTCCGGCTGAAGCTGGCCGACGCTATCGCCGACCGTCATCGACTCGCCGGGCGGGACGAGGACCGTGAGGAGGCGGTCCGCCGGTGGCGGGAAGCCCGTACCTTCGTCACGGCGCCGTCCGGCATGCGGTTGACGGCGGCTCGGCGGATGTCCGATTTCGCTGCTGCCCTTGGCGACTGGACGGTGGTGCACGAGGGCACTGCCGCCGCGGTGCGCCTGCTGCCTGATGTCGCGTGGCGCGGACTGGGCCGACCCAGCCATGTGGTCCGCCAGTTGCTGGATGCACCGTGATGACTCTCAGCTCTGGCGGGCGTGTATCGCGATGCACTCAGCGCGGTCTGGTGCCGATCGCGAGAGCTGCCCGGACTTCCTGAAGCCTGGAGGCGATAGTCGGTCTCCTTCTCCGGAGATCGTCGATATCTGCGCGATATTGCAGGTGCTGGTTCCAGAGCACGGATCGGCCCTGTTCCAGCAGTTCGATCGCCTGATGTGGGCGCGACGCCCGCAGGGCTGATGCCGCTGCGTCTTGGGCCAGATTGCGCCATCGGCCGAGCTGGTGCTCGCGGTCGTGGTGTTCCATCCCGTGCCATGCCACTTGGCCGAGGAGGGCGACTGCCGTTGCGTAGGCGAGGATCGCAGCGCTCATGTCGTTGTCCTCGGTGGCCCACTCCGCAGCGGTGAGGGCGGCGATCGCTCGTTCCTCGGGCGGGGCGGTGGGGACGGCTGCGGCCGCCCGCCTCGCTGCGACAGAGCGTGCTGCATCGCTGGTGTCTCTGTGGCGCTCGTAGCGCAGCCGTAGTGTCCGTCCGAGGGCGGACAGGGCCAATACGTGATCGGGATGGTTGGCAGGCAGGAGCGAGTCAGCGAGTTCGGCTGCCGCCACGGCATCATCGATTTGAGATTGGTCCATGGTTTGCGCTGCGCGGGTGCGCAGCGCATTGGCAAGGTTCAACGCATACACGGCCGCGTCGGGGCTCTCCGTGTGTATAGAGCCGAGCGCGGCGCGCTGAGCGACGATGGCCCGGTCGAGATCGTCGTGCTGCTCGGTTGCCTTGAACCGCTGGTAGAGAGCCAACCCCACGTTGGTGAGAAGGCCAGGACGGTGTGGGTCATCGGACGGTGTCGTAGCGGCCGCGTCGATCGCTAGGCGAATTGCTTCCTGAAGGTCCTGCGCAGCGCCGGTTCGTTCGTATCTCTCGCGGAGGGCGACTCCCAGGTTGGATCGCAGGCGTGCCATTCGGGGGTCGTCGTCTCCGGCCGCAGCAAGGGCGGCTCGGCCGATGTCGACGGCGTCGTCGATGTCGGCGGCTCGTCCGGTGTGCGCGAATCGTAGGCGCAGTGCGTACCCGAGATTCGACAGGCGAGCGGCACGACCAGCGTGATCCGTGGCTGTGGCGAGGACGGCGGTTCGTGCCAGGTCGATCGCTTCGTGGAGAGCGCCGAGCCGCCCGGTTGCCTCGTACTCGAGGCGGAGCGCGTTGCTCAGGTTGGACTGGTCTCCCGCGACTGCCCGGAGTTCCTCGTGGGTGCGGCAGGAGATCGCCTCACGGGTCAGCCCGATCGCCATCTGCAGGTCGCTGAGCCTGCCGACCTGCGTGTAGAGCACCTGTTGTGCCGCGGCCAATTCCCTGAGCGCCCGCGCCCGCGTGCCGTCGTCATCCGGTGTTCCGGCCAAGACGTCACGGAACAGCGCCACCGCCGCCTGCAGATCCGTGACGTCGCCGCGTTCCTCGAAGGCACGATACAGCCGCCGCGCCTCGGATCGCGGTCCGTCGACGGTCATCCTAGCCCTGGCTTGTGGCGGTGCAGCTGTCGACGGATCCGATGCCGTCCGCGCTTGCCAGGTCGACGTCCGTCTCGCCGTTGTCGGTCTTGAGCGTCAGGGTTCCGGATCGCAGGCGCACGACCTCTCCGCATCGCGTCCCACCTGGAGTGGTGACGGTGATTCGGGGCTCGTCCTTGGCCGGTCCGTACCAGGTCGTTCCCACGGCTGTGGTGAGGAGCACCGTGCAGAGGAGCCCGAGAATGAGCCCGGCGGTGAGGGAACGCGCTGCGGCGAGTGTCTCGGCGTGGTCCATGCCCAGCGGCGCGGCGTGTTGCGCATCTCCGAGGGACGTCGCGGCCGGACGGCCGTGTGCGGCGCGCAGCAGGAGGAGCGCGGCGATCGTGCCGGTGAGCAGCGCAGCCAGTAGGAGCACCCCGACGATCACATCGAACGGCTCGGCGAGCTCGCCGATGTCGGAGCGACCCTTGACGAGGCTGAAGCCGATGAGTCCGGCGAGCAGACCGGCGACACCGTTACGCCAGGCGAGTGCCGCGGCCCGGACCCGGGGGAGCTCGTTGTACACCGCCTCCTGAACATGCGCGGCGGCGCGCCGGTCCGCAGGTGTGGCGGGAGGTCCGGCACCCAGGGTCACGGTCACCGCGCGGTGACCGTGATGTTCCAGTAGGCGCCGCACCCTTTCACACCGCTCGGACGCCCCAGGTGCTTCTCCTCGCACGTGCAGATCATCGGAAGTTTCGGGGTGCCAGGGTCCTTCGTTCGCCTGCTCGGCCGGATGGCCCGATACACCTCATTGACGTACGGGAACGTCATGGGGTCCGTGCACCGCGGGCACGGCCCGCTTAGGACCATCCCGCCCCGGATCGGTATCGCGGCGAAGGACGCGGCCGCTCGCTGACCGTAGGCGTCGTCGGTCACCTCGTCGTAGGACGTCGCCGAGATCGCGTCGGTGGGTTCGGTGTCACCAGGCATGGGTGTCGTCTCCGAGTGAGCAACGGTCAGGGACCGGTGTGGGTGAACGGGGTCCAGAGGCGAGGTTCGTCGGGTGACTTGCCCCGGATCGTGCGGACGGCGCGGTGTAATGCGAGTGCGGCATTGTCGGAGTCGAGCCGTCCGTGCTGGATGAGATCGCCGTATAGAGCTTCGAATACCTCGGCGGAGGTTGTCGATTCGACCGACCACAGTGAGGCGACCACGTGCCGGTAGCCGGTGTAGTGCAGGGCCGCCGCGAGGGTGATGGCCTCGTCGAGAAGATCCACGCCACCGACGGCGGTCTTGCACGCGGACAGCCCGGCGAAGTCGCCGTGGAATTCGCGTGCGGTGATATCGGCGACGGTGAGCATGCTGCCGTGCAGCAGCAGGCCGCCCAGGGACGGCTCGGCGAGGTTCTGATCGCCGTGACAGCTGAAATGGACCCACCGGTGGGCAGGCAGCTCTCGATCGACGGCGTCACGGGTGGCGGCCGGCCCCTCTAGCGGCGTACACCGTTCGGGGGCCATGAGTGCCTGCAGCACGGCGCGTTCGTGGTCGACGGCGTGCAGCGTGGGCTGTCCCGGCACGTCCTTCACCGTGACGAGGAGCATGCGGTCGCGGTCCACGCCCTCCCCACTGTCGGCGTTGCCGTCGGGCCGCTCGGTTCGTGCCTCCAGCAGTGCCCGCACGGTGGGCGTGTACGAGGACACGACACGGTCGATCACCGTTCGCGGCGTGCCGACGTCCGTTGCGGCGTGATACCCGGCGGTGTGGAGTGGGAGGAGCGTCAGCGGACCGGTCGGGCACCACCACATCCGCGGCCACGGCCCGTCGGATGGTGGTACGTCGGTGAGACCGAGCTCGTCGAGAACGGTGCTCGCGATCGTGTCCCACATCCACTCCTGCGTCTCCCGCAGCATGGCGTCGGTCCGCGCCGCCGCATCCAAGACAACTTGCGCGGCGCGGACCTGCTCGCGGATCGTCGCCGGACTCGGAGCATCCTGGGCGGCCGCCAAGGCCGCGTCGTGCGCCACAGCGGCCTGTTCGGCATCCTGAAGCGTGTGGAGATAAGTGTTGGCACGCTCGACCGCAGTTTGGAGGGTGAGCTCGGGAAGCTCCCTCGGCCGCACGCCGTCCGTCGTGACGACGAGCGCGTCGCAACGCCACCGGCTGACGTTGACGATGGCGATCGGCCCGCCGACCGCCGCGGGTAGAAGTGTCCGAAGAGTAGGGGACCGGAGGAAGTCCTCGAATCCGTCGAGTTTCCGAACCTGCTCCACGAGCTCGTCCCACTCGCGGGCAAGAGCCATTCGGCGATCGACCTCGTTGGTCATCTCGCGGCTGAACTCCGACACGCGCTGACCGCCTTTGCTCTCGTACACGCGTCCCCTCGTTTGCAGCGCCGCCTCCGTTACACAGCGCGACCGGAGCGGCCGACGCACCCGACCGCGGAAGCATGCCCTGGATCAGCTGCTGGGCTGGGAGCCTGCGACTCGCAGTGGGCCGTGGGCACCGTTACGGTATGCCGGTCGAGGATCCGCGGTAGCTCGGGAGGGTCCGTGCCGGACGCTGATTCCCCCGAGTGGTTCGGAACTGCTCTGGACCGGCGCACGCGACGACGAGGGATCCGTGCCGCTCGACGTCGCGATGGCCGTGGTCCAGCTCTATTTGGTGGCGGCGGAGTCCGGGCCGACGCCTGTGAAGGCCCAGACGTCACCGAACCTCGGACCATCGATTGGACTTGACCATCGTTCCGGTCTGTGGCCGGGCAAACAGCGCGCAGCGTTCGGCTAACCTTAGCGCCGCCCGCGATCGAGATAGCGTGATCGGATCTCGCCATGGTATGAACCGAGGGTGCTGAGAGCCTTGGTGCTGGCCTGCGTCGGTGTGCTGGCCTTAGCCGGTTGCGGGTCCGCTGTCCCACCACCACCGGCGGCGCAGACGGACCGGGCAGCGTTCCGCGAGCTCTATCAGGAATTGGTGGAGACCAACACCACCGCCTCGGCCGGCGACTGCACCCTGGCCGCGCAGAGAATGGCCGACCGCCTGAAGAAGGCCGGTTATCCGGACAGTGACCTCAACGTCTTCGTTCCGCCGGACCACCCGAAGGACGGCGGCTTGATCGCTACCCTGCACGGAACCGACCCGGCGAGCAAAGCGATCCTGTTGCTGGCACATATCGATGTGGTCGAGGCCAAGGCGGAGGACTGGGGCCGCGATCCGTTCAAACTGGTCGAGGACAACGAATACTTCACCGCGCGCGGCGCCAATGACGATAAGGCTATGGCCGCGATCTGGGTCGACAGCCTGATTCGCTACCGCGCGGAGGGATTCAAACCCAAACGTGATGTCAAGGTTGCGCTGACGTGCGGCGAGGAAGGTGCCGCGCAAGTTAATGGCGTCGAGTGGCTGATGCAGAATCACCGCGATTGGATCGACGCCGCTTTTGTCCTCAACGAAGGGGCCAACGGTACGTTGGATGATCAGAACAATCGGGTATCCTTGGAAATCCAGGCCGGCGAAAAAGTCTATCAGGATTTTACGCTGCAAACCACGGATCCCGGTGGGCACAGCTCGCAGCCTGGGCCGGTCAACGCCATCCAAACTCTGGGTGCCGCGCTGGCCCGGCTCAATGTGTTCGCTTTTCCGGTACAGCTCAATGAAATAACCCGAGCTTACTTCGATCGGCAGAGCGAGCTGGCCGGTGGCGCCACCGGCCAGGCCATGAAGGCGCTGGTCAACAACCCGAACGACACTGCGGCGGCAGCGACCCTGTCGACGACACCGCTCTACAACGCGATGATGCGCACCACCTGCGCGGTCACCAAGATTCAGGGCGGACACGCCGCGAATGCTCTGCCGCAGCAAGCCCAAGCAAATGTGAACTGCCGAATCTTTCCCGGCACGCCGGGCGCCGAGGTGCGCCAGACCCTGGTCAACGTCGTGAATGACCCCAAGGTCACGGTCGAACCGGTTAAACCGTACACCTTGGCCGCGCCGGTACCTCCATTGTCGGAGGCAATCCTCGGGCCCGTCCGTGAAGTGTCGTCGAAGATGTGGCCGCGCGTCCCGCTGCTACCGACCATGTCAGTGGGAGCTACTGATGGTAGATATCTCAACCAGGGGGGTATCCCCACCTACGGCTTGAGTGGCAGATTCTTCCGCCCCGGCGACCACCAAAACCACGGTCTCAACGAACGCATCCCGGTTCGTTCGCTCTACGAGGCGCGTGACTTCCTCTACGAGATAGCGAAGCTGTACACCAACGCCTCGTGAACTGACGTTTCATGTCGTACGAGCCGTTTTTCAGCAGGCGATCGGCGCCGGCTACCCCGAGGCCGTGAAGGTCTATCGCCAGCTGGCCGAGCAACGCCCTGATTCGTTCCTGTCCAACCTCGCCACCACCTTGAACAAGCTCTCATTCCGGTTGGATGAGGCAAGATCGTAATCTATTCAGGCTTCGTGAACATCAACGCCCTCTCATCGGCATGACAGCGCGACTCGTGAGAGCGCGCGGGTGAAGAACCGCAAGTGGCCACCAAAATCTCGTTTCTTTGCGACAAGGATTCGATGATCTGGCCGAACTGGTCGATTGCGGTGCACTACACCACGAAGTTCGCGAGGAGGGCCGGTAATTCTGTCAGCGCGTGAGCCTGGGGTACCTCGGCGGCGCTGGAAGGGAGGCGCTGGAGGAGTCCCCACGGGCCGCGACGGAGCCACACCGGGCGCATCCCGGCGCCGAGCGATGGTAGAACGTCGTTATCGACGCGGTCTCCGACGTAGACGACTCGGCCGGGGTCGGGGCATCCCATGAGATCCAGCGACCGTGAGAAGAACGCGGGCTCGGGCTTGGCGGCGCCAAGTGCCTCGCTCGTCGTGAGTACGTCCACGTCGACTCCGAGCATGAGTAGCTGGGTACGGCGGACTGCGGGCTGGTTCCCGATCACGGCGACCTTGAAACCATCGGCACGCAGTCGCGCCAGCGTAGGTAGTGCGTCCGGATAAAGGTCCTCCGCACCGCCGTAGGCATTCTCGAAGGCATCCCGGGCGCCGGCCCAGTCCGCCCGGTCGAGTATCTCGGGGAGCACCTCGGTGAGGGGTTCGCCCCGGGCGATCGTGGCGCCGACGATCGCGGCCAGGGTGAAGTGCGGCACCCCAGCACGCTCGCCCAAGTCGACCACACCCGGGTCTCGTCGATGAGGCACTCGCCGACGTCCAGGCAGATCCACCGCGGGTCGATCACAGTGCTGTCAGCGCGCAGAGGGGCATTCCCATCTCGATGAGAAAAGCCCGCCCGCCGCCCGCGGTGTCCTCGACGAGACACGAGACACCCACGACGTCCGTCCCCGCCGCCGTCAGCACCTCGGTGAGATTGGCCACCGTCCGTCCGGTGGTCACCTCGTCGTCGACGATCAACACCCGCTTACCGTGGAAGGAGCCGTAGATGTACAGCTCCGGCAGCGCGGAGTGCGGTTCGCAGAACACGTACTTGTTCGGCAGGTCGAGGTCAAGCCGCCACGACAGGCGGTACGGCGTACCGCTCGCGGACGCAAGGGCAACGGCCGGCAAGATGCCGCCGGCATCGAGGCCCAGCACGTTGTGGTGGTGGGCCAGTCTCTGCTCACCGGCGCCGAGGCGCTGGTACCGGCTGGGGTTGCTTTCTTACACCACCGGCCGCCCGACGGGTGCCAGGCCGTGGCCAGAGCCGGCTCGACGGGAGTGGCGGCCCATCCCGATGCCGCCGCCGACCACGCGGCTTGGGAGATCTTCGAACGCGACCTGGTGCGCCGCAGTTGGTACGACGGGGGACCCGCCCCGGCCGTGGTGAGTGAGAACCCGGGTCTGCCGGCTGCCTTGGAACAGCTGCTCGACCACGTTGGGCTGCGGATGACCGTCCTGCTCATCCCCGCTCCGGCTACCGTGGGCTGCGTCGTGACCTGCCTGTGCGACCGGGATGGTCACCGGCAGTCCTTCGGGGCGCGCTGCCGACCCCTTGGCACCAGCGGCAGAGTATCGAAAGGCCGCCTATGAGGCGCTGATGGTGCGATGGAGCATGGGTACTCCGGTGGGCCGTAGCGCCTGGCTTGAGTGGGGCGGCAGTACCATGCCGCGCACCGCGGTCGAACATGCGCTGTAGGCACTGCATTGCCAGGACAGCCTTCGACTGTGGCTGGACAGGCTCGACTCGGCTGGTGGGCTCTCGACGCCGCCGACACGACCCGGGCAGCCCACGGAGGCCTCATGGACTTCGCCCCGGCGGCTGGGTTCCTACACCGGTGAGGACGTGATCGCGGTGGACACCACCGTGGCGCAGGCCATTGCCGAGGGCATCGCCGTGGTGCGGGTCGTGGCCCCCGGGGCGCATCCGCTGCCCACCGGGCGGCATGGCGACACCAGTGGTCTTCCCCACCCTTTCGGCTGAAGGGAACGCCCGAAGATGACCGGCCCCCCCAGCCCCGCCTACAGCACCGTATTCGCCGAGCACTACGACAGCTGGTTCGGAGCACTCGCCGACACCGGCGACGCCGTCGAGCTACCGAGCCAGGATGACCAACTCCGCTGCTTCGCTAACGTTGCCCGCAGACTGGCGCCCGGCGGGCTGTTCGTGTTTGACGCCAACCTGCCCGAGGCGCTGTTCGCCACCCAGTCGGCGAACGGCCAGGTGCTGTCTACGTCCGGGGAGGAGCTGGTGGTGCGCTACCGGCAGCTTGACCCAGCAGCGCAGCGCTACGTGTCGCATTACGTCGTCGTCAGCGATGGCTGTACCAGGCACATGAAAGTCTCGTCCACTACGCAGCTCCCGGTGAGCTCGACCTGATGGCCCAGATCGCCGGACTGCAGCTGAGGAAACGGCTGGGTAGCTGGTCAGGGGCGCGGTTCACCCGCTCCAGCGTCTACCACGTGTCCGTGTACGAGGTCACGAGCTGAAACCAGAATCGAAGAAGGCATCTCATGGCAACCGCGAAGCCGCTCCGACATTTTTCTTTTTCCTTGCCTGAGGGGCTGGACCCGCAGCCAGAACTCGCCGAGCTACGCCGTGACAAGCCGGTCGCCCGCGTGCTGTTGCCCAGCGGAGATACCGCGTGGATGATCACCCGCTATGACGACGTCCGAGCTGTGCTGGCCGACCCGCGGTTCAGCCGGGCCGCTGCTGCCGCGTCCAACGGCCGCGGATCACCCCCGGACGCCCTTCGCTGCCGTTCTCGATCCTGGCTGCCGACCCGCCCGCTCACACCCGGTTGCGCAAGCTGGTCGCCCCAGCGTTCACCGCGCGCCGTAGCAAGCAGCTACGTTCCTACATCGCGGGTCTGGTCGTCGACATGCTGGAAGCAATGGAGCAAAATGGCGCCCCAGCCGATCTGGTGCACACCTGACTCAGCCGCTGCCACTAGCGGTCATCTGCGAGCTGATGGGGGTGCCCGACAGCGGTCGGGAGTCTTTCCACGCCTGGGCCGATGCGTTGAAAAGTGTGACCGCCCAACCGGCCGAAGCGACCGCCGCGGCACTGGAGGAGATGACGGCATATCTGGGCCAGCTGGTCGGGGCCAAACGCGCTGACCCCATCGACGACCTGCTCAGCGAGGAGGAACTGGTCAGCTTCTGCTTGGTTCTGCTGCTCGGCGGATACCAGACCACCGCTGAGCGGCTGGCCGGGATGATCTACACCCTGCTGCGCCATCCCGGCCAGCGAGAGCTGCTGCGCGCCAACCCTGACCGCATGTCCGCCGCGGTGGAGGAGCTGCTGCGCTATCCGCAGTTCACCGCCACAGGGCTGCTCCGTGTCGTGACTGAGGATCTAGAGCTGGGCGGCGCCCGCTCCGCGCGGGCGACGCGGTGATGCCCATCATGTCCTCTGCCAACCGTGACGAGTCCATCTTCACCAATGCCGACCAGCTTGATCTGTTCCGCACCGACAATCCCCACCTGACCTTCGGCCATGGCGTCCACCACTGCCTGGGGGCACAGTTGGTGCGCATCGAGCTGACCGAGGCGCTCGGTGCCCTGCTGCGCCGGTTTCCCGGCCTGCGGTTGGCCGGTCCCAAGCACCCGCCACTGTGGAAAACCGGTCTTACCATACGCGCGCCGAGTTCCCTGCCAGTCTGCTGGTAAATGGTCATCGACGAGAGGACCGCCCGTTGAGCGCACAGTGGAAGCTGACCGTCGTCCGTGCCGTCTGCATCGGTTCAGGCTTGTGTACGGGAACCGCACCCCGGTATTTCCAACTCGGCCCGGACCGCAGGTCCCATCCGGTATCTTCGCTGATCGACCCGGACAAGGAGGTATTGGATGTCGCCATTTCCTGCCCAGTCGAGGCCATCACCATCACCGAGTCCGGCGGTGAGCGCTCGCTGTTTCCTGAGGATGATCTGGATGAGGCGTCCTTTTTCCAACAGTGACGACAGGACGGCGGGGTGCGTCGCGGCCGGATCGATACCGTGCGACCGGAGGTCGATCCGGCGCGTACCGGCGCGCTCCGCGGCAGGACCACCACGGTGGCGAGGTCTATGTCTACCGCCGGGCCGGGGGCGCCCTGCCTGGTGCGCGCAACGGCGGTGGCAACGACGACGCACGGGGGGCGACACCTCTACTGGTGCCCCAGCTGCCAGCGGCGGCCTGTGCGCTAGAAGTCCCTGCGTTTAGAAGCCGCCGCCGAAGTCGCCACCACCACCGAAGTCCCCACCACCACCGGCCCAGTCAGTGCCGCCGCCGTCACCTCCGCCGCCGTCGCCTCCGCCCCCGTCGCCTCCACCACCATCGTCCCCGCCGACACCGGACATTGCATCCTCCTGATCGGCTTCGTAGCCCTGCTCCCATGCGCCGGCTGAGGCGATCCCGCCCATTCCCGAGAACAGCGAGCTGAACAGGAGCACGGAGCCCAGACCCCAGGCGCCACCTATCAGGGCCGGTTTCCACCAGGGCTCGCTGTACCAGCCCTGCGGCACCGGCCGACCAGCCACTCGCCCGCCCGGGTAGTAGTGTGGGGTGCGGTCGCCGGGATGGGGAGAGGCCGAGTAGTCGTGACCCTCGACCGTGACATCACGGTCCTCGGTGACCGAACCGGCGCCGGCCTGGCCCGCCACCGGTGGTAAGTCGGGACCTGGGTCCATACCCATGGCGGAGCGGGCGGCCCGCACGTAGTAGAGCCCTTCCAGGGCCGTTTGGGTAACCAGGCGGCTCTGTGTCGCAGTGCGTGCTGAGTCCATCTGGGAACCGGCGGCCGTGTAGCGCTCCGCGGCGTCGGCCAGTGCCTGCTTGGAGGGCTCGTCTGTGCCGACCAAGCTGAGGACTTGCCCGCCGAGGCGCTCTACCCAGCGTCGCGCGTCGGCCTTCGAGTCCTCGAGATCACGCTGCTGGGAGGCCTGCCGGTGTTGCAGGTAGTACGCCGCGCCACCACCGATCAGCAGCACGAGTATCACCACCGAGATCAGCGAACCCACGACGACCTCCTTAACGATCCAGACCGGACAGTGCCGACATTACTCCCGCTGCTGGTGGGTCCCGGTGGTGTTGCCCGGGGTCTGCCGTCAACCGAGGTACCCCGGATCGCCACGATTCTCGCCTCGGACAACGGGAGGTCGGGAAGAGATCAGCCACACCTATCTTCGAGCAGCTGTGTCAGGATGACGTCGAGGCCGGTAAGGCCTGGCCACAGGCTGTGACGCGGCGGCCAGTCGCCAGGGGAGCCGACGGTCCTGCACACTCCACCCAGTCACCGGGACGTACTGGTGTATGAGCTGGATGACACCTGCCGCTCGCGCTCGCCGAAACTGACGTACCCCAGCGCAGCCGGAGCCAGTTCAGGTCCATCACCCAAGTCGGGAGC
>JBOHHF010000420.1:0-4132 GCA_050700495.1 Pseudonocardiaceae bacterium
CCGCTTCCCCTGACCCTCGCCGACACGTAGCCACTAACACCGACCCGACCGACACCGAACCCGCAGCTCACAGCCATACACACCCACGAAGATCAAGTAAGTTCGGTTTATGTGGCCGGGGAGATCGCTCAGTGTGATTTCTGGTTTCCCGACATTGAGCTGCCGGTGGGTTCGGGCAGACCCGCACCGCGACGCTGTTACCGGTGTTGACCATGGTGACGGGTTACTCCCGGTGGTTGTCGGGGGTGTTGATCCCGACTCGCACCGCGGCGGGTCTGTTCGCTGGCTGATGGGGCCACATCACCGGGTTGGGCGCGGTGCCGCGGGTGCTGGTGTGGGACGGGGAGGGTGCGGTCGGGCGGTGGCGCGGCGGGCGCAGTGAACTGACCACCGACTTCCAGGGGTTCCGCGGGACACTCGGCGCGAAGGTGATCATCTGCCGGCCCGCCGACCCGGAAGCGAAGGGGCTCATCGAGCGGGCGCATGACTACCTGGAGCGTTCGTTTCTGCCCGGGCGAACCTTCTGCTCGCCGGCGGATTTCAACGCCCAGCTCGCCGGTGGCTGGCCACGGTGAACCAGCGGGTCCGCCGCGCGTTGGGCTGCGCTCCGACCGACCGGATCACCGCCGATCGGGCGGCGATGCTGTCCCTGCCGCCGGTGGCCCCGGTGACCGGGGGCGGGCGGCACCCGGCTGGCCCGCGACCACTACATCCGCCTGGACGCCAACGACTACTCAGTGCACCCGGCGGTGATCGGCCGCCGGATCGAGATCGTCGGCCAGCACGCCGGTAGGTCGCCTGAACCACTCCCCGACCGGAAGGCCTCGTCGGTGTGGTTGCAGCTCGGTGAGGCTGCTTCTCTCGGCAAGCAGGAGCCAGATCGGGCCGTGAGCAACCACGATGGCCACGGTAACCGCCGTGGTGACGATCACGTCGCCGATCACCAACAACCACATCGTCAGGTGGAACAGCAGCTGGTCCGCTCGGCGGGTGCGGTCATCGTCGTCGAGAACGGTCTCACCAGCTGTGCCCAGCGGCCACCAGCGCCCCCGGGCTCGCTCGGGCCGGACCTGAGGCGCCCATGGCGAGTCGGCGAGGGGTCAAGGGTGGCACAGTTCCAGATCAGCGACGACGGAGCCCAGCGGCTGCACCCGCGACCGCTGACGAGCAGGATGAGGTTCGGGCCGCCCGTTTAGGCAGGTGTTGCTATACGGCCACACCTGCGGTCTCGGCGACGCGGTAGACCTTGCTCGACGCCGCGTCGACATGGCTGCACCCGTACATCCTGCGGGCGTGTGAACGTCGCTCCCCGCGAACCCTCGCCGCGGACGGGCTACCGGACCGTCAGCCACCCAACCTTCGACCAAGCGGCCGCACTGCTCCCGGCCGACACCACCGACGAACGCCGACGGTCTGACGGTCTGACGGTTTGACGGTTTGACGTGAATATGATGACCCAGACAGCCCACGGACCGATCACCAGCGCACCGCTGCGCGTACGCCCGCCCTATGACCAGCGCGACATCGCTGGCGAACAAGGGCAGAACGAGACTGTCCACCAGTGGTGGGACCGTCGGCGCCTCGACGGGATGGACGCGCTGCTCACGCCACTGAAGGGCATTGACGTCAGCGACTACGAACGGGACATCCTGCAGTGGCTCACCGGCCGGGAGGACTCCACCATCGCCGTGGTCGCCGCCCTGCTGCACCGCGCCCGCGCTACCGACCCGTTGTCCACCCAACCGCGATGAAGATCACCGTTGGATACCTCAGAAGCGGCAACGTGAACTGTCAAACCGGTGTCTACGTCTCGTTCGCCGATTCATAGAGCTATGTCCTGACCCCATGGCACCCACCCTCGCCGACCGCCAGGACCACGACCAGGTGCTCACCCAACTGAGGAAGGACAGTCCATGACCCGCCGGGCCGCAGATCTGCGCGACCATCTGGGGGACGCCACCGCACCCAGTCCCGCCGCACCCAGTCCCGCCGCGGCCGCAGCACCGAACGGCGCCTCGACGCCCGTACCCGCCGAAGCGCCCCCACCCAGCAAGTTCACCGTCCTGCTCGCGCCCGACGCCGCCGCTGACTTCGACCAGCTCGCCCTCGACATTCGTCGGCTGCTCGGCCGCCGGGTCTCCAAGGGAAACCTGGTACGAGCCCTCATCGCCCTGGCTGCCGCCGACCCGACGCTCCGTGACCAGCTGATCGAGGAGCTCCGCACCCGCCCCACGGCATGACGAACGCCCCGTCACCGCGGCTACCCCGAAGGAAGCCGATCGGGCACACCGGAAGCCCACGATCATGGCGGGACTGTCCGATCTTGGGCGCCTCTTGAGTGTGACTGGTCCGAAGATTTGGTGACAGGGGTTGAGCCCTGTGCCGGCCGTGGGTGAGCTGTCGACCTTGGGCTCGGGCGGACGACGTCGCCGGAGGAGACCTCGATGGGTGCGGTGCCGGTCAGTTGGGTGGTGGTGTGGGGCGCTGGGTCTGCTCCAGTCCGTCGACGAGCGCGTTGATGCCGGTGGTGAATCGCTCGTCGCGGTTGTCGAGCCAAACGTGCTCGCCGAGGGCGATCAGGGTGGGGAAGCGGTCACCGGGAAGTGACCGGAAGAAGTCGTGGAGCCGTTTCCTGGTCGCCGCGTCCTGGACACGCTGTTCGTTGACGGAGATGCGGGGGCTGCTGACCTCGAACCCGATGGTGTAGTCGACGATAAGGAAGAATGCGAGGCCGGCTTCGCGGTGGGGGAATCCGGCGTTGTGCAGCGGCAGCAGGAACGCTTCGGCCAAGGCTAGCGAGTGCGGCCCCAGGGGATCGCGAGTCTTCAGCAGGCCGGCGACCCCAGGATGATCTTCCAACACCTTCTGCAGCCGGTGAGCGAGCACCTTGACCTGCTCGGCCCACGGCAGCGCGGGGTTGACGTCGCAGTCGACCTCGGCCAGCACACCGTCCACGATCAGGTCCTGGAGCTGCTCCTTACTACGCACGTGGCGGTAGAGCGCGCCGGGGACCACCCCGAGACGCGCGCCCAGGGTGCGCATGGTCAGCGCCTCGACGCCCTCCTGGGCGATCAGCGTAAGCGCCGCGGCCACCACGCGCCCCCGGGTGAGTGTGCGGCGGATCTCCTCATCGGTTTCCGGGGCGTTGAACCACGGTGAGCGCGGCGCTTCGGTGGCACGCTTTCTGGACGTACTCATTTGTCCCCCCACCGAAGCCTCACGCCCGACATTGACTGTGAACGCTGTTCACGTTATCGTGAACGTAGCAGCTTGACAAGTGAACGTCCTTCGCGCTGTGTGGGGACGATGTTCATTCCGAGCCGCCGAAACATCTGAACAAGGAAATTTTGAGATGGCCATCATGACGCGCTGGGATGCTTTCCATGATCTGCGCGGCGCGCAGGATCAGATGAATGAGATGTACAGGCTGATCGCCCAGGTGCGCGGCCAGCAGGCCTCGCAGTCCGACACCGGTGCGACCAGCGCCCCAGCCTGGGCACCGCCGGTCGATATCTCGGAACGCAAGGATGCCTACGTTCTTACGGTCGAACTCCCTGGTGTCAAGGGCGAGGACCTGGAGATTGCGTTCCAGGACGGTCTGCTCACGATCCAGGGCGAGCGGCCACTGACTCAGGACTCAACAGACGAGCAGGCGCATGTGCTGGAGCGCCGCTACGGACTCTTCCGTCGCTCGATCACGCTGCCCCTGCATGTGAAGGCGAATGCCATCGAGGCATCGACCGAAGACGGTGTGCTGCAGGTGCTGGTACCCAAGGTGGAGGAAGCCAAACCCAAGCGCATCGAGGTACACGCGGTTCGGGCTCTGGCCCCCGTTACCGCCGGCGCACCGGACAGCACTCCCACTGACGTGGAACAGGCAGCGGCCAACCGGGGTGGTCGTGTCGATGCCATGCGTGAGCACGGTCAGGTCGACGCCGCGTTCGTCGAGTAGCGCAGCGAAGAGGCCTGAGCCTGGTTGGGTTGGGAGTTGGTTGCGGCCCAGGGCCCAATGCCGCTAAGTTAGAGGCGCGGTCCGCGGCGTTGGCTCGTTGCTCTACAACGCCATAAATGGCTCGGCGTGTCAACGTTCGAAAACCGCGAGAAACGCACTGAACCCGATATTGTTATCGCG
>JBOHHF010000421.1:0-2955 GCA_050700495.1 Pseudonocardiaceae bacterium
GGATCGTCCGCACGCAGCACCCGAAGAACGGAGCGACCACGGTGACTGTGGCGCTCCACGACTCGGCCGCGTCCCTGCGGGTGGAGAACGCGCCGAAGGGGACGTTGCACGTCGTGTTCGACGAGACGCAGCTACCCGAGCTGATCATGCATCTGGAAGACGGAGCCGCCTGGCTCCCCGTTGACAAATGATCACCAAAACTGGATTTCAGTTCAATAGCTCGCGGAGATCGCTGGGGGCTAACACACCCCACGCCAGCAACTGTGTACCGACGTCGTTGGTGTGCTGCTGACCGCTGATACACTCCACTCCCCGGTCTTTCAACAGGCCCCGCCAATAGTAGACGCGTTTTTCGACGTCATCGCGCGTGACAAGTTCGGCCTGGGGATAGCGGCGAGCGAGGACGGCGCTAGCGATCTCCGCAGCCTCCGCGTCACCCACTGCCTCGACTGGAATGTTGTTGTAGAGGAACTTGGCGGTCAGCAGGAGCCGATCGCGGTCGTTCGGTTTGGGCATTCGACTCTTGGTCGGGTTGCCTTCCTTTGGCAAGGGCAGTGTTAGGCGTGGCTCCGTGCGGGGGTCGTCTATGGTGATTCGCATGTGGTACTGCTCGTGCGGGCTCGGTATGCTCACCCGTGCGCCAGGCGGGACCAGTACCCGGCGGGTGGTGAGGTCGGGGTCTGCACAGACCGGAAGAATCTCGAAGCGGTCGCGCTCGGTGAGCTCGATTGGGTGGCTGGCCGAGAGGCACCGGATACCCCATAATCCGTCCTCAAACGCGATTTCACATATGGTTTTGGAGATGGACTCATCCGTGTCTCCGTGGCGATTTTTGGGTCGGCCGAGCACCAGTGGGTTCTCTGCGTGGCGACCGATGCGAAACGGCACGCCACCGGGACCGGCCAGCAGCCGGATCTGTTCGCCGGGGCTGAGCGAGCGGCCGTAGAGAGTGGCCGGCCGGGTGGTCGACAGGGTCATGGTGAGGTCACCGGGTGCTGGTGATACGTGGTCGAGCATGCAGCCAACATAGGGACACCTCGACAGGCGTGGAAGGGCGTGCGTCGGGGGCGGCCCCTGGCGATGTCTTGGTCAGTTCATGGTCACGCACAGGTTGGTGGCCTCCGCGGTGCGGAGTCTCTCCACGTTGCCTTGCGCGTCGAACTGGATGATCGGGTAGGAGACTCGGCAGGGCTCACCCGTGTCGGTGGAGTCCAGCAGCCCGGAGATCCCGTCGTAGTCGATGTCGCGGTCCTGACGGATCAGCTCCAGGCACGTCGCGTAGTTGTTGCACTTCTCGCCGGTGCGGGTCACCGCGACGGCGTGGCGAGCGATAGCGTCGGGGTTGGGTGTGCCGGCGGCCGCGGCCGCGAGCGCCACCACGATGACCGCGTCATAGGTCTCGGCGGCGTAAGTCAGGTCGTTGACCGGCCCGCCCGAGACCTCCTCAAGGCGGCGACGAAAGTCCGGGTTCAGCGGCAGCAGCGTGGTGCCGCGCATGCCGGCAAGCACACCCGGGTTGTTCTGGTCGACCTGCCCGGGCAGCGATGCGCGCATGTTCCCCTCCGTGCCGTAGATGCGGGTGCCCTGCGGATTCACACCCTGCGCGATCAGCGCCTGCAGAACCCTCGCACTCTCCGCGAACCCGACGAGCACAACAGCACCCGGCTGCGCCCCGGCAACACGGCGCGCAAGGCCGTCATAATGAGCCGCAGCGTGATCGTAAGACTCGGTGAGAGCCACTGGCACGCCACTCTCGGCCAGACTCCGCGTGATCACGTCGCGGAAACCGTCACCGTAGGCATCGTCGCGAGTCAGCACCGCCACCGATCCCCCACCGTCATCGAAGATCTGGCGGCTCAGCACGCGCCCTTGCAGCTCATCGGACGCCGCAGTGCGCAGGAATCGGCCTCCGTCAGGATAGGTGCTCAGTTCAGGAGCAGTGCTGATGGCGACGAGCAATGAACCGGCTGCCGTGACGGTGTTCAGCACCTTCAGCGTGGTCGCCGACAACGACGGTCCGATGATCACGTCGGTCTGGTTACGGAGCAGCGCATCGACCGACCCGCAGATCGTGTCCGTCGCTGGGTCGCCCTCGTCCTTCTCGTCGCGGCCCAGCTGATACTCCTCGACTCTGTAGCTCGGACTCGTCCCGGCCGCCCGGACGTCGCCGACCGCGAGTCGCAGCGCCGCAGACTGCGGTCCTCCGTCGCCTGCGACGGGACCGGTGTGGGCGATGAGCCCTCCGATACGCAAGACGGTATCGCCATGATCAGGGCTATAGGTGCCCGGCAGGCAACGAGAACCCCCTGGCTGGAGACTCACGACGATGCCTGCGCCGACGGCGAGCGCCGCGATGATGGCGGCGATGGCCTTCGTCGACCGAGTTCGCCACCACACCGGCCGCAGCGCGGCCTGCTCTGCGCTAGCCCGCCGGATCCCGGCCCGGAGTTCCTCCGCAGTGGGCCGCTGCCCGGGGTCATAGTCCAGAGCGCGGGCGATGACCGGACGCATCTTCTCTGGGAGCGCATCGAGGTTCGCCGGGTTCCACGCGTAGTGCTCGTTGATCATTTGTTGGGCGGTGTCGGGCTGGCCATCCAAGAGGTGGCGCCCGGTCCGGAGGAAACAGAGAGTGAGTCCGGCGGAGAATACGTCGGCCCGCTGCTCCTGGGCGACACTGAGCCCGCCGGCGTGCCGCTCCGGGGCCATCCACCCAGTTGTTCCGGTGACAACGACGACCTCCGGGTCGCCCTCGCGACGGCCCCAGCTGAGGTCGACGAACGCCAGTCCGCCCGAGCGGTGAGCGACGAGGTTCTCAGGCTTGATGTCGCAGTGGGCGTAACCCTGCCGATGGAGATCGACCAACCCGTCGGCGATCGCCTGTGCTGCCGCGAGGTATCGGTCGGCGCTGCGGAGGGGGGCGACCTTACGCAGGTCGCCCCCGGGGATCAGTTCAGC
>JBOHHF010000422.1:0-3283 GCA_050700495.1 Pseudonocardiaceae bacterium
GCCAACCGGGCGGCGTCTTCCCAGAGCATCCAGTTCCGTGCGGCTTTGGCGATGGTGGGGGAGAGCTTGGCGCCGGTCTGAGCGGCTTTCTGCTCGAACCAGGCAAGTAGCTCCTCGTCCATCGTGAAGGTGACCTGTTTGCTAGCCATAGTTACTACCGTATTGCTGACCGTATGACACTGCAATCCCGACCTGCCCGCCGATGTCATTGGTGCTCGATGACCCACCGGTACACCGTCCTCGTTGATCAGGCCATCGCCGTCAGCCCTACCGGTACACCGCCCGTGTGCGCGTGAACACCTGCGAACTGTAAGGCTGGGCATCAACCAGCAATCAGGTGACGGAGATCTGGGCAGGCCATGGCGAGCGGCGGCCAGGGCGAGAGCGTCCCGGGAGACCGGCCCACCGGCTGGGCGAATCCCGGCCAGGAGTTCGAGAACCCGGTGCTGCGCAGGGTCCAGTTCGGCCATCGGCTCTGCCGCCATCGGGTGCAGCAGGAAAGCCGGGTCGGTGAGGATGTCGGCGATCCGGCCGACTGCGGCGGCATGGTCGAGGGCATGCCGGAACAGATACGGCTCGGCGGCTGCCCAATCCCGGGACCGGGCCGGGCCGAGCGGGGCGAGCAATGCGCCCAGCAGGACGTCGGGATCGATGGTGTCGCGGGCGGAGTCGAATGGATGTGCATCGAGGTGGTCCACCAGTCCCTGGTGAAACAGCCGGTACACGGTCGTCCGGTCGGTGTCCGTGGCCTGTCGCAGGAAGAACTTGGCTTCGCCGAGCGCCCCGCGGATGTCGCTGAGGGTGGGTGTCGGCAGTCTGGTGTCCAGGGCCGCCGCCACTCGGGCGATCATCGTGACCGGCATGCCTTGTCCCCGTGCCTGCGCGAGCACTGCCATGACCGGACGAAGCCATGGCTGGTCCAGGAGGCTCTTGAGGTGGAGTTCCAGCACTTCAGGCAAGGTGCGAGGCGCGTTCGCACCCAGATGCTCGGCCTGCGTCGGGCTGAGCTGGGACGGTTTGGGTGCGTGGTGATCAGATAACGGGTGTACAGACCGGCGACCAGGAACGGGCCCCAGCGCCGTCCTTCGACGTCCTCCCTCGCAGTGAAAGCACCCGGGCGACCTCACTGGCGAACGCACCATAGACCGCGCCGTGCCGCCGATACGCCGGAACGGCCCTGAGCAGCTCCGTGACGTAATTGTTCAGGTCGTCTTCCAGTACCTCACCCGGCACGTCGTCCAGATCCACGAACAGTTCTGACTTCCTGGCCAACGCCAGGAGCGGCTGGAACTCGTCGTAGCGCCGGAGGCCGACCAGAAGCCGGACCGCGGCGCTGCCATTGGCCCTGCGTGCCCCGATCATCGGGAGCAAGAGCTCGTTCAGGATCGTCTCGGCGCCGTCCGCCTCGTCCAATGCGTCCAGCACCACGACCGCCGGTGTCGTCCGTTCGGACATCTGCGAGACAAGTTCGATGGTGGACACTTCGGTGGGAATGCCGAGCTGAGCCGTGATCGACTCCACGATCTGCCCGAGGCCACGACCGCGGGCGTGCACCGCCGCCAGCCCATCGAGGATCGGATACGGGGCTTGCGCGACGCGGTCCCACACCGGCTTCGTCGGCTCCCGCAACTGCGGGTGGCTAGCGCATACCAGGACGCCAAGCAACGCTGACTTGCCGACCCCGGGACTGCCGGTGACCACAGCCAGCGCCTCGTCTCCGACCCCGTTCATCCACGGTGACAACCGGCGCAGTTCACGCTCACGCCCGCTGAAGCAACCGACCAGCCCGTCGGCGTGTTCAGCCAGCCTGCCGACGCCGGCGGCACGCTCCAGGAAATGCTTGGTGTCCAGCCCCTCGTGCAGATCGTCGAGGAACGGCAACAGCTCTGGTTCGAGATGAGTGCGCAGCCGATTGCGGGAGTCGTTGACGTAGGTCGGGTTGCGGAAGAACGGCAGGTCCGGCTCGATGCTCATATCGATCAGAGTCGCGGTGACCTGCTGGTGGGCGGCATCGGCTTCCGTGGCCGGGCGGTTGACCTCCTGATGGATCGCCCTGGCGACCGTCCGGAGCGGAACGTGCTCGACACCGGGGTCGATGTCCAGCGCGCCGTCCTGGACCGCGCGCAAGACGTTGGTGACCGCCGTGGTGAAGCGCCCGTCGTAAGCCACCTGCCCGCTTTGGCACGCCGCGATCACCCACCCCCGTACCTGTCGGGGGTCGACATTGCTCTGCCAGGGCAGCCGAGCGGCAGCTCCGGCGAAACACAGATCGAGCAGAAACAACGTCAGCGGTCGGCCGGGCAGGTTCTGCAGGTTGGTGAGCCAGTGCCCCACATCGGTCTGCTGATGAGGTGATCCGTCGGAACCGAGCACGTAGACGGTCGCGTTTCCGGCTGCGGCATGACCGTGGCTGATCACGTGGACGAGAAGCAGGTCGTCAGGCCCGGCCGATTCGAGCTCGGCAGCGATTCGTGCGCCCAAGGCCTCAGTCGTCAGCGTGTGTTCGGCCACCGCCACGGTCTCGTAGCCGAGATCTTGCAGGGTAGTGGCGAGCTCCGGCACGAGATCGGCGGTGAAGGTGAGGGGTTCCGCTGGTGAGCCGGCGGCGACCGGCTGGAAGCCGGATACGCCGATGGTGAGTGCCCGACGGCGGCGAGAAGCCACGCTGCTTTCCGTGTCCGTCACTGCTCTCCATATCCGGTATCGCAGTCGAAGGGCAGATTGTATGCGAGGCCGGGGATGGTGCAGGTCAGCAGTTCGGCGACTGATCGCATCGGATGCCGCCCGGCACGACGGTCATCGATGCTAGGGAGTGGCGGACGCCGTCGTCAGGCCCACAGCGTGCTGATCGGGAGGCTGATGATGCGGTCGCCGAGCCGGGTGCCCTGTGGTCCGCTATGCAGGACGACACCGGCGACGAAGCGGTCGCCGAGCCGGTCGCGCAGCGAGACCAGGTTGCGTACCGCCGCTGGCGCGACCCCGGGACCGGCCTTGACCTCGATGGCCGCGACCCGGCCGTCGGGGCTCTCGACGACGATGTCGATCTCTGCGGCATCCCGGTCGCGGTAGTGGGCGAGTTCTGGGGGATCCGGTGCCGAGCTGGCCTGGCGCAGCAGCTCGGTGAGCACGAAGCCTTCGACGAGGGGCCCGTCCGCACCGCGGGCGAGCTCGGGCCGCAGCAGCGCGGCGACCTCGGCTCGGCGAAGGTAGCCCGCCAGACCCGGATCCGTCAGGTACACCTTCGGGGCGCGGATCTCGCGCTGGCTGAGATTGGCCGACCATG
>JBOHHF010000423.1:0-10270 GCA_050700495.1 Pseudonocardiaceae bacterium
ACGGGCCGGACCACCATCATCATCTCCCACAACCTGCTCACCGTCACCGACGCCGACCAAATCCTCTACATCGACCACGGCCGCATCACCGAAACCGGCACCCACACCCAACTACTCACCAACAACAACCGCTACGCAAACCTTTATCACCTCCACCACCCCCCAATCCTCGCCGGCGCAACAGCCCAACCCTGACGTTCCGAGGCAGCCACCCGAATGTTTGTCGCTCCCGCCGCGCACTTGGGCAGTGCGATAGCGAGCTGCCACGACGTGGTGCGAGCGCGCCTCCACCAAGGCGGGCAAGTCGTGCAACTTTCACTGTATGTAGTCATTTGCTTACAGGAAGTTATCGTTGAAATCACCACTGCGATGGCTTACCTTCGAGACATATTCGACCACGGGGAGTAAGGAGGCCAGCTCGGAGCACCTGGGGGAGTCGCTGAGTATGCGATGACGAGCTGCCGGTGTTGACACCGGGGGGCACTGCCCGCGTCGAGGATGCGGCACTACGTCGTGAGAAAATTTCTCCGGCATGAACTGGCGATCGATCCACTCTGGCTGACAGCAGAACGATGGCAGACCGATCGCGAAATTTTAGGTAGCTGCATATATTGCCCAGGCTGGTCCAAGCTTTAGCTTCCATTGCTCCTACCTCGACACGAAGGAGCCGGCATGAGGATTTCGGAAATTTTCGCTCAGGGTGGCGGCTATGGATATGGCGGTGGCTCTGACAGCGGTTACTACGACAACAACGATTTTAGGGGTCGTGGTGACGCCGACTACTTCACGGGCCTACGGGAAACCCGTAACGGCGACTACCGCCGCTACGACGACGAGACCGATCTCCTGTGACGTAGCTGCTGGTCTCTCACGTCGTCGGCGGTGGTCCCAACTCCCATCAGTGGGGTGCGGGCCACCGCCGGCGCCGTTTCTCCGCTTGTGGCGGCAAAGATCACCGCGGTATTGGCCGGCGCCATGATGAACAACCTGGCTTCTTCGTCACTACGCGAATGGATGTATGTGGTGCCGAAGGTGTGCCGACCCGAACCCCGGGTAGCGTCCCATCTGTGCCATGCCGCCCGTTCGTCCGCGACGTCCCAGCGGCCTACGCGTTGGACGTGTGGCGCGACGCCTGTGTGGCTGCCGGGTGCCTGGAGCGGGTAGGTACCGAGCGGCTGGGCCTGACCGAGGCGCTCGGCCGGGTCACCGCAGAACCGGTGTGGGCGCGGCGGTCCTCCCCGGCGTTCGACTCCGCCGGGATGGACGGCATCGCCGTGTGTGCGGTGGACACCGTGGGTGCCACTGAGACGGCCCCGGTCACGCCGACCCGCTTCGACGTCATCGACACCGGCGACCCGCTGCCCGAGGGCCGGGACGCGGTGGTGATGCGCGAGCACGTCCACATCAGTTGCGAGGGTGCTGAACTGATCGCGGCCGCGCCGCCCTACCAGCATGTCCGTTGTATCGGTGAGGACGTTGCGGCCGGCGAACTGCTGCTGCAGCAGGGGCACCGGTTGCGCGCGGTCGACATCGCCGCCGCCGCCGCCGCGGGCGTCACCGACATCCTGGTGCACCGCCGTCCAGTGGTCGCAGTGTTGCCCACCGGCGACGAGATCCGGCCGCTGGGCACCGATCCCGGTCTTGGCGAGATCCTCGATACCAACTCGCTGATGCTCGCCGGCCAAGCCGGTGAACACGGCTGTGACGTGCTGTCGCTACCCATCGAACCGGACGACCCGGAGCGGATCGCGGCGGCAGTGCTCGCGGCCGCCCAGAGAGCCGACCTGATAGTGATCATCGCCGGAGCGAGTGGCGGTCGGGGTGATCACACCGCGGCGGTGGTCGCCCGGGTAGGAACGCTGACGGTGCACGGCGTGGCGGTGCGCCCGGGACACCCTGTGGTGCTCGGCACTGCGGGCGCCACCCCGGTGCTCGGAGCGCCCGGATATCCGGTAGCGGCGGCACTGAGCTTCGACATCTTCGCAGTGCCGTTGTTGGCTGCTCTTCAAGGCATCACACCGGTGGCCCGCCCGACCGCTCGGGCGTGGCTGGTCGGCAAGCTCGCCTCCCCACCGGGAAAGGACGACTGGGTGCGGGTACGGCTAGGCCGGGTCGGCGGGCGGATCGTGGCCACCCCGTTGCCCCGCGGTGCCGGGGCGCTGACGTCGTTGGTGCGGGCCGACGGGCTGTTGGTCGTTCCTGCAGGGCTGGACGGCTACCCCCCCGGCACGAACGTCGAGGTGCAACTGCTGCGCGGGTTGGCCGAGATCGACCGCACCATCGTGGCAATCGGCTCGCACGATCTGGCGCTCGACCTGGCCGCCTCGGCGCTGCGCGGCACCCACCCGGGGCTGACGCTCGCGTCGTCCAACGTCGGCTCGCTGGGCGGGTTGCTGGCGCTGCGCGACGGGCTGTGCCACCTCGCCGGTTCACACCTGCTCGACCCGGAGACCGGCGAGTACACCCTGCCCTACCTGCCGCGGGTGTTCGGTGACGCTCATGCGGTTACGGATGTCGTCGTCGTCCGGTTGGTGCACCGTGACCAGGGGCTGATCGTCGCCGCCGGCAATCCACTCGAGCTCGCCGGCATCGAAGACCTGAGCCGTCCGGGATTGCGCTACGTCAACCGGCAGCGCGGTGCCGGCACCCGAGTGCTGCTCGACCACGAGCTGCGTCGTTGCCGTATTGCGCCTGACGACGTCGCCGGCTACCGGCGCGAGGCGCACACTCATCTGGCCGTCGCGGCGGCGGTGGCCGCCGGACGAGCCGACGTCGGGCTGGGCATCCTCGCGGCCGCCCGGCCGTTCGGGCTGAGCTTCGTGCCCGTCGCGCAGGAGCCCTACGACTTGGTCGTCACCCGGGATGCCTACGACTCTGACCTGCTCACCCCGCTGTGGACCCTGCTGGCCGACAAGAACTTCCGCGTCTCAGTCGAAGCCCTATCCGGCTACTCCACCACCGAAACCGGTCGCCGGGTGCGCTGACGTCACCCGGCAATTGAGGTGGCTGTGGTGGGGATGAGGGTTATGGGGAACGAGGTGCAGAACGTCAGCTTTGCGTCCAACGGGTCCCCTAGCGTACGGCTATCTGGCGCTGCCCGACGGTGGCAGCGGGCCGGCTCATGCGGGAACTACCCGGGGACAGCACGGTCCGCGACCTGGGCGGAGCGGTGGACCACCTGCTGGGTCACGACGCGGTCACCAGCTCCGATCGGCGCCGTGGGCGAGCTCGCGGCCACCATCGAACGGCAGTCCGGTCACCCGCGGCACCGGAGCGACGATCGTGAACGCTCAGAGATCGATGCTGAGGTCGGCTCGAATCCTCCGCGCGAGAGCTTCATCCATCAGGAGCCGAGCGACCAGAGCACGGATGACGTCCTGCCCGGTGACGCGGGGGGCGCCGATCAGGTCAGCGGCCTCAGCGCACCACTGGGTGAGCTTGACATGGTGCGCGGGAGACAGGTCCACACTGCGCCGCACGGGCTTGGTACGCACGGAAGCGGCCAGGTGAAGCTCTTCGGTATGGCGGTCGCGGTTTCGGCGTTGCAGCGGAACACTGTGGGCCTGGGCGGAGGCGTACCCGGCACCATTGGCCATCGCATCCCTCGTCATGCGAGGACATTCGTCTCCGGAGGGAAAGCGGTTCGGACTCCAGCGACACTGCTTCTGCTGGAGGGCGTGGCGGATGACTGCCTGATCTGTGTACTCTTTGTGACCGGTGCATTGCTGCGCGTATGTTCGACAGGCTGGCGTTGAGTAGCGTAATCACCTTGGGTGATTGAGATTTGATCGGGTTGTTGGAAGGGTTTGCCGGTGGCCAGCCCAGGAGCGAACATGAGCAACCGCGGTCCGGTCATCACGTTGCTCGCGGTCGCCGCGTTGACCTTCGTGCTCGTCGGACTCAACGTGACGATGATCAGCCAGACCGCGTCGGTCCCACCTGCCGCCGAACCCGCGACCACGCAGGCGCCGGGCCCGCCTCCCCCCGCCGCCGCACCGGACCCGCCTCCCCCGGCCGCCGCTGAGCAAGTTCCTCCGGCCGCCGCTGAGCAAGTTCCCCCGGCCGCTCCCGAGCAAGCCACCTATGCAGGACGCACCAGCGGCAACGAGGCCACTATCGCCATCGCGGTGCGCGACGGTCAGGTCGCCGCCTACCTTTGCGACGGCCGCCGCGTCGAGGCCTGGCTGCAGGGCACGCTCGAGGACGGTCGCCTGGCCGTGCAGGGCGCCCGTGAAAACAAGGCGACCGGCACCATCGAGGGCGACGCGATATTCGGGACGGTGTCGGTGGACGGTAAGCAATGGCCGTACTCGGCGCAGCTGGCAAGCCCGCCGGCGGGCCTCTACCAGGGCAACGCGACGGTGAATGGGGTGCCCAACCGGATCGGTTGGATCGTGCTGCCGGACGGCAGCCAGACCGGCATCCGGAGCAGCCGCAACGGGGCCCCTGCGCCGGCCCCGCCACTGGACCCGGAGGCGCTTGACTCCGAGGCGTCGAGCGGTGTCATCGTTGACGGCATCCGGATCGATCCCGAACGCGTCGACGGCGACACCCGTGTCGTCGGCGTTCCACCGGCCTGAGCGAGCAGGAGCACCACCGATGGCCTTCTCGCCTGACCAGCCCACCGTGGCGACTCACCGGCCGCCGGACTCCGCCGTGGCGATGATCCTGGTGCCGATCGTCGCGGGCGCCGCGGTGGCCGTCGTGCTCGGGGTGTACGGCCGGCTGCACGAACCAACCGGGATCGCGATCAATGTCGCGGGCTTCTCCGGGGCGCAAGCGGCCAAGAGCTGGCTGACCACCCTCGCTTTCCTGTTCGCCGGCATCCAGCTCGTCTCCGCCCTGATGATGTGGGACAAGCTGCCGGGCGCGCCCTGGGTTCCCACGCTGCATCGTTGGTCGGGCCGGATCGCGGTGCTGCTCACAGTGCCTGTCATGGTGCACTGCCTGTACGCACTCGGCTTTCAATCGGCTACGCCGCGGGTCCTGATCCACTCGCTGCTCGGCTGCTTCTTTTTCGGAGCGTTCACCGCTAAAATGCTCCTGCTCACCCGCCGCGGCCTGCCCAACTGGGTGATCCCCCTCATCGGTGGCCTGGTGTTCTCCGCCCTCGTCGGTCTCTGGCTGACGTCGTCGTTGTGGTTCTTCACGACCATCGGAGTAACCCTCTAACCCCAGCATGATCCCTACCGTGTGACCTTCTTTCACGGGTCTACCCCTTACTGACCCCCTACTTGGCAAGGAGTGATGATGCCCTACCACATCTCACAAGGATCTGAGGTGAGCCGGCGCGCCGTCGTGGCGGGCACCGGGGTCCTGGCTGTCTCCACCGCGCTCGTTGCGTGCAGCAGCTACGGGAATTCGGCTCCGTCGGCACCACAAGCGCCAAGCGAACCAGAAGGTCCCGATGCGCTGGATTCACCTGCCGGGCCAGCAGGTGAATCGCTGGCAAGCACTGCCGACATCCCGGTGGGTGGCGGGGCGGTGTTCGCCGACGAGGAGGTCGTGGTGACCCAGCCGACACCGGGTGCGTTCAAGGCGTTCTCAGCGATCTGCACGCACACCGGCTGCACGGTGAACAAGGTAGCGTCCGGGACGATCAACTGTCCCTGCCACGGGAGCAAGTACGCCATCGCGGACGGCTCAGTCGTCAATGGTCCCGCGTCAAGGCCGCTTGCCGAACGCGAGATTACGGTGTCAGGCGACGCGATCCAGCTCGCCTGACCCGACGCGCCAGGAAGGACTTAGCGCCAGGAAGGTAGCCAGAGCTCGGTGTTCCAGCGCTCCGGGGTGATCGAGCCACCGGTGAGGATCGGCCAGAGCCAGACGAAGTTGGCCACCACGAGACCGATGTACAGCGAGACCACCAGCAGCCCGGTACCCCGCCGCTCGGCACCGTCTCGAACCCGGCCGAGAATCTCACCCAACGCCAGTGTCACGGCGATGACCAGGAACGGTGCCACCGGTGTCATGTAGAAGAGGTACATCTGGCGGTCGATGTTGATGAACCAGGGCAGCCAGCCTGCTGCGTAACCGGTCAGCGCCGCCGCGTAGCGCCAATCCGGTCCGCTGGCCGCCCGCCACAGCGCCCAGCCCAGCACGGGCAGCGCGACCCACCACAGCGCTGGGGTGCCGACGAGCATCACCGTGGCCACGCAGTCCGCGCGCCCGCAGCCGGGAGCGGCGGCGCCGGACTCGTAGTAGTAGAGCATCGGCCGAAGCCCCATCGGCCAGCTCCACGGTTTGGACTCCCACGGATGCGGCTGGGCTGGGGTGACCAGCCCCCCGTGGTACTGCAGCACCGTGGCGCTGTAGTACCACAGCGCCCGCAGCCCCGCCGGCACGAAGGAGAACAGGCCGTCGGTGCCGATCTTGCTGCCCACCACGTGCCGGTCGAGGCCGGTCTCGCTACCAAACCACGCCCACCACGTCGCGAGATAGGTTCCGACCGGGACCAATGCCATCGCCCACGACGCCGGACCGAGGTCCCGGGCGACGGTGCCGGCCCAGGGCCTGCGGACGCCCGCGGTGCGCCGCGCGCAGGCATCCCACAGCAGGCTCATCACGGCGAACGCGGCGAGGTAGTACAGCCCGGACCACTTCGTACCACAGGCCAGGCCGAGCAGCACACCGGCCCCGAAGCGCCACCAGCGCACGCCCAGCCGCGGGCCGAAGTCGGTGCCTGCGACGCGACCTTCCCGGACCACCACCGCCAGCCGGGCGTGCACCTGTTCCCGGTCGACGACCAGGCAGCCGAACGCCGCGAGGACGAACATCGCGAGGAAGACGTCGAGCATGCCGATACGCGACTGCACGTGGCTGACGCCGTCGGCGATGAGCAGCACCCCGGCGATCCCGCCCAGCAGTGTCGAACTGGTCATCCGGCGCACGATTCGCACGATGAGCAGCACACACACCGTGCCGGCCAGCGCCGCGGACAGCCGCCATCCCCAGCCGTTGTAGCCCATCACCAGCTCGCCCAGTGCGATGAGATGTTTGCCCAGCGGCGGGTGCACGACGAGCTCGTAGCCGTGGTTGTCCTCCACCCCACCATTGCGCAGCATCTGCCAGGCCTGGGGCGCGTAGTGCTTCTCGTCGAACACCGGGGTGCCGCCATCGGTGGGCAGGCCCAGATTCCACAGCCGCACCAGACCGGCAACCAGGGCCAGGCTCAGCGTCACGGTCCAGCTCCGCCACCGGTCGGTGAGCGGGCGTGGTGCCAGCCTCTCCAGCGGACCGGTCGGTCTGGTCGGCTCCGGAGGCATCGAGGCGACACCGACCATCGGGGTGTCGAGGCTCGCCTCCCGGACCGTCGTCACGGGCCGATCGTAAGCTGGGCCGCGTGCAAGGCATTCCGGGCTCGGAGTTCGGGGCCCTGGTGCTGGCGGCTACCCCACTCGGTGACTCCCGGGACGCCTCGGCCCACCTGATCGAGGCGCTGGGTCACGCGGAGGTGGTGGCCGCCGAGGACACTCGCCGGTTGCGGGCGCTGGCTGCGGCGCTGGGCGTGACCGTGACCGGGCGGGTCGTCTCGCACTACGACGCGGTGGAGGCGGCCCGCATCCCGACGCTGCTGGCGGCGATCCGCAACGGCGCGACGGTGCTGGTGGTGACCGACGCCGGGATGCCGCTGGTGTCCGATCCCGGCTTCCGGCTGGTGGCGGCGTGTGTGCAGGAGGGCCTGCGGGTGACCTGCGTGCCCGGCCCCTCGGCGGTGACCACCGCGCTGGCCGTCTCCGGGTTGCCCTGCGAACGGTTCTGCTTCGAGGGGTTCGCGCCGCGCCGCGCCGGTCCCCGCCGGCGGTGGCTGGCCGGGCTCGCCGACGAAGGGCGCACCTGCGTGTTCTTCGAGTCCCCGCACCGGCTGGCTGCGACGCTCGCCCAGGCGGCTGAGGTGCTCGGGTCCGACCGGGCGGCGGCGGTGTGCCGGGAGCTCACCAAGCCTTATGAGGAGGTGCGCCGCGGCGGGCTGGGCGCGCTTGCCCAGTGGGCTGCCGACGGTGTGCGTGGTGAGATCACCGTCGTGCTGTCGGGTGCGCCGCCCGCTGGTCCCCCCGATGTGGCGGATCTTGTCAACGAGGTCACCGAGCGCGTCGCTGCGGGGGAGCGGCTCAAGGATGCCGTCGCCGCCGTGGCGGCTGCGCACCCCGGTGTCGGCAAGCGGGATCTCTACCAGGCAGCTGTGGACAGCTCGTGAGTGCCGTCATGCCGCCGGACCCGAGCTCCGACGACCCGTACCGGTGGCTGGAGGATGTGACCGGCGAGCGGGCGCTGTCCTGGGTGCGGGAGCGCAATGCCGAGACCGTCGCGGAGCTGACCGGTGGGTCGCGGTTCGAGACGCTGCGCACTGAGATCCGGGAGGTGCTGGACTCGACGGACCGTATCCCGTACATCACCCGGCGCGGCGGGTACCGGTACAACTTCTGGCGGGACCGCGATCACCCGCGCGGCCTGTGGCGGCGCACCACGCTTGCCGAGTACCGCAAGGAGCGGCCGGACTGGGAGATCCTGCTCGACGTGGACGCGTTGGGCCGCGACGAGGACGAGAACTGGGTCTTCGAGGGCGCGCAGTGCCTGCGGCCCCAGCGCCGGGAGGCGCAGTACGGGGAGGCGCAGTACCGGCGGGCGCTGGTCTCGCTGTCGAGGGGTGGCGCGGACGCGGAGGTGGTGCGGGAGTTCGACATCGAGCGCCGCGAGTTCGTCATCGGCGGTTTCCAGCTGCTCGAGGCGAAGTCCTCCGTGGGCTGGATCGATGCCGATCACCTCTACGTCGGTACCGACTTCGGCCCGGGAACGCTCACCACCAGCGGGTACCCGCGCACCGCCCGGCAATGGCGGCGCGGCACGCCGCTGGCCGAGGCTGAGCTGGTGTACGAGGGCAAGCCTGACGACATCAGCGTGTCCGCCTACCACCATCACACCGAGGGCTTCGAGCGCGATTTCGTCCGGCGATCGGTGAGCTTCTACCGCTGCGAGCTGTACCAGCGTTGCGGTGATCGGCTGCGCCGCGTCGAGGTGCCCGACGACGCGATCGTCGGCGTCTACCGGCAGTGGCTGCTGATCGAGCTGCGCACCGAGTGGACGGTCGGCGAGACGTACCCGGCGGGCTGCCTGCTGGTGGCCGACTTCGACGGCTTCATGGCTGGCGGTCCAGGCGCCGGCGCGGGGCTGCGAGTGCTGTTCACCCCTGATGAGCGCACGTCGCTGGCCGGCTACCGCTGGACCCGTCACCATCTGATTCTGGACGTGATGCGCGATGTGGTCAGCCAGCTCTCGGTGCTGACACCGGCGCAGGACTGGCGCACCACACCGCTGACCGGCACGCCGCCGCTGTGCACCGTGAGCGCGTGGGGCACCGACTCGGACACCGACGATGAGTACCTGCTTGACGTGGACGGTTTCCTGACCCCGTCCACCCTGGCCATCGGGACCATCGGCGCCGGCCCGGCCGTCGTGCTCAAGCAGGCACCGTCCTTCTTCGGCGCGGCCGGTCTCGCCGCACACCAGCACTTCGCGATCTCCGAGGACGGCACCCGGATCCCATACTTCGTGGTGGCGCCCGACTCGGCTGTGCCGCCCGATGGCTGGCCCACCTTGCTGTACGGCTACGGCGGCTTCGAGATATCCCTGCAACCCGGCTACGGCGGTGCCCGGGGCCGGGCCTGGTTGGCCCGCGGCGGTTGCTACGTCGTCGCCAACATCCGAGGCGGCGGCGAGTATGGCCCGCGCTGGCATTCCGCCGCGCTCAAGCGCCACCGCCACCTGGTCTACGAGGACTTCGCCGCCGTGGCCCAGGATCTGGTCACTCGGGGCCTCACCACGCCGCCGCGCCTCGGTGCCCAGGGCGGCAGTAACGGTGGGCTGCTCATGGGCGTGATGCTCACCCGGTACCCGGAACTGTTCGGCGCCATCGTCGCTGGGGCCCCGCTGCTCGACATGCTCCGCTACCACAAGCTGTTGGCCGGCGCCTCGTGGACCGCCGAGTACGGCGACCCTGATGACCCAGCCGAACGTGAGTTCCTGCTGTACTTCTCCCCGTATCACCAGCTGCGCGCCGGCCGCCGCTACCCGCCGACCTTGATCACCACCTCCACCCGCGATGACCGCGTGCACCCCGGGCATGCCCGCAAGCTGGTAGCCCGGATGCGCGAGTACGGCCTGCCGGTCACCTACTACGAGAACATCGAGGGCGGACACGGTGGCGCGGCGGACAACGAGCAGGCGGCCTTCATGTCCGCCCTGGCCTACGAGTTCCTCTGGCGCCACCTCT
>JBOHHF010000424.1:0-10615 GCA_050700495.1 Pseudonocardiaceae bacterium
CAGCAGGGTCAGGCCGCCCACTGTGTAACCGACCATGAGGACCATCAGGGGGAGCTGCCCGACGACGGCTTCGGACCGGGGGAACAGTGCGACCGAGCGGTCATGGGCGCTGATGACCGCAAGGACGTGCCCCACAACGACCGCGATGACCTGGATAAAAGCAATACCGGTGGCCGTGATCAGACCGTAGTTGACGGCGCCGGAAACCTCCGCGTTGGTGCCCAGCGGATCGGAGAGCATGCCGATGGCCTGCTGTCCCTGGAAGACCAGCAAAGAGAAGTAGTGCGCGATGACGTAACCCACGACGATGGGGATCACGGTGTGTGCGAGCAGACCGGGAACCGGTTTTCGACCGCGTTCACCGGCCCGACCGGCCAGCAGGGTGGCCCCGACGAAGGTGATGGCCACAATGGCGATCATCAGGAGCAACCCGACGGTGGAGATCAGTGCGGCCGGAACCGGTACCGCCTGGATAGTGCGGGCCCAGTCCGCCGAACCGGTGATGCTGTCGAAGAAGGTAGAGCCCAGCAGCACCGCTATCAGGGCGACGATGCCGGGCGCGGGCCCGAACGTGGCGACCCCATCGAGGGGATTACGAAGCACCAGCCGGCCGTCGTCCCGCCGCCCGAACGGCGCCAGCGTGGCGACCAGCGTGGAGTAGGCCTCGAACCCGTCGCCGGTGGCGAACCAGCGGTGGCCGAAGAGCACGGCTGCGCTGAGATGGACGGCGGAATAGACGGTGAAGTACAACAGCAGCACGTTGACCGCGGCGCCGTTCGGGGCGGCCAGCTCCAACCACACGAAGCTGAGCAGCGACAGCGCAGCCGGCCAGTAGCCGAGCGAGGGCGGTAGTGGTAGTAACCCCCGGTCGGCGGGAATCCGGGTGACGGCGGCGAGGAGCAAGTGAATCGTGCGCAGTGGGTTGACCAGCCGCCACACCGGGCCGAACAGCAGTGACAGTGGCACGATCCCCACCCAGAACAGCACATACACCGCGTAGGGGAGCGGGTTGCGCCCGTCATCGGGTACCAGCAGCGCGGTGGCGACGACGTAGGCCGTACCGGCGAGGCCGAGCAGCCGCAGCAACCACCGGAGCGCGGTGCTGTCCACGAGCCGCTGGACCGGCAGCGGCACCGCCCGCCCCGCCGCCCCCGCACGCAACCGCGGGGATCGCCACAGCACACCCAGGCCGAAGAACGAGGCCAGCAATGCCAGGACGGCGCCCTGCACCAACAGATCCAGCGGCAACGGCAGATCCTGTCGCCCCCCGATCCCGTGCGCAAGGAAGTCGTCGGGGGTCAACCGCTCGCTCTCCCTGATTGAGCCCGGCCCGACCTCGCCTCGCGGATCAGGCGCCCTCCGGCCACGAGCACCCCCAGCGCGGTGGCGTAGGTGAGCACAGTCAAGCCGCGGTCCAGCACAGCCGGACCGGCGAAAGGCAGCTGGGAATACCACAGCACGCTGATATCCGTGGCAGCCAGCAGCAGCACCATGATCCCGACCGTGACGAGCCTGTCGGGCGCGGTTTCACTGCCGCGCAACATGCTGACCACGGCAACACCGCCGATCAACAAGCTGAATGCGCCCACGGCACCGACGCCGACCCAACCGAACACCGGCCCGCCTTCCTGCGGAATGAGTCCGGTGCCAAGCAGGTGTAGCACAAAGGCCAAAATCCCGGCGCCGACAACCGCGGCCATCGGCCGTCGCCAGTTCCGCATCCACCCGATGGACGCTACCGCGGCCGACAGCAGTGCCAGCGCCGCCACCCACGGCCACGGCGACGGCGGCGCTACCCGGTCCCGGGTACCGAGGACGGTGACCTGCTGCCCGTCCACCACCAGCGGCAGTTCCCAGGACACCTGTTGCGGCTGGTTGGCGTCGCCTTGGGGCGGATTGATCCGGTTGTCGGACCAGGTGGCGCTGTCTCCTTCGCGCAGCTGTACCCAGCTCGGTCCGGTCACCGGATTCTGCGCCGCCGGATCCTGGGACGCCGGGTTACCTCGCGTCTGCCCGGTCTCGGCCGCGGTACTGCTGAGCTCATTGACCTGCACCCGGTTCTCGGACAACCGCAAGAACGGCTCACTGCGATGACCGAGAACCACGATCTCGGTCTGGCCCTGATTGGTGACGCGGACCCACTGCCCGCCGAGCCCGACGGTCACCGCCACGCTCGGTACCGCTGGCTGGATCGCAGTCACCACGGTCCGATAGTTGGTGGGTGACCCAGCGGTTCCGACGATGTGCGCCGAGGCCGGAACCGGAGCAATCAGAGCGAACAGGACCGCCAGAACCACGGCCCACGCGATCACCGCCACCGCGTGGGCGAATCCCCGCATCCCGCCCAGGGGCAACGGTCTCCTCATCCGCGAACCACGAGCTGGAACAGCAGCAACCCACTGTCATGGGTTTCGACTTCGAACACGCCGGGCAGATCGGCCACGAACTGTGCGACGGCCGGGCTGCCCGGGGCCAGCGGCACGGTCTTGTCGTACCCGTGAACGTGCAGCTCGTCGCTGCGGTCGGAGGTCACTTCAATGCGTACCGGGGTGCCCCGGTCCACTTCCACCCGGGCGGGGACCCCTTCGACCTTGCCATTGCTGATGGACGCCGAGATCCTCTTGTCCGAGGGGACAACCGTCTCCTGCAACGGGGGGCCCTTCGGTGACTGAACCGGGGTTGACTGGCCTGCCGAGGCCTCCACCTGTGCCGGACCCGCAGACCGATCCCCGCCGTCGGCGCACCCGACCGCGAGCGCCAGCACCGTCACTGCCGCGGCCATCCGACCGATCATGCCTGGTTTCACCTCGACCACATCCCCCGATCAGCATCGAGATGCCGCCTCGGTATTCGCTTGAGTTGCCCGCCCGGTTCGGGCGCGGGCGCCGACCGGTCCCGCGTTCGTGACACGTTAGACCTGGTGATCGCCTCTCGATGAGCCGCCCGCGCGTAGGCGCGGCCATTGGGAACGCACGATTGCCTCGGCAATCTCGTAGGTGTTGAGCGCGGCACCTTTGCGCAGGTTGTCTCCGCAGACGAAGAAGTCCAGCGTGTTCGCGAAATCCAGAGCTTGGCGGATCCGGCCGACGTAGGTGGGGTCCGTACCGACCACCGCAGCGGGTGTCGGCCACACTCCACCAGCCGGGTCGTCGGCCAGCACGATGGTCGGCTGCGCGTCGAACACCTTCCGGGCCTGCTCGACGGTGACCGGCTGGGCGAACACCGCGTGTACCGCGAGCGCGTGGGTGGTGACCACCGGTACCCGCACGCACGTCGCGGACACCTTGAGATCGGCAATGCCGAGGATCTTGCGGGACTCGTTGCGGACCTTGAGCTCCTCGGAAGACCAGCCATCGTCGGACAGCGATCCGGCCCAGGGCACCACGTTCATCGCCAGCGGTGCCGGAAACGGTGACTGAGCGGGCAGCCCCGCGCCCGCCAGCGCCCCGGCGACGTCCCCGCTGCACACTCCGACGCCCTTGCCGGCTACCGCGGCCAGCTCGGCGTGCAGCCGATCCACCCCGGGCTGACCGGCGCCGGAGGCAGCCTGGTAGCTGGCCACCACCAGTTCCGTGAGCCCGAACTCGCGGTGCAGCGCGCCCAGCGCGACCATCATCGACAGCGTCGTGCAGTTGGGGTTGGAGACGATCCCCTTCGGCCTGTGATCAGCATCGGCAGCGTTGCATTCCGGGACGACCAGCGGCACGTCGGGATCCATCCGGAAGGCGCCGGAATTGTCCACCACTATCGCGCCCCGCGCCACGGCGACCGGGGCCCACTGCTTCGAGATCTCGTCGGGGACGTCGAACATCGCGATGTCCACGCCGTCGAAGGCCTCCGGGGCGAGTTCGACGACAACCCGCGGCTCGCCCTGCACGGTGATCTTCTTGCCCGCCGAGCGGGCCGAGGCGATCAACCGGATGCCGGCCCAGGGCACCCAGGACCGCGAATCGATGATGTCGACCATGACGGTGCCGACGGCACCCGTGGCGCCGACAATGGCGAGGGTCGGTGCACCTGAGCTAGTCATTATCGTCCTGTTCCGGCGTAGACGACGGCAGGTTCGTCGCCCCCGAGGTCGAAAGCCTCGTGGATCGCGCGCACCGCGTCGTCCAACTGCTCGGCCCGGACCAGCACCGAGATCCGGATCTCCGAGGTGTTGATGGCCTCGATGTTCACCCCGGCCTGTGCGAGTGCCTCGCAGAACCGCGCGGTGACGCCCGGGTGCGAGCGCATGCCTGCGCCGATCAGCGACACCTTACCGATGTGATCCTCACAGAGGACGTCGTCGAAGCCGATCTGCGATTGCATCGCCCGTAGCTCCTTCACCGCAATCGGCCCGTCGAGCATGGGCATGGTGAAGGTGATGTCGGCGCGGCCGGTGTCGCCGTGCGAGATGTTCTGCAGCACCATGTCGATGTTGAGCTCCGCATCGGCGATCACGCGGAAAATGTGGGCGGCCTTGCCGAGTTCGTCGGGCACGCCAGTGATGGTGATCTTCGACTCGGACCGGTCGTGCGCGACGCCGGTGAGCATGACCTGTTCCACGGTGAGATCCTCCACTGATCCGCACACCATCGTGCCGGGATTTCGGCTGTAGGACGACCGGACGTGCACCGCCACGTGGTTACGCCGGGCGTACTCGACGCAGCGCAGCATGAGCACTCTCGCCCCACACGCCGCCATCTCCAGCATTTCCTCGTAGGTGATGGTGCTGAGCTTGCGGGCATCGGGCACGATCCGGGGATCGGCGGAATACACGCCGTCGACGTCGGTGTAGATCTCGCACACGTCCGCCGCAAGCGCCGCGGCCAGCGCCACCGCGGTGATGTCGGAGCCACCCCGGCCCAACGTGGTGACGTCCTTGGTGTCCTGCGCGACCCCCTGGAACCCGGCGACCAGCGCCACGGCGCCCTGGTCCAGGGCGTCTCGAACCCTGCTCGGCGTCACGTCGATGATGCGGGCCCTGCCGTGCGTGGCGGTGGTGATCACCCCGGCTTGCGAGCCGGTGAACGAGCGCGCGTCCACGCCCAAGGCGTGCACCGCCATCGCGACCAGCGCGTTGGAGATCCGCTCGCCGGCGGTGAGCAACATGTCCAACTCGCGCTGATGCGGTTCCGGCGAAACGTCGGCGGCGAGTTCGAGCAACTCATCGGAAGTGTCGCCCATCGCCGATACCACCACCACGACCTCACTGCCCGCGTTGCGCGTCTCGACAATGCGTTCGGCGACCTTCTTGATCCGGTCGGCGCTGTCCACCGACGATCCACCGTATTTCTGGACGACGAGCGCCACGCCGACCTCCAGCGTCGGGATATTTCAGGGGCGGCCCAGCCTTCAGACGGCAGCCTGAAACAGCCTTCAGACGGCCCCTCGTTCACCGCACCCTACCGAGGACCGGCTCCACCAGTCGTTAACCTGACGACCCGGTACGAACTCATGGCGGGAGGACCGGGTGGCATCGGCGGTGCTCCGTGCCTGCGCGACGGCGATGTCCGGGCCAGCCCCGACCCGGGGCGCGACGCGGTTACACCTGCTCAGCGCCGTGCTGGCGCCGGCTCTGGTGTACCTCACCATCCGGCAGGTCAGCCTGCTCGTGCTGGCCTGGATGTCCACGGTGACCGAGGTCAGCACCGGTAGCGCGCTGACCTCATGGGACGGGGCGTGGTTCCTGGGCTTGGCCGCCGAAGGCTACGCCGGGGTGCCGGCCGGGCTCGTCGATGCCTTCGGGGTGCGTACCGCGCAGACTTCGCTGGCGTTCTTCCCCGGCTACCCGGCGCTGGTCGCCGCGACGTCCGCGGTGACCAGCGCCGGGGTGACCACGGCGGCTTTCGTGGTCAGTGTCGGTGCCGGGGTGGTGGCCGCCTACGGGCTGGTGCGGCTCGCCGAGACGGTGCCCTACGGGTCCCGAAGAGCCGGGTTGGTGCTGGTCGCGCTGTTCGCCGCAACCCCGATGTCGATCGTGCTGTCGATGACCTATTCGGAGGCGCTGTTCTGCGCGCTGGCTGTCTGGGGCCTACTCGGATTGCTGCGCCGGCAATGGTTGCTCGCCGGAGCGTGCAGCGCGGCCGCGGGATTGGTGCGACCCACCGCGGTGGCGTTGATCGTTGCCGTGGGACTGGCGGTGCTGGTCGCGCTGCTGCGCGACCGAGAGGGCTGGCGCCTGCGGGACGGCTGGCGCCCGTGGATAGCCGCACTGCTCGCCCCGAGCGGGCTGTTGGGTTACCTCGCGTTCGTCGCCGTCCGCACCGGCCGCTGGGACGGGTGGTTCGTGCTTCAGCAGCAGGGCTGGGCGTCCAGCTTCGACGGCGGGCGCGCCACGCTGCATTTCGCCGGTCGGGTACTCACCACGGCGCCCTCGGTGCTTGAGGTGACCACGGTATGGTTGCTGGCGACCGCACTGGTGCTTCTGGTGGTGTGCGTGCTGGACTGGCGCGGCAGCGTCGCATGGCCGCTACTGGTGTACGCCGCGGTGGTGTTCGCGATGGACGTGGGCGCCAACGGGGTGATGAACTCCAAGGCGCGCTTGCTGCTACCGGCCTTCGTGCTGTTGCTGCCGGTGGCGATCGGCCTGGCCCGGCGGCGCACGGCGTTGGTGGTGCTCACCCTCACTGTGCTGACCGGCTTCGGCGCGTGGTTCGGCAGCTACGCGCTCACCGTGTGGCCGTACGCGATCTAGAGCCGCGTCCCCCGCCGGGAAGGGACGCGGCTCTAGATCCCAGCTAGGCGTTAATGCTGGTTCGATCGCGGTTGCGGTTGCTCATGGCGCTGAGCAGGCCACCTCCGACCACCAGCGTAATCAGGCCGGAGAAGAGGTGCAGCCAGAAGTCGAGGTCGAAGCCGCCCGGCACGGACACCAGGCTGAGGTAGCCCAGGAAGCCCAGCACGGCAGCCAGCAGGTAGAAACCGCCGATGGCGAAGTTGACGCCCTCAGTCGCGACGGGGGTCAGCACGAATCCCGCCGTGAGCCAGACGACGCCGACGGCGAGGTGCACGACGTTGTGGAACGGGTTGATCAGGAAGAGCCCCAACAGCGGTACGTTCGTCGCCTCGGTGAAGTTGCCGAAGCCCGTGAAGAAGAACCCGATCACCCCGATGCCGACGTAGATGGCGCCGGCCAGGATCGCGTAGTTCTGCTCGATCGTCTTGCCTCGCCCCCTACTCTGGATCTTGATCCCGAACTTGTTTTCTGGATCAACCGTCATGGTCCCGTCCCTTTCCCTCGACGCCGACGACTCACCGATGAGGTGTGTGAGGCCTCCGTGGCCGTACCCACCCAACATCCCTGGCAGACCTTCGTTACGCAGCGGTCCGCGGTTCGCTCGCTGGCCGCGCGATCACTCTATCGGACGTGGTAGTGGTAACGCGACAGGCGGTAAGCATTCTGTACCTCTGTGTAGCGGCGCGGTAGCAGGTAGCACGGCGAACTTCGCCAGACTCCATGAGATCAAGCCAGGGAGTGCGCCTCGCCGACAACTCTCCGCCACCCCTCCCCTCGTCATCACGACCGAGTCGATCGGCAAGCCGAGGTCAGTGCGGGGTGCGCGCACCCCGGTCACAGGCCGCCAGTAGCATGCTGCTCTCCGTGACCTAGCTCCTCCGGAATGCACCAGCGCCGTTCACCCTCAGTGAGCATACGCTTACGATCTGATGGAAGTGGGGCACCATGACAAAACTGTGGGACGCCATACGCAAGAGACGAGTATTGACCATCGTCATCGGGGTGCTTCTGGTGACTGGGCTCGCCTCCGGTGTGGTCGTCGGACGAGCGATCCTGACTCCCGAGGAGCCGGCGACAGCGGCAAATGCCTCGGCGAATTCATCGACGAACGCTACGCCGGCCGATTTCACGGCGTTCCGCAGCGAGCAGGCCGGTTTCGAGCTGGCCTACCCGACCGCCTGGTCCAACCTGACCACCAAAGATCCCCAGATTCTCCTGCTCGCGTCTCAAGGTACCCAGGAGTCCCTCCTGGTTCGCTCCCTGGAACTGCAGGTGCCGGTAGGGCCGCAGCAGCTCCAGTCCGCCAAGCAGTTGACGGACCAGATCGTGACTGCCAACAAGACGGTTCAGATGATTACCGAACCGAAGCAGATCGAGCTGAGCGGGTTTCCCGGTTTCGTCTATTTCTATTCCTTCAAGGACATCCCCACCGGGCAGGAGGGCGTGCACTCGCACTACTTCCTGTTCAACGGCAAGACGATGATCAGCCTCGTCTTCCAGGCCCTACCCAAGGAGCGTTTCTCCACTTCTGCGCAGACCTTCGACAAGATCACCGCCACGTTCCGTGCGCTGAAGAAGTGACGGTCGAACTCGCATGCGCCCTGTCACGCGCACTGTCACGCGCACTGGGGGACGCCCGGTGACAGCGCTGCGTTGCGCCGGCCTCAGCGATCGCGGCCGGGTGCGCGAACGCAACGAGGACCGCTGGAGCGCTGACGTCGAACGTGGGCTGTTCATCGTGTCCGACGGCATGGGCGGCCGGCCGGCCGGGGAGGTGGCGTCCGAGGTCGTCGTCGCGACCCTGCCCACGCTGGTGGCAACCCATTTCGGCGCTGCGCCGGACCTCGCTGCCCCGGACGCGACGCAGCGGCTGTGCACGGTGCTCACCGAACTCAGCACGGAGCTGCGCCAGGGCAGCCAGGACACGCCACGGCTGGCGGGGATGGGCGCAACCGCCGTCGTCGCGCTGGTGAGTCACGCCACCGCGCTGATCGCACACGTCGGCGACAGCCGCGCCTACCTCTGGCGCCCTGTTTCGGCGCAGGCGGCCAACCTGCGCCGGCTGACCCGCGACCACTCCCTGGCTCAAGAGCTCGTCGACGCGGGCGCGATCACTGATCAGCAGACCGCCGGCCATCCGGCCCGTGGTCAGCTCACCCGCCACATCGGCATGGTCGGCGAGGCGTTACCCGACTCCTGCCGCGTCACCCTGCAGCCCGCTGACCGGTTGCTGCTGTGCAGCGACGGCCTCACTGCGTTGCTCGACGATGCCCAGATCCAGGTGATCCTCAACGGCTGCCCGGACCCCCACCACGCCTGCCGCACTCTCATCGAGGCTGCCAACGACGCGGGCGGTACCGACAACATCACCGTGCTCGTGGTTGGTGCCTGAGTGCGCGACGCGCTCGCGGAGCGGCCCAGGCCAGCGCGGTGTCCGGCCGGCTCACAGGAGCGGCGCGGGGCGGTAGGTGGCGGCTTCGGGGTACCGGGCAACGACGCTCTCGACGTCAGCCACGACTGCGGCGATCTGTCCAGCGGCAGCCCCGGTGAACGGTAGACGGTCAGTGAGCAGCGCGTCTAGATCGACCCGGTCCAGCGGCAGCCTGCCGTCGCCGGCCAGCCGGTCGACCAGATCGTTGTCGGTGCCTTTTTCCCGCATCGCCAGCGCGACTGCGACGGCGTGCTCTCTGATCACCTCGTGCGCGGTCTCCCGGCCCACCCCTGCCCGCACTGCGGCGACCAGCACCTTCGTGGTGGCCAGGAACGGTAGATAACGCTCCAGTTCCCGCTCGATCACCGCAGGGTAAGCGCCGAACTCGTCCACCACGGTGAGGAACGTCTCGGCCAGCCCATCGAAGGCGAGGAAGGCGTCCGGCAGCGCAACCCGGCGCACCACCGAGTCCGACACATCACCCTCGTTCCACTGCGCGCCGGACAGCTCGGCCAGCATCGAGGCGAACCCGCGCAGCACCACGGCCAGGCCATTGACGCGCTCGCAGGAGCGGGTGTTCATTTTGTGCGGCATGGCACTGGACCCGACCTGGCCGGCCTGGAACCCCTCAGTCACCAGCTCGTGGCCGGCCATCAGCCTGATCGTGGTGGCCAGCGAGGATGGAGCGGCGGCTAACTGCACCAGGGTGCTGACCACCTCGTAGTCCAGTGACCGGGGATAGACCTGCCCGACGCTGGTGAGCACCCGCCGAAATCCCAGGTGCGCAGCCACCCGCTGTTCCAGCTGCGCGAGTGCGGACTCATCACCACCGAGCAGATCCAGCGCGTCCTGGGCGGTGCCCATCGGACCCTTGATCCCGCGCAGCGGATAGCGCGCCAGCAGCTCCTCGAGCCGGGCGAAGGCCAGCAGCAGCTCTTGCGCCGCGTTGGCGAAGCGCTTACCCAGTGTCGTGGCCTGGGCCGCGACGTTATGGCTGCGCCCGGTGATCACCAGCTCGGCGTACTCGGCGGCACGGTTCGCAAGGCGAGCGAGCAGCGCCACACAGCGGTCCCGCACGTGCTCCAGCGAACGGTGCACCTGCAACTGCTCGACGTTCTCCGTGACGTCCCGCGACGTCAGTCCCTTGTGAATCTCCTGGTGACCGGCCAGCGCGTTGAACTCCTCGATGCGGGCCTTGACGTCGTGGCGGCTCACCCGCTCCCGCGCCGCGATCGATTCGAGATCCACCATTGATACCACGCGTTGGTAGTCATCGAGCGCCCGCTGCTCGACCGGCGCGCCGAGGTCAGCCTGGGCGCGCAGCACCGCCAGCCACAGCTGCCGCTCGAGCACCACCTTGTGCTCCGGTGACCACAGCCGGACCAGCTCGTCGGACGCGTAACGCTGCGCCAGCACCATATGGGCACGCTAGCTTGCTCGTGAGTGACGCTGCGGACCAGCAC
>JBOHHF010000425.1:0-1027 GCA_050700495.1 Pseudonocardiaceae bacterium
GTCCAGCAGCTTCTGCGCTTGTACCGCGCCATCCCGCGCGCGTTGCCGCTCCCACGCTGACCGGTTCCCGTCGTGGATGATTCCCTGCACGGCCCGCTTCGCTAACTCCAGGTCCGCCCGCCGCTGCTCGTCCCTACTCACCGCGCCCGTCCTCTCTGTTGTCCCCTCGCCTGATCGTCACCGATCTTCTCGTGTTCCCACGCCACTCTCCTCGACAATTCCACCCACCGGGGATCTTTTCCCTTCGCGGCTTCCTGCTCCCAGTAGGCCGCCCTTTCGTACGATTCTCTTGCCTCAGGATCAGGCATCACACCACTTCCTTTCATTTCCGCGAGTTCCCCTATCCAGGTCCACCCGCCGCACACCGGGCACCCCGTCTCCCCCCGGCCGTCCGACAGGTCTGGTGGGTCAGGCTCCCACACGTGCCCACAGCTGGTGCACACCAGAACCACGTGCACGTATTCACCGCGCTTTAGCGGCTGAGGTTGTCCGAGATCGGACATTACGAGACCTCCTCTGCGGATAGGATTTAGGGGATGCGCGCGCTTCTCGCGTACGTGATCAGTACCACGGCCTCAACGGCGACAGCGACGGTTAGCAAGGGGAGCCATCGGGTAATCACGCCTACTGCACAGAGCGGACCTCCGATAGCAGCGAGCGTCGCCCACCACCTAGGGAGTAAGCGCGGCCGTTTGACTGTCACAGCCGCCGCACCGGCTGCCATACGAAGTCGCGCCCACATACCACGCACCCCCAGCGCACACCAGCAGAACCGCACTACCGCTACCAGCGCTCACGGCCACCGGCCTCGCCCGCCGGGATCCAGCTGATCAGCGCGCTCTACCAACTCCCGACGCTGCTCGTAGCCACCAGCCCGGGCAGCCAATCGCCGTAACTCCCCTGCCACCACCAGCGGAGCCGCCGCCTCCACCGCCGCGGCTACCACCTCGTCCGGGTAGGCATGCCGCGCATCGCCAGTCGGCGTATGCGCCGTAGCCAACTCCAACGCCGCCACGAACGCTGCCCC
>JBOHHF010000426.1:0-9396 GCA_050700495.1 Pseudonocardiaceae bacterium
ATGATCCCCTTGCCGTAGGTCTGCAGCAGTTCGCGGTCCATCCGGGGCTTGTAGTAGTAACCCTCCAGGCTGGCCAGGCTGGAGAGCCGGAACAGGTTGTGCATGCCCTCGGTGTTCTCGGCGAGCAGTGTCATGTGGGTGTACATTTCACCCGGATTGTCAGTGTCTTGGCCGCCGCCAGCCGCGGCGGCGGCCAGCACGATCCGCTTGCGCTCGTGCCGCGATCCGGACGAGAGGTAGCCCTCCATGCCGATGATCGGCTTGATCCCGTGGGCGGTGGCCTTGCACCAGAACTCGTAGGCGCCGAAGACGTTGCCGTGGTCAGTCATCGCCAGGGCCGGCATGCCCATCCGGACGCATTCGGCGAACAGGTCGTCCAGCCTTGCCGCACCGTCGAGCATGGAAAACTCGGTGTGTGTATGGAGGTGAACGAACGAGTCATCAGACACCGGGACATCAACCTCCTTGAACCCGCTGATCACGCCATGCACTCAGCCGGCCGTGGACGGCCTGGACCGGTTGACCCACCCTGCCCCGACGTTGCCGGTGCCTGGTACCCCACATGCCTCAGACTGTGCCGAGCCCTGCTAGGGGAGTCGCCTGCGACACGCGTGGATTGCTGGGCGGCCCCAAATCGAGCATGGCCGAACATGTGTTCGATGCTATCATCTGGAGTGGCCGCCGCCACCGGTTATCGCGCCCGAGGAGGTCATCGACTCCCTGGTCGAGACCTGCCCGGTGAACTGGCCGGCTACGGTCCGGTCCCGGCCGCGATAGCGCGAGACCTGGCCGCCGGAGACACCTGGCGGTGCATCCTCACCCACCCAGCATCAGGCCGGCCACTGGACCACGGCACTCCCGCTACCGCCCCTCGGTCAACAACACCGGCCCGACCAGCCAAAAAACCAACAAACCTCGGTCCCACATGCCGACGCCACAAGACCAAACAGACCCCGCCGGACCCGCGAGAAATGTCAGCCCATCCACCGACCAGCGCGGCTGGCTACGTGCCGCCCACCAGCGTCCACGTGGACGCCGAAGCGGCGTATCGTGTCACGGGTGCCTGGGTCCGGAGTGATCGGAACTGCTCGAGGCTGCATATATGATCATTTTTGCTTGGTCTACGACGACCCCGGCGAGTTTAAGTCCCGGGTTCTGGAGTTCCTGGCCGACGGTCTCGCGCAAGGTCATCGAGTTTGCTACGCCGCCAACCGCGACACCGCGGTGTTGTGGGACGACGTTCGGGATCTCGATGAGACGAAGCGATCCCGGCGACCGGGAGCAGTGCAGGTCCAGTCCCTCAATGACGCCACCGGCGCGGTCGTAGAGCCGATCGGCCTGGTGCAGGCGTATGCGGCGGCGACGCAGGATGCGCTGGCGGCGGGCTTCACCTGCTTGCGCGAGCTGGGTGGGGAGATGATCGCGCAGGTCGCCTGCCTGCATCCGGCGGCGAGCGACGGCTCGGCGCCCTTCCGGCTGCATGCCTCGGCCCGCGCCGCGGCCTTCCTGGGCGGGGAGCTCGACCTCGACCTTCCCGATATGCGAGTGGAGCCATCGGTATGAGAACGGGCGCGGCAGCGGGCCACCAGGGGTACTTCCACGAAGCGGCTCTCTACGGCTCCGACGACGAGTTTCTGTCAATCGTCATCCCGTTCCTCGATGGTGGCACCGAGGCCGGCGAGCCGACGCTGGTGGTCCTGGGAGGAACGAGCACGGAACTGGTGCGGGCGGGGATGGGGAACACGTCGAACGTCTCGTTCATGGACGCGAGTGCCCACTACAACCGGCCAGCGAGTGTCATCAAGTCCTACCGGGAGCTGCTGGCCGCGCACGTTGCTCGTGGCGCGCAGCAGGTGCGGGTTGTCGGCGACGTGCCGCACCCGGGTCTGGGGACGCCGTGGGAGAAGTGGGCACGCTACGAGGCCGTCATCAACCATGCCTACGACGACTTCCCGGTGTGGGGCCTGTGCACCTACGACACCCGCATCACCCCCGGCGACGTACTGGCCGACGTCGCGCAGACCCATCCTTACCTGGCAACTCCCGCTGGCCGGCATATCCCCAACGCCGACTTCGAGGACCCCGCGGGCTTTCTCACCCGAAGGCCACCCGCCGGAGCTGATCTACTCGAGACGTCACCGCCGATCACCGAACTGGTCGATCCGACACCGGCGGCTGCCCGCCGCACCGTCCGCAACGCCGCCAGCGGCAGCCGCCTCAACCCCGACGAGCTCGAAGACGTGGTGTTCGCAGTGAGCGAGGCCGTGACCAATGCGGTCTACCACGGCCGCCCACCAGTGTGTCTCCGTGTCTGGACAAGCCACAACCGACTCGTGGCCACGGTCACCGATCAAGGTCACGGGCCCACCGACCCCTTTGTGGGTCTCCTCCCCACGACGAACAGCTCCTCCGGTGGCCTCGGCCTGTGGATGACCCACCAGATGTGCAGCCACGTGACGCTCAGTCGCAGCGACGAGGGATTCACCGTGCGCGTCGTCGCCGGTGACCGCACAACCCAGCCTGACTGACATCCGATCAAGGCGGCACAGTCCCGTCGTCGGGTACGGGTCCTACCGTGTCGACCTGCTCAGGCAGCAGTGGGGAGATCGCGAGGTCCCGGAGAGGCGTATCCGGGGTGGCGGCGTGCACGGCTCGGACGCCCGGACGCGCCGCCACGGCCTGCAGCGCCTCGCTCTCACCGAGTACCAGAAGCGCCACCACACAGGCGCAGCCACCACGCAGCTGCTCGGCCTCCGCGGTGGCGACGGCGGCGGGCCGGCTGCCCGGCACCTCCCGGGATGCAACGGCGGCGCGGCCCTGCGCCGCGGACCGCAGAACCTCGGTGAGTTCCGCCAGGGGTCGCTGCCCAGGCAGATCATGAGTGATCAACGCGGTCTGCACCCGCGGCAGCGGAACGCGAAGCACCACCCGCGACAACCGCACCCCTTGCGCCAGCTCGGCGGCAGGCTCCGGCTTGAGGTAGCCCTCCAGCTGTACCAGCGCCCAAACCGGTCCCGGCTGCGCAGCGGGCAGCGACGCCCCAGCTCGCCGCAGGTAGTCCGCGACCGGTTCGCCGGCTTCGGGCCCGAGCCGCTGCACGCCGGCAACCGGCAGCGGTTCACCCGGCTGCCCGGCTACCACGACCGCGAAGCCAAGCGCCACGAACAGTGCTGCCAACATCGCCCAGCGGGTCCGCGGCGGCATCAGTCAGGCCTCGGCGGTCAGCACGTCCAACGCGCCACGCAGGTCGTCGGGATCTGGACTGGTGAGCTCCACCCAACAGTCGTCAGCGGGATGCGGGAAGCCCAGCCGCGCGGCGTGCAGCCACTGCCTGTCCAGCCCGAGCCGCTGCGCCAGCACGGGATCTGCACCGTAGGTGAGGTCCCCACAACACGGGTGCCGCAACGCCGCGAAATGCACCCGGATCTGATGGGTGCGACCAGTCTCCAGCGTCACATCACACAGCGACGCGGCCCGGAATGCCTCGATCACCTCATAGTGCGTCACCGAGGGTTTGCCCCCTGCCACCACCGCAAATCGCCAGTCGTGCTTGGGATGCCGGTCGATCGGGGCGTCGATGGTGCCTCGGATGGGATCCGGGTGACCCTGCACCAGCGCCCGGTAATGCTTGGCGACGGTGCGATCCCGGAATGCCCGCTTCAGCGCCGAGTAGCCGCGCTCGGACTTGGCGACCACCATCAGCCCACTGGTGCCGACGTCGAGCCGGTGCACCACACCCTGGCGCTCGGCCGCGCCCGAGGTCGCCAGCTGGATCCCGGCCGCGGCAAGACCCCCGAGCACGGTGGGCCCCACCCAGCCGGGGCTCGGGTGCGCGGCCACTCCGACCGGCTTGTCCACCACGACGAAGTCGGCGTCGTCGTGCACTACGCGCAGCCCGGTCACCGGCTCGGCCCCGGGGGCAGCAACGATCAGATCCGGCTCGGGCAGGGTCACCTCAAGCCACGTACCGGTGGTGAGGCGGTCGGACTTGCCGACCGGGCTGCCGTCAACCAGCACTGCACCGGCCCCGGTCAGTCCGGCCACCACCGTCCGAGACAGTCCCAGCAGCCGCGCCAGCCCGATGTCCATCCGCATGCCGTCGAGCCCGTCGGGCACCGGTAACGCCCGCACGTCACTCATTTCGGGCCCCGGATTCGCCGGCCGCCGACCGCCGCCGACCGCGGCTGCCGTCGAACTCCCTGCCGGTGGCGGTGAGCAGGACCAACGTCACGCCACCACACACGATCGCCGAATCAGCCAGATTGAACACCGGCCACACGCGGCCGTCCGGTGCCAGTAGCGACAGGAAGTCCACCACGTGCCCGCGCAGCGGACCAGGGGCGCGCAGTAGCCGGTCCACCAGGTTGCCCAGCGCTCCGCCCAGCACCAACCCGAGCCCGAAGGCCCAGCCGGCCGAACGCAGCCGGGGCGCCAGACGGGCGATCGCCACCACGACCCCCAGGGCGATCAGCGACAGCAGCCAGGTCAGCCCGGTCGCCATCGAGAACGCCGCGCCCGCATTGCGGTAGACGACGAGGTAGAGCCCGCCACCCAACAGCTCCACCGGCGGACGGCCCTCCAGGGTCGCGACCACGGCGATCTTGCTCAGCACGTCCAGAAGTAATGCGACGGCGGCGGTGGCGGCCAGCAGGCCGATCCTGCGACGCCCTGGCAACGTCTCGGGGATGTCCTGGTCGCCGGCGGCCGCCCCTTCGGCATGCTGCGATGGATTCACGTCACCATTGTGACCCGGTCCGCCGACGGTCGATCAGGCACCGGTCTCTCCCCGCCACCGGGCCAGCCGGCCGGCTCGGTGCACGGCCCGAATCCGCTGCTCGGCTTGCTCCCGGTTGCCAGCCGTGGTAACGACCAGCAGCTGGTCGCCCTCCTGAAGCCGGGTGGTCGGCTGCGGGGTGAACCCCGCTCCGTTTCGTACCACCAGGCTGACCATCGCCCCGGTGGGTAACCGCAGCTCCGAGAGGTAGATGCCGTGCAGCCGCGAGGGCCGGGGTACCCGGACCTGCAGCAGGTCGGCGTCGATCTCGTCCAGCGGGGCGTAGTCGACCACGATCTCCCTGCCCTGTTCAGGGCGGGAAAGCCCCAGCCAGCGGACAACCAAGGGCAGCGTGACGCCCTGCACCACGGTAAGCAGCACAACCAGGACGAAGACCACGTCCACCAGCTGTTGGGCGCCGGGGAAGCCCATGGTGAGCGCGATCAGCGCGAGCACGATGGGTACCGCTCCTCGCAGCCCTGACCACGACACGAATGCCTGATCCCGCCAGGGCACCCGCAACGGTGCCAGGGCGAGCACCACCGACAACGGGCGCGCCAGCACGACCAGCACCGCCCCGGCGACCAGTGCGGGAATCAGCACGCCGGGCAAGCGGGCCGGCGAGGCGTAGAGGCCCAGCAGCACGAACAGACCGATCTGGGCGAGCCAGCCGAGGCCCTCGGCGAACGAAAGGGTGTCACCGCGATGCGGTAGGTGAGCGTTGCCCAGCACCAACCCGGCGACGTAGGTCGCCAAGAAGCCCGAGGCGTGCAGACCCTGCCCGGCGGCAAAGGCCAGCACGCAGACTGCGATGGTCGCCAGCGGGTAGAGACCGGTCGCGGGCAGCGCCGCGCGGCGCAGCGTCCACGTTCCCACGAACCCCAGCGCGGCCCCTACCAGCGCACCGACGACCAACTCGTAACCGATCAGCAGGGGCGTCCACCAGCGCAGCGGGTCGCCGGCAGCGAGCAGCACCACAGCGATGGAGACCGGCGCGTCGTTGATACCCGACTCCAGCTCGAGCGCGCCCGCCAGCCGGGGAGATACTTTCAGCGCCCGCAACACGCTGAAGACGGCCGCCGCATCGGTCGAGGACAGCACCGCGCCCCACAACAACGCCGTGCGCCAGTCCAGACCCAGCAGCAGGTGCAGAGCCGAGCCGGTGATGGCGATGCTCACCGCGACCGCCACGGTGGCCAGGGCAATCCCCGAGCGCAACGCCGGGCGAATTACCGACAACCGGGTGGTGAGACCGCCCTCGGCCAAGATCAGTACCAGGCCCGCAATGCCCAGCGTGGCGGTCAGCGGTGTATTCGAGAACTGGATGCCCAGACCGGACTCGCCGATCAGCAGGCCGATGGCGAGATAGAGCAGCAGTGACGGCAGCCCGAGCCGGGTGGAGACCCGCACCGCGAGCACAGCCAGCAGCAACACGGCCGCCCCCGCCCCGAGGGCGAGCTCCACCCCGTTCACGCCCGGATTGTCCCCCCGGATAGTCCCACGGCCGCGCGGGTTAAACGGACCAAGAGATCGTGACCAGTTCGCGGTGGCGTGGGCCCAATCTCGCCACCGCCTCGGCGACCTCGTCGCGGCGCTGCGCAGGCAGGCATAGCCTGCGCAGCGAGAAGGTGACCTCTGCCTCGGGATGACGATCCTGGGCAGGCCGGTTCCAGCGCTGAACCTCAGGATGTATCCCGATCTCAGCCAGCACGGCCAGCACATCGTCCGCAGTCGCGGGGGGCGGGCGGTGCAACCCGTGGAACTGCGCCCACAACGGGTCCAGCCAGGCCCCCGGGTGCACGGCATGTAGTTCGACAACGACCCCGCGGCATGCGGCAGCGCCCAAGGCGGCGGCGAACGGACCCAGATCCAGGGTGTTGTAGCCCACGTGGTGGCTGACGACGACGTCGGCAACACCCGCCTGCGCCGCGGTCTGCGGCCACGGGCCGTGCACGCTGCGATGCGCCAGCCCGCGCTCGGTGCACGCCCGCTCGAACGCGCGCAGCATGTCGTCGGCGTGATCCACCCCGGTGAGATGGGACACTTTCGGCAACAGCGCGAGTCCGGCGGCGCCCGCGCCGCACCCGACGTCGAGCACGGTCGCACCGTCAGGACCGAGCAGCCGCAGCGCGGTGCGACGGGACGGAGTGTCCTCCGGTGTCGCGGGCGGCACGAAACGGGCGGGATCATGCCGGCTCGGATCCTGCGGGGCGGTTGCCCGGATCTCGGCGGGAATCGCGCGGGCCTGCAGAAGGCCCCGCCAACGGGCGGCGGGGCTCGTGAGTGGCATCGGGTGCTGGAACACTGTTACGCACTCACGACCGCGACGGCAACCCGCACAGCCAGGCCGTCACCTCGTGATCTCCGGGCGGACGGGCTGCGACCGACGCGGGGAAGGTGGCGGCGGCCCAGTACCGCAGCACATCGGCTTCCAGGCCGGGAAAGGACGGCTGAACGGAGACGGTATCCCTGCTGGCGGAGACCTTCGGGTAAGCCATGGTGGTGCGCTCCCAAGTGCGGGCCGCACCCGCCCGGTTCTACTGAGGGCTCGACGCTACCCCGTTCTTCCGGAGGCTCCCCGCTGATAGCCGGATCGGCGCCTGTGCGATCAGGATACCGGCAAAGGCGGTCGGCGTGCTGTGCGGACGCAGTGGTTCGCATGACATCGTGGGCGGTCACGTCGCCCTCCTGGCGGTTAGCCTCGACGGTGTCGTTGTGATGTCCGATCCCGGTGACATCACGCGCTTCAGTGACTCGATCGCGATCGAGACCGTCTGAGCCTACGAGCCGGCGCTGGACTCCGCTGGGACGGCCCGAGCTCAGGTACCACCCGTGGTCGCGCTTGTGGCCCGGTACCGGCGGGCTAGTGCAGTATCCGGCCGGCACCGGTCACACGGTGTGAAACCCAATTCCCTGGCCTCCCGCACCGGCAGCCGTTCAGCTCGCGCCTGCTCGGGCCAGGGGCAGCGGGTGAGGTGGTAACGCGGGTGCTCGTCGACGACCAGCACCTGGTCGGTCAGCTCGTAAACCACGAGCAGATCCGCGGCGTCGGTGTCCTCCTCCCCGGGCTCGGCATCCTCAGCGTCAGCGAGTTCAGCATCCTCTGCAACCTGATCTGCGCCCGCAGACGCTGCCAGCGCCGCCACCGGACCGACCTGCGCCTGCGCTGCGGCGTTCACCGCAGAATGCGGTGAACGCCCGACCGGGACGGCGTTCTGGGCAGGATCAGCTGGCTGGTCACCGCCCACAGCGGTGACCAGCGCGGCTTCCTGCGCCTGATCGGCTAGCTGGTCACCGCCCACAGCGTCAACCGGCTCGTCGTCCAGCAGCACAACGGGCTCGGCTTCGGGTTCATCCAGCCGTCGCCGCCACCGCGTGATGATCATCACGGACACCACCGCGCTGAGCACCACAGATACCCAGGCCAGAGCAATATGGCCAGTACCGAGCGCCACAACGAGCAGACCAACCGCCACGAATAGCAACACCACGGTGAGAAGCATCACTGCTCACCCACACAATCGGGGTGCGACGACGGACGATGGATCCGCCGGGCCGACCGGCACTGCCCGTTGCGCGTCAGCTACCGGCTTCGGCACGCGCGCCGAACCCGGAGGTGGCAAAGCCCGGCTGGTTACGCACCGAGTCCGGTGGTGCGGCAGATCCGCGCCCGTCCAACTCTCGGAGCTGCGACTCCAAGTAGGTCTTCAGGCGGGTGCGGTACTCACGTTCGAACGTGCGTAGCTCGTCGATCTTCTTCTCCAGGGTGGTCTTCTCCTGGTTGATCGAACCGATGATCTCGGTGTGCTTGCGCGCTGCATCGCGTTCCAGCGACGAAGCCTTCTCGCGAGACTGCCGGTCCAGGGTTTCAGCCCTGGTACGAGCGTCGTTCAGCATGGTCTCGGCCCGGGTTCTGGCTTCGTTGACCATGCCGTCGGCCTTTGCCCTCGCGTCGGAGAGCAACTGCTCGGACTTGGTTCGGGCCTCGCCCAACATCCCGTCCGCTTCGGCCTTGGCCTCGCCGGTCAACCGGTCGGCCATCTCCTGGGCCAACCCCAGCACCTTGGCAGCTTGGACGTGGTGGTCTCCACCCGGCGACGTCTGTTCGATCATCGGCGGCGGCACCGGGGCCATCACCGGCCGTGGCGGCTCCAGCGGACGAAGATTGCGTCCGGTGTCGATCGGCGCAGCACTGAGCTGCCGATCGAGCTCTTCGACCTGGTTACGGAGATCGTTGTTCTCCTCGATCAAGCGAGCCAGCTCGGCCTCAACCAGGTCGAGGAAGGCGTCCACCTCGTCCTCGTTGTAGCCCCGCTTGCCGATGGGCGGCTTGCTGAACGCGACGTTGTGTACGTCGGCGGGGGTCAGCGGCATCGGATCTCCTCAAGCACTCCTCGGCAGCGGAACCCCAGGTACCTCGGGCTCTTCGAGCTCCGCGTCCCGCAGAGTACGGCCTCTGCGAGCAGCAGAACCATAATGGACGAGTCCAGTGACGCGCTGCTCCGGCCGCCCGATCGGTGACGGAGGGCCACGAGGGAGGCAACCGCAACCCTCACGCGTAGCTCTCGTCCCCGGTGATCGGGATCCGCCGGACGGGTCGTCACGGAGCGTACGTATCGACG
>JBOHHF010000427.1:0-22965 GCA_050700495.1 Pseudonocardiaceae bacterium
ACCTCGAGGGCCGGCGGGTGCGACGCTCCCGGGAGACCAGGGCGATGGCCCGGCGCACTGCCTTCGGTCGTGACCTGCTGTCCGGGCAGTGGGCAGCCGCGGAGTTCGGCGCGCTGTGCCGGCTGTGGCACCTGGGCGCACCGGTCCCCTACCCGGTGCAGCTGCACGGCACCGAGCTGCTGCTGGAGTACCTCGACGAACCGGACGGGCAAGCGGCTCCCCGGCTGGCACAACTGCGTCCAGAGCCCACGGCGCTGCGCACGCTGTGGGACCAGCTCATCGACACGCTGGTGGTGCTCACTGGGGAGGGCCTCGCGCACGGCGACCTGTCGCCGTTCAACCTGCTGGTGCACCGCGGGCGGCTGGTCCTCATTGACCTGCCGCAGGTGGTGGACATCGTCGCCAACCCGCAGGGACCAGCGTTCCTCGCCCGCGACGTGCGGATCGTGACCGACTGGTTCATCGCCCACGGGCTGCCCCGGGAAGTCGCCGACGCCGGAGCAGCCCACGTGCTGGCTTAGGTCGGCTATCGCAACGCGGTTTCTACCAGTGATTTTTCTGTGCGCGCGCCTCGAACAGGAACACGGCCGCGGAAATAGACACGTTCAACGAGTCAGCCGACCCCAGCATAGGGATGAACACACGTTCACAACCTGTCTCATACCACAGCTTGGGGATGCCGTAACGCTCCGAGCCAAGGACAAAGGCGGTCCGCGTGCTTGAATAATCAAACGACCGATAATTCTTCGCACTATCCGTGTCAGCCAAGTAAATGTTGACATTATTTGACCGAAGCCACGATATCGCGTCTGCTACCCGCTCAAAGTCCAGGACAGGAATTGTGAGGACCATGCCCTGACTTGCCCGAAACACCTTCGGATGCGTCAGTCTAGTGCGTCGATTCGTCAGGACCAAACAGTCCGCGCCAGCCGTGTCCAACGTCCGAATCAAGGTTCCCAGGTTACCCGGGATCTCCATACCATCGGCAACCATAATTAGTGAGGAATCGCCAAGCCGTACGTCTTCCGGCTTCCACGTGGGCAACGAAGCGATAGAGAACAATCCATCCGGCCTGTCGCGCTCAGAGATCCGCGCCAACGTTTTCTCCGACACCTGGTAAGCCAGGTGCGCACGCGCCGCCAACTCGACCGCCCGCTTACGTGCCTCATCGCCGTAGGCGGCTTCCGGACACCACAGGAACGTGTCAACAAAGGAATTGTGTTCCAGTAAGAGATTATGCGCCCACAAACCCTCCGCGATGATCATCTTTCGGGGGTTCGGCGCGATGTTCCGCTGGATCGCCAGTACCTGCTTGATCTTGGGATGCTGTGCGCCGATCTGCTGAAGTTCCATCGCCCCTGATCACCATCACTCACTCACCCGTATCGCCCACCCAGTGTAACCGGAGAGGTTCGCGAGACCCGCGCGGCTTGCTCACACGTGAGTCGACCGACCGCGAGCGGCAGACCGACAACCAGCTCACCGGTCTTCGCGCGCAGGTGGCGCGGATTGGTGGCGGATCGACCGGGAGATTCCCGAGAACGCCGTGTCCGCGTCAAGCGGCAGCGGGTCGCGTTGCCCGATGGAACCTTTCGTATTCGGCTCAATAAGCGCGAGGCTGACCATATCCGCCGTGCGCGATCGCGCATTCTGGCGGGAGTGAGCGCGCTGACCCTGGCTCGCGAGTGGGATGAACACGGAATACCCACCGTGATCGGTGGCCAGTGGCGCGGGACATCAATCCGGAGGATGTATCTGAATCCGCACGTATGCGGCCTTATAGTCTATCAAGGCACACGGCGACGACAATCCCCCGGCTGAACGCACCGGCGAATCGAAACCGGCGAGCGCACGACCCACACGATCATGTCTTTGGCTTCCTGCCTCAGCGATCGGCGGGATTGCAGCGCAGCCGGCACGGACCGAGAACGCCCCCACCAGGTCACGAACCGGCGGCGGAGCGCCCGCACGTTGGTAGCGCTGTGAGCACGATGGCAACAGTGTCGACCCCATTGCCTACGACACTGATGAGCCATTCGCGTCCTTCGAGCAAGCACGCCAGGCCGGTGACTTCCGCATCTTCGCCTGCGCCATGGTCCTCGAACCGCTCACCCTATGGGTAGAGCTGCTGACGGTCGCGGTCACCCGTGTTCGATGCGCTGTTCTTCAACATGGTCGCCGTGAATGAGGAAGGCGCTGCGATCATCAGCACCGAGGCGGCCCGCGAGCGGCTGCGCACGGAGCCGTTGTCGCCGATCTCCCGTGCCTGCATCGAGCTGGCGTGGCAGTACCGGCATCAGCTACTCGGCCGATGAGGGTTCTGGTTACCGGAGCCGCCGGTTTTGTCGGCTACGCGGTGGCCGCGCTGCTGGTCGAGCAGGGGCACCAGGTGACAGGGCTGACCCGCTCCGGGGCGTCGGCGCTGCCCAAGGGCGTTGCGCGGCTCGAAGGCGATCTGCGCACACCCGAGACTCTGCCCAAGACGGTCGCCGAGGTCAACGGGGTGTGCCACCTGGCCGGACTGACCAAGGTACGACAGTGGAAGGCCCGACGGGACGACCTGGGAGACCGGATCCTGAAAAGACCCCCACATCACTCACGAGGCGCGCAGGGCCACCACTGGCCCGATGACCACGATCGCGGGTGGGCGGATCCCCGCGTTAGCGACGTCTGCGGCGACCTCGCGCAGCGTGGAGCGCACGGTCCGCTGGCTGTGCAGGGTGCCGTCGGCGATCACGGCGACCGGGGTGCCGGGGGGCCGGCCGTGGGTGACCAGCACGTCGGCGAACACGCCGATCCGCTCCACCGCCATGAGCAGGACCAGGGTGCCACGCAGCCGCCCCAGCGCCGGCCAGTCCACCAGCGAGGTGGGATCATCCGGTGCCGTGTGCCCAGACACGACGACGAACTCGTGGGTCACGCCACGGTGCGTCACTGGGATCCCCACTGCGGCGGGGACCGAGATCGCGCTGGTGATGCCGGGGACCACGGTGACCGGCACCCCGGCGCCCGCGCAGGCCAGCACCTCCTCGAAGCCCCGCCCGAAGACGTAGGGATCGCCGCCCTTGAGCCGCACCACGAACCGGCCAGCCTTGGCGTGCTCGATGAGCTGCGCGTTGATCTCCTCCTGGGCCATCGCACGGCCATAGGGCACCTTCGCCGCGTCGATCACCGCGACGTGCGCGCCGAGCTCGTCGAGCAACTCCCGAGGCGCAAGCCGGTCAGCCAGCACCACGTCGGCTCGGGCCAGCAGCCGCCGGCCGCGCACGGTGATCAGGTCCGGGTCACCGGGTCCCGCACCGACCAGCGCGACCCCTGGGGTGGCGACGCGATCCTCGGCGTCCGCGGCGTCGTCCACCACCCCGGTCCGCAGCGCCTCGACCAGCGCATCCCGGACGGCGGCGGAGCGGCGCGGGCGGCGCCCGGCGAGCACCCCGATGAGCAACCCGTCGTGCTCGGCGACGGCCGCGGTGACCGCGCTGCCACCGGTCGCATCGTCGGCCCGCACGCAGAACACCCGCCGGCGCTGCGCCTCAGCGGCCACCGCAGCATTGACCGCCGGCTCGGAGCTGCAGGCCAACGCGTACCAGGCACCCTCCAGGTCCCCGTCGGCGTAGCCCCGGACCTCCCAGCGCAGTTCACCGGACGCCGCCATGGCCTCGACGGCGGGGGTCGCCGCGGGAGCCACCAGCAGCACGTCGGCACCGGCGGCGATCAGTCGCGGAAGCCGGCGTTGGGCGACGGTGCCCGCACCGACCACGACGACCGAGCGCCCGGCCAGATCCAGCCCCACCAGGTAGGGCTTCACCCGGCCGGCTCCCCGTAGAGCAGCGCGTTCACCGCCGCCGCGGCGACGGCGGCGCCGCCCTTGGCGCTGCGGTTGGACAGGGCCGGCAGACCCGAGTCCCGCAGCGCCGCCTTGGCCGCCGCAGCGTCGACGAAGCCCACCGGCAAGCCGATCACCAGCGTGGGCTCCAGCAAGCCGTCCGCGGCCAGCCGGATCAGTTCGCGCAGCGCCGTCGGCGCGTTGCCCACCGCCCACACCGCACCCGCTGGGTGCTCAGCGGCGGCCCCCCGGATCCCGGCGGCGGACCGAGTCAACCCCTCGGGGAGGTTAGCGGCCAGGTCGAGTGCGACCACACACTGCCGCGAGGTGATCCCGGCAGCGAGCATCCGGACATCGACCACCAGCGGCGCCCCCGTGGCCAGCGCCCGCTGCCCGGCGTGCAGCGCGTCCTCGTCGCAGATGAGATCGACGGCGTAGTCGAAGTCTGCGCTGGTGTGGATCACCCGTTCGGTGACCGCGCGGGTCACCGGTGGCAGTCCTGCGGTATCCACCTTGGACCGCAGGATCCGGTATGACTCGACTTCGATGGGGTGCTGGCTGCGCGTCATCTCGCCTCCTCTGGGTGACCCCTCTGAGTGACGGGGGCACAACCGATTCATCGTTGCGCACCGGTGAGGCGTCACACTGGGACCAAGGGCCGAACGGAGATCGAACATGAGCGTTGACGACCACAACAGCGCCCTGGCCGACCAGTATGTGCTTGCCCGGAGGTGGCGTCCCGACCTCGACGGACCTGAGCTCGCCAAATTGATCATGTCGAGACTCAGTGAGGAACAGTTGCTGCGCTGCGCGGAAGAGGCCCTCGCCTGGGCGCCGCACCCAGCCGATCGCCGGGAACTGGCGCTGCGCTACGTGCAGAATTTCGTGCTCGCCATGGAAACCGACCCTGACGAGTAGTTCACCTCGCGAAGCGCAGAGCAGTCGTGCACTATACACCCATGAGGGGACCTTCTTCGGATGATCAGTATCACACAGGGTGCTCAAGCTCAGAGCACTGTAAGCAGCCGGTGACCGTTGGTCGGTCGAGGCGCCAACGGCTTACGCTCGCCATGGTCACAACCGCGGTGGCGGCCATCCCGATGGCCTGCGGCTATCAGGGCCTCAGCATGCCCGCACAAACCGCGATCACTCTGCGTGGGCAGGGCGCGCTCACTGAACCTAATCCTGACTCCAACGCCATCACGTACAACCCGGCATTGGCGCCAGTCGGCGCACGGCTGGCAGTCACGATGATCCCATCGGGCACGTCCACCAACGTGGAATTGACAGTCAGTGGGCTGCAGCCCAACCGGGGCTACGCGGTGCACACGCACGAAAACACCTGTAGTGAGAATCCCGCCTTCGCGGGTGCGCACTACCAAAATCGTATCGATCCCGCCGCCACGCCCCAACAACCATCGACCAACCCCGAATACGCCAACCCGAACAACGAGGTGTGGCTGGACGTGCGCACGGACGCAGGCGGCTCAGGCGTTACCCAGGTCACGGTGCCCTTCGTCTTCACCGATCGGGGACCCGGATCGGTCGTGGTGCACGAAGCGGAGCAGACCGCGACGGGTCCGGGCGAGGCAGGCGAGGCGGGTGCCCGAATTGCCTGCCTGACGCTAGCCGCTGCGCGGCCGCAGGACGATACGCTGCTGGACTAGGAGGACCGGCCACGGGGCTGATCTCGTTTGTGGGTGCCGGGCCCGGCGCAGCAGATCTGGTCACCCTGCGCGGGGTGCGGCGGCTCGCGGCCGCCGACGTGGTGGTCTGGGCGTCCTCACTGGTGCCGGCCGCAGTGCTGGAGCATTGCGGCCAGGGCGTCGAGCTGCACGACTCGGCAGGAATGACGCTGGAGGACGTGTTCGCGGTGTACGAGGCGCATCCGGATGCGGCGATCGTGCGGCTGCACTCCGGGGACGTCTCGCTGTACTCCGCGCTGACCGAGCAGATCACCTGGTGCGCCAATCACGAGCGGGTCTTCGAGATCGTGCCCGGGGTCGGCTCACTCGCCGCCGCCGCGGCCACCGCCGGGGTCGAGCTCACCGTGCCGGGGGTGGCGCAGAGCGCCGTTCTGACCCGCCTCGGTGGCGGCCGGACGGCGGCGTCGATACCCGCCGGACACAGCGTCGCCGACTTCGCTCGCCATGGCACCACGATGGCCATCTACCTGTCCGCGGCGCGACCCGCCACGCTCCGCGAGGAACTCCTGACCGGCTACCCGCCGCAGACTCCCGTGATCATCGTCGCGAAGGCCAGCTGGCCGGACGAGATCGTGATCACCACCACGGTGGACGGCCTGGCCGACGCACTGACCGGATCCGGGATCCGCACTGCCGCGCTGGTACTGGTAGGGCCGGCACTGTCCCGCGCAGGAGGCCGCAGCCGGCTCTATGACCCCACCTATTCGCACGGTTGCCGCCGCCGATCGCTGCCCGGCAGCACCACCGGCCGCGCCATCCCCGCCCCCAAGCGCAGGTCGCCGTAAAGGCTTGGTTAGCCGGACGTCAGCCTGGGCTCCGCCCAGACCGCGATCAGGTCAGATCCTGGACACCGACCTTCCGTCTGATCGCTGGTCACCGACATGGTCATCCGGTACCCGCCGCTGACGTCGGCTCGGATCGGCTGAGATTCGCCCACCGCTACCTGCTCCTTGAGCACTTCACCCCTGGCCCGGTGTAGGTGACGAGTCCTGACATGAAACTTTTCGCAACCGTGGACGCATCCCTAGGCCCGCAGTACCCCGGCAACACCCGACACGCGTGGACCATCCCAGGAGCTAGCCACCTGTGCCATCTGAATCTAATTCGACAGATTCCCCGGAGAATTCACCCTTCGTGCAGAACGCACCTTGCGAAGCGGGAAGGACTTGGCCGCCGCCTTCGCGGCACTGCGCTTCAGAAATAGGATCTTGAGCCGCAGTCGCCAGTCCGGCAGTTCCGAACAAGAGTCCCAGACTCAGACCGGCAGCGGCCACTATCCTGGTTGGTGAACGCATCGAAAATTCCTCCCAAGTGCCCTGAGTGACTGGGCACAGGAATGACCCTGCCGTGACCCTTGAGCAAATTTGAGCGACTGGTGGAAGCGGTGTGCCAATTGTGCTGACGTAAGCCATTCCCCGGTTATGAGCCTGGTTATCGAAATGCAGGCGTCCAACGCATCGGTACCATTCTCAGAGATCGGCGCAGGCACGACACGCGGTCGCGAATGCCACTAACCAGCAAGGTCAGCACGACCAATTGTAAGGTGGGGGCGTAAGCGCAGCGCAAGTGTCGTGGGTCGCTCATCATGGTCAGCCACTCGACCGGTTCTCGGTTTGAGGTGCAGATGGTGGCTGCTTTGCAGTGTCGACGATGAGCTCGTAGAAATCGCTGGTCTGGGTGGGGTCGAGCGGGCGAGGCGCGAAGTCGTGGAGGATGAGCAGTTCGACGCGGGCTAGGCGCCGCATCTCCGTTTCGAGGGTGCTGTCGAGGCGGGCAGCGCGGAGCCGGGTGAAAGCTTGCTCATGGCAGGCGACAGTTCGACGCACCTGAGCGCGACGGCCGTATCCGATACCCTCGCGAGCAGCGAGCGGCACGGCGACGTGTTCCACGGGAGATGGGATGGCTTGATGCGACCGGCCACCGGATTGATTTCGTGTGGTGGTGCCGTGCCACCCGCGAAGGCGGCATGGTGACCGGCACGCTCACCATCGTCGGGCTGGGACCGGGCGGCCCTGCGCACCGCACCCATGCCGCTGAGGACGCTGTCCGGGACGCGCAGGTGATTATCGGATACAGCAGCTACCTGGAGGCGTGCGCCGATCTCACCGGCGCACACCAGATGCTGGTGCCGGGCGCGATAGGCGCCGAGGAGCAGCGTGCGGTGGACGCTGTGCACGCCGCAGCCGACGGCGCCCGGGTCACCCTGGTGTCCTCAGGCGACGCCGGGATCTATGGCATGGCCGCGCTGGCGCTGGCCACCGCCGCCGCGTTGCCTGCACAGCGCCGTCCTGAGGTGCGGGTGGTGCCCGGCGTCACCGCGGCCAGCGCCGCGGGAGCGCTGCTCGGCGCCCCGTTGGCCCGCGACTTCGCCTGCGTCAGCTTGTCCGATCTACTCTGCGCTTGGGAATCAGTCGAGTCGCGACTGCGTGCCGTGGCCGCCGCCGACCTGGTTCTCGCCCTGTACAACCCCCGCTCGGCAAGGCGACCGTGGCAGCTCGACCGCGCGCTGCAGGTGCTGGCTGAGCACCGACCCGGCGAGACTCCAATGGGGCTGGTCACCGACGCCGGGCGAGAGGGTGAGCGAGTCGAGCTCACTACCCTGGCGGAGCTGGACCCGAGCCGGGCCAGCATGCGCACCGTGATCATCGTCGGCTCCTCGCAGACCACCCGGATCGGCGACTGGCTGATCACCGCGCGATCACTGGCGGCGTGATGACCGTGCACCTGGTGGGCGCGGGGCCCGGTGACCCACAGCTGCTCACCCGGCGCGGTGCTGCGCTGCTGGCGAAGGCCGAGCACGTCGTCTACGACCGCCCGTCGATGGCCGAGATCCTGGCTCTCGCGCCGGGGGCCACCCGGCACTGCGTCGGCAAGCAGGGCGCCACTCCGGCCCCGCCGCAGGACCGGGTCAACGCGCTGCTCGTCGAGCTCGGCAGAACCGGGGCATGCGTGGTACGACTCAAGGCCGGTGACCCGTTCGTGGTGTCCCGCGGTGGCGAGGAGGCGATCGCACTGGCCGAGGCAGGGGTGGGCGTCGACGTGGTGCCCGGGGTATCCGCCGCGGTGGCCGCGCCGGCGGCGGCCGGGATCCCGGTGATGGTCCGGCGGCTGTCTCGCACGCTGACGGTGGTCGCCGGCAACGACGACCCGGATGAGGTGGACTGGGCCGCCGTCGCGCGCCTAGGAGGCACCGTCGTGCTGCTCACCGGGCGGGCGGCACTGCGCCGAGTGGTTATCGCCCTACGCGCGGGCGGGATGCCCGGCGACACCCCGGTCGCCGCGATCAGCGCCGCCACCCGACCTCATCAACGCACTGTCCGCGGCACCCTGGACGAGCCGCCGGATCCACGGCTCTCCCCGCCCCTGACTGTCGTGATCGGCGATGTCGCGCGGTTTGACGTCACCCGGTTTGACGTCACAGCCAGCGGGACGGTGAGTGAGGTGCGCGGTGCACATCCCTGACGGTTTCGTGTCCCCCCCGGTCGCGGCCGCCGGCGCCGTGGTGGCCGTTGCCGGGCTCGCGGTGTGCGTGCGGCGCGCAGGACGAGACGTTACCGAGCGGCAGCTACCGCTGGCCGGTCTCGCAGCCGCGTTCTTCCTGGTCCTGGAGGCCCCGATCATCCCGATCGGGGTGGGCACCAGTGGACATCTGCTGGGCGGCACCCTGGCCGTGGCGCTGCTCGGGCCGTGGCTCGGGCCAGTGGTGATCACCGTGGTCACCGTGGTGCAGGCGTTGTTTCTGGGTGATGGCGGGCTGTCGACGCTGGGGATCAACGTGGTGAACCTGGCGCTGGTGCCGGCCGCGGTCGGCTACCCGGTACTGCTCGGGCTGAGACGGGTGTTGCCGCGCGGGCCCACCGGCACGGCAGTGGCCGCCGGAGTTGCCGCTGGGGTGTCGGTGCTCGTCGCGGCGGTGCTGTTCACCGCGGAGTACGCGGTGGGCGGTGCCGCTGGAGTGCCGCTACGCACCGTCGCGGTCTCGACCATCGGGGTGTACGCGCTGGTCGCGATTTTCGAGGGGGTGGTCACCGCGCTGGTGATACGTGGACTGCTGGCGCTGCGCGCCGACCTCGTACAGGTGGCCCCATCGAGAGTGGACCAGTGAGCTCGACGCACGCCGAGCTACTGATTCCCGCTGACACTCCGGTGCACCGGCTGGCGCCGCAGTGCAAGGTCGCCGCGACGGTGCTGTTCGTGCTGGCGGTCGCGGTCACTCCGGCCGGAGCTTACTGGCCCTACCTGTGGTATTTGCTGCTGCTCACCGCGGTCGCCGCGGTGGCCCAGCTCCCGCCGCTGACCCTGCTGCGCCGGCTGGTGGTCGAGGTACCGTTCCTGCTGTTCGTGCTGGCACTGCCGGTGCTCGGCGCACCGCCGCAGCTGACTGTGCTCGGAGTGGGCCTGTCGGTCTCTGGGCTGCATGCCGCAGCGGCTATCACACTCAAGGCGACGTTCGGTCTGCTCACCACCGGGATCCTGGCCGCGACCACGCCACTGCCGGAGATCATCACCGGGCTGGAGAGGTTACGGGTACCTAAGATCTTCACCGCGGTCGCGTCGTTCATGGTGCGCTACATCGAGGTGCTGCTCGCCGAGCTGGCCAGGATGCGTACCGCTGCGGTCTGCCGGGGCGGGGACCCCCGCTGGCTCTGGCAGATCCGCGACGTGGCGACGGGGCTCGGCGCGCTGGTCGTCCGCAGCTTCGAGCGCGGCGAGCGGGTATACCTCGCGATGGCATCCCGCGGCTACACCGGGGCGCTGCCGCCTACGCTGACCGGTGCCGCAGCATCTCGCTTGGCGTGGGCCGCGACACTGCTCCTACCGCTGCTCGCCGCGGCCGGGACACTCATGGCATGAGGCCAGCGATGCTCGTGGTGGGGCACGGCAGCCGCGACGCCGACGGGGTGGACGAGTTCTGGGCGCTGGCAAAGACCATCCGCGCTGTCGCCGGTGACCTGGTGACCGGATTCGGTTTCATCGAGCTGTCCGCACCCACCGTCGACGAGGCCATCGACGACCTGGTGGCCCGCGGCGCCACGGAGATCGTCAGCGTGCCGCTGGTACTGCTGCCCGCCGGGCACCTGAAGAACGACAGTCCCGCGGCGCTGGCCCGGGCCCGCGCCCGGCATCCGGGCGTGCACTTCTCGCTGGCCCGGGACCTGGGTATCGAACCGCACGTGCTGGCGGTGGCCGCGGATCGGATCCGGGACGCGGCCGGTGACGCCGATCCCGAAAAGCTCGGCGTGGCGCTGATCGGGCGGGGGTCCAGCGACCCGGACGCCTGCGCGGACCTGTGGAAAATCGGCCGGTTACTCGCTGACGGGCGTGGCCTGGGCACCGTCGAGCCCGGGTTCGTGTCCGTCGCGATGCCGTCGGTAGCCGAGGCGCTGGAACGGCTGCGACTGCTCGGCGTCGCGACCGCGGTGGTTGCCCCGTTCTTCCTGTTCCCCGGGGTGCTGCGGAACCAGATCTACGCCGAGGCGGCGGGTTGGGCTCAGGATCATCCCGAAGTCGAGGTTCGCGGTGCCGCCCACCTGGGACCCGACCCGCGGTTGGCCCGGCTGGTGCTGCAGCGCTACCGGGAGGCGCGCCACGGCGATGTGCGGATGAACTGTGATCTGTGCGCCTACCGGGTCCAGTTGCCGGGATACGAGTCCAAGGTGGGCACGCCGATCTCGCTGGCCCCGCACGGTGACGGCCCGGCGCGCGGGTCTCGGCGAGCCCGCCGGGCAACCCGCGCGCCCACCCCAGCACCGCAGATCCGTCGCGGGCGGTTCACCGGCTCCCGGCCTGCTGGCGACCCCAGCGTCCCGGCAATCGAGGTGCGAGATCTCGATTTCGCCTACCCGGACGGCCGCCAAGCGCTGTCCGGAATCTCGATGCGCGTCGAGGTCGGTGAGCGGGTCGCCCTGCTTGGTCCGAACGGTGCGGGTAAGACGTCGCTGGTGCTGCAGCTCAACGGGGTACTCACGCCATCGGCGGGTTCGGTGTCCATCGGCGGCGTGGCGGTGGGGCGGCGCACCCTGACCGAGGTCCGCAGGCGGGTCGGCGTGGTCTTCCAGGACCCTGATGACCAGCTGTTCACCCCCACTGTAGGGCGCGACGTGGCCTTCGGTCCTGCGCACCTGGGACTTTCCGGGGACGCGTTACAGGCCCGGGTCGTTGAGGCGCTGTCCTATGTCGGACTGGCGGATGCCGCCGACCGACCGCCACACCGGCTGTCCCTGGGCGAGCGACGGCGCGCCGCGGTGGCCACCGTGCTGGCCATGCATCCCGAGGTGCTGGTGCTCGACGAGCCCACCGCCAACCTCGATCCGGCGGCCCGGCGGGAGCTCGCCGACCTGATCAAACGGCTCGGCATGACGACGCTGCTGGTCACTCACGACCTGCCCTATGCGCTGGAGCTGTGCCCCCGCGCGCTGGTCATCGACCATGGGCAGATCGTCGCCGACGGGCCCACCCGGGAGCTGCTCGCCGACACCGGGTTCATGAGCGCGCACCGGCTGGAGCTCCCCGCCGGCTTCAATCCCCTGGGGGCCTGATTGGCGAGCTAATTGCTGGCAGGAGCAGCAACAATCACGCTGGTTGGCGACGAGGTCTTCCTGGTTTCGCAGTGGCGCAGCCCAGCCGACTCGAATAGGGCAGTGAACTCGGCCTCAGTCCGCTCCCGACCGGTGAAACACGCAAGCATGACGATGTCCATCAGCTTTCCGAAGTGGGCAGTGTCACCATCGGGGATGACGGTGTCGATCACCAGGATCTTCCCGGCCGGATCCATCGCTGCGCGCACGTTGCCCAGGATGGCAGCGGCCTCCACGTCACTCCAGTCGTGCAGGATCATCGACAGCACGTACGCGTCGCCACCGGCGGGTACAGAGTCGAAGAAATCGCCGCTGGCGAGCTCGACCCGGTCCCCGATCCCGGCCTCCGCGAGCACCGATCCGGCACCGGCCACGACGTGGGGACGGTCGAACACCACCGCGCTCATGTCCGGGTAGCGCCGCACGATCGTCGACACGAGGTGGCCGTGTCCGCCGCCGACATCGACCAGCCGGCGTACCTTCGACAGATCGTAGGCCTCGATTGCCGCTGCGTGGAGCTGCCGGGCCAGGTAGCCCATGACATCGTTGAACAGCGACCCCCGCCGGGGGTTCGCGGCCAGATAAGACCACCAGTCAGTGCCGTAGACGTGCGCAAAGGCGGGGCGGCCAGTGCGCACGCTGTAGCCCAGCTCAGCGAAGGCTCGCTGCCGTTCGGGCAGCCCCCAGTAGCGCGCGTAATCCCGCAGCGAACCCGACACGCCGGTGCGCAGCGTGGCTGCCAGCGGGGTCAGCCCAAACGTGCGGGGAGCGACCTCGGTGAACACTCCATGGCTGGCGAGTGTGCGCAGCGCCCGGTACAGGGCGTCGGGGTTGGTGCCGGTGCTCCCGGCCAGCTCCGCGACGGGTCGGGGTTGGTCAGCTACCAGGTCGGCCACGCCGAGCTCGGCGACCACGGTGACGAGATGAGGCACCAAAGAGCCATACAGCAGCTGCATCATCTGCACCGGCGGCATCGCGGTGGCCGGTGTGCCGGTCGTGTCGTTCGGGGTGGTCACGTGAGTCCTTTCGTCGGCCATGACGTGCGGAGTAGGCGCGCCACCTCATCCGGTGGACTTCGCCGCCGCAGATGAGTGCCGAGCAAGGTCGCGCCCCACCTGATCGGGCTCGATCTCCACGGTGCTCAGTACGCGCAGGGCCAGGTTGCTGCCCTCGGCTAGGCGATGGACCTGCCCCAGGCCCGCGCGATCAGCGAGGGCACCGAGGTACTCGACCGCTTTCGCCCTGGCCCCTCTTACAGCTTGAAGTGAAACTTCCGTAGCTCGCTCGGCGCCGTCGATACAGCTATTCGCGACAACTCCCACACCCCACTGTTGATATTCGACTTCTTGTCGAAACCCAACCACTGTCCTTTCATACTACGACCCGTGGGATCAATGAGTAGCTGGATAGCGCCGTGGTACACAGCACCCTTGTAATATCCGACTGGGGATGTACGCTCCATCCATTTTCCAGTCAGAACCGGACCATCGACCGCGAGGTCAAGGGTCAGCGCCGAGCCCAACGAATTCGGCAAGCCCTGAGCAGAAATATGGTCGCCACGCTGACGCACCACTACGTAATGCTCGCCCTCGAACTGCGCCGCCCGACCATTGCTGCAATAGACGTACTTGCTGTGCCACACCCCAGCGAGAGGACCCTCCCCAGGGGCCAATGCCGTCGACTCGGCGAGATTGGGCTCGGCATTCGCGATCGCCGGAGTGGAAGCAGCTAATGTCAATCCTGCACCGAGTTTGAGCAGCAGCCCGCGCCGATTCACGGTGCCGTCGCCCTGCTGCGCCCATAGCGCGCTGAGCCGAGCGAGTTCATGCATGTCGATCTCCTCAAGCCGTTCCGCTAAGGCGTGAAAGTTCAGTTCTGTACCGGGCGGCATCTCCCCTAGCGTGATACTCCCGTGGTCCAAGGGCAAGTCGTCGAGCAACCTGCGTGCGAGTTGCGCGTGGTCAAGATATGCCCCGCTCCATGTGTCTGATCCTCCGCGCAGCCACAGAGAAGCCGGTCACTCCGGTGGGCGAGCTGTCCTTGGCTGGCCCGACACCGACCCGCCGCCGGACCAGTCCCGAGGGCTACGCGGCACTGGGCTGGCCGGTCACCGTGCGCGGCGACCAGGTACTGCTCACCCTCGATGGCGACGTGACGGCCCTGATCCTGCCCGTGAGTCTTGCTGAGCAGGTGGTGCACGTCTTGATTGCGCAGGCCCGGCCCGCACCAGTGCTCACGCATCCGGACGCGCCGGAACACCGGATCCTAATCGCGGGCGAGCCGTACGGGATACCGCTCCCCTGGCCCGACGGGGTCCGCGTAGCAACCGGACACTTGCCGTTGCCGCCGACCGTGACCCCGCGGGGCGCCGTCACGTGGGCACACCTTCCGGACGAGCACCCACTGAGCTTCTGCAGGGAGATCGATCTGCTCGGCGCGGTCCACACCGCGCTTCGTCCCGTCGGCAGGCCATGACCGAGCGAGGCCACCGAGGTACTCGACCGCTTTCGCCACCCCGGACGGTATCCGGCCAGTACCCGCCCGCGGTATCGGCAATGGCTGAAGTGGTTCCCAGATCTCGGCGGGTCGGTCGGTAACGCAGTCGGCCATGTCGGGTTTGGCGTCGCCGAGCCGGATGCTGATTGGAGTCGATCCACGCGCGCTGGCGTGGTCCTCCGCCGCTTTGACGTCGCGATCCCCTCCCGCAAGGCCGGGATGCCCGTTACCCGCCACCGTTTCCCGGTCGGGGTACCGCGGCGAGGTCATTCAGTGCCGCGACGACGACGTTCCAGGCGATTCGCACGGTGTCGTCCTCGGGCGCATAGGATTGTGTCCACTGCTTCTTCGGATGCACCAAGTTGCGGTGGTCACGCAACACGTGAGCGTAACCTGCGACGTCCTGGGCGATCCACTTTTGCTGCTGTGCCAGATCAATCAGCGTCTCGAGATGATCAGTGGGTTTCTTGCCGTCTTGGTGGCGGCTGAGCGCCACATCGTAAAGCACTCCCTCCAGGACGCTGCCGAGCATGATGATTGCGGCGGTGGGAGCGCCAGATTCCCAGCAGATATGCGCCTCGTCCAGCCTCCTCTGCAGTTGCGCGCCGAAGATCTGGTCGCTTACGATGTCGGCCAAGCTCGCGATCAGCTCAACCGGAGCGTGCATCATCGGTCGGCTGACCACTGGTTCCTGCTCGATCAGCATCGGCCGGCCGCGTCGATAGGTCACCTGATATCCCTCAACGGACAGTAACTGGTTCAGCTCACGGACGACTTGAATTCGAACGTCGTCTTCCTCACCAACGTATTCACGCGGGTCTGCGAGTCGGACTAGCACCTGATGCAAAGCATCCGAGTCTTGCCGCCGCTGTTCGAGGCACTCAAGGGTCCATGCCCGACGGTACCCGTCGATTTCGCCGACGTTCTTCCAGCCAGCGTGTTCGAAGAATCTTTGGATCTCTGCCCCCGTCCGGTAGTAGGGAGCGTCGTCACCGCAGATGAGGCTGGCGAGGCCCTCCAGGACCTTGCTGTCCAACTCGATTCGGATGCCCTCGGTCATGGCTGCTCCTCGTCGAACTCGTCTTCGATGTCCGGGAGCGCGATCGGTCGCCACTCACCTTCGGCATGCTCGCCTTGGCCGGGCTCGATCTGTCGTTTCGCTAACGCTGCCCACACCTGGGCGAGTGCGCGCGCGGGATCAAGTTCGAACTCGCTCTCTCGGACTCTCACGGTCTGCCATCCCATCCGGGCTAGCTCGCGATCGCGGCGGGCGTCGTTGGCCTGGCGCCCGACGCCGGCGTGCCAGTAGCTACCATCACATTCCACCGCGATCCGTCCACCGGCGCCGGCCACGACCAGATCGAGCGTGCGGGAACCCACTGGGTACTGGGGGACGACGTGGTAGCCGCGTTGTTTGATCTCGCGGAAGACGCGCTGCTCGAAGCGCGAGTCGAAGGGCTCGCACGACTCGTCTGCGCTCACTTCGTCCAGTGCTGGCGAGCGACCGAAAACCGAGGGTGGGTGGAGCATATATGACAGCAGCGAAGCTCTCAGATCGTCGGACTTGAGTTGGTCGAGCTGGACTGAGGTAAATAACCACATTTGGTGCTTGGCGCGGCTTGCCGCCACGTTGAAGGACTGCCGGTACGACTCGGCGGTGACCTTGTGCGGCCGATCGGCCACCACCATCGACAGAAAGATCACGTCCCGCTCATCACCTTGGAAATAGGGCGCGGTGCCAACTCGAATATTTCGTTCCTGGCACTGGTCCGATGAGATCCGCTCGAAGATCAGACTATCCAACCGCTGAATGTGTCGAATGGCGGTCCGCAGAACCACGATACCGAATGTCATTCCGTCGTAGGCCGGGTCGTCCAGGCAATCGATCAAGGTGTCCACGATGGACTCTGCCTCGATTTTATTCCAGCATCGAATGTCTTTTCCCTCAGTGAATCCACCCACAACCGGGGTTACTTTGAGCGGCTCAAGAGAATTAGCTTTTCTTTCCGCCAGCGGAATTAATCCTGACCCACCGGAGCCATCTTCGTAAAACTGGCTCGATGACCAATTGATGATCTCTGGAACGCATCGGAAATGTTCGCGAAGTCGGATTACGGCGTCCTTGCCAGACCGCACTGAGAGCACCTCGTAGAGATGCGACTTCGGGGTGAAGATACGTCGAATATCTTCATCGATCTCGGCCAGATGCTCGTCGTTGCGCGAGAACACCGTGTCCAATTGCCCCATGGAACCAGCAGCCGGGGTGCACTGTTTGTCGTCACCGACAATGATCACCCTGGGCGCCATCCACAGCAGGAAGAGGGCTTCGATGCCGACCTGGCTCGCCTCATCGACGATGACCACGTCGAAGCGGTCCCGCTCGGCGGCAATGTTCTCCAGCAGATTCGGCAGCGGAACGACCCATGCCGGCACCGCGTCCTGGGCTTTGACCATCGCCGCGCGGGCCGCTCGACGGAACTCTCGGCTTTTCTTACCGGTCTTGCTCACCAAGGCCCGATAAGCTTTCAACGACATCACTTGCACGTCGGTCATTCGGCTCACGCATGCTCGGATGGCCTCATTCGCCACCAGCCGACCGGTGACGTGTCTCAGCCGGTCCTCATTGGCAGCGAACTCGGCGGTCAACTGCCTATCCTGCTCCGCTGAGCGGCGCTTCTGGACAAACTGATGGGCTTTAGACCAAGCCCAGGCCGCTGACACGTCCCGTTTTCCCCAAGCTGGATCGTCGGCGGTGCGGGTGAGCAGGTCGAGCAGTCCCGGATGGAGATCGCCCAACGTTCGGCTCAGCGTCGCGTTTCGATGTTCCGCCTCCTGCTCGACCCGAGCAGCCTGGATCCGGAGCACCGCGTCCGTGTACTGCTTGATGTCTCGGTCGGCGACGCAGTGACCAGGTCGGCGAGCTCCGGACAGGCGCCTGGGCGCGCGGCCCATCCCCGCACGGTCTGGTGCAACTCGGACACCTGCTCGCCGGCTCGCGCCGCTTCCACGTGCCGCAGAGCTGCGGGGACTGTCTCCAGGACTGCCAGAAGGCTCCGGACGTCGGACAGGTTCGTGAGGATCCCAGCCTCTATCAGGGTCGTTGAAACCTCCTGATGCAGCTGGCCAACGCGTGCAACCGTGTCGAGGAGAGTGGCGTTGTCGGCGAGCTCGGACAGTTTCGCGGGCAGCGTCACTGCGACCACCGTAACGCCGACGTCGGCCCAAAACTGGGCGAGCTGCACGACGGCCACCTCCGCCTCAATACGGTTCAGCGCCGCGCGAAGCTGGGCTGCGCTCTTCAGTGGACCGCCGTTGACCCGCACCGCGTCAAGTAGAGGTTGGGCTTCTTTTTGCGGTCGGCGAAGCATTCGGCTACGGAGTTTGCCGCCAGCTCCGAGGTGGTCCAGCAGCAGCCTGGCAGGTGCAGGGAGTAACCAACTGGAATACGACGGGCAGATCACTGCGCCCGGGAGCCGCCGAGTTCGTTCCGCAAGGTGATCGCGTCGGTGGGGCAGATCTCGACGCACTCGCCGCACGAGGTGCAGCGCGACCGGACTACCGCTGGGCGCTGCGGGGCAGGACGCAGTGCGTGTTCTGGGCAGGTGCGCAGGCAGGCCCCGCAGGCGGTGCACGCCGAGCTGATCGACACGGGGTCCAGCGCGGCCACCGCGACGGTGACGTGCTCGCCGCGCTGCTTGGGCACGACCAGTGACCCCCCGCCCAGATCCCGGGCCGTGAGCAGCGCGGCAGCCTCGGCGACGCTGCGGGTGCCGACGTGACCGCGGACCGTTTCGCTGGGATGCGGCACATCGACGGTGTCGAGCTCGGCCGCCGGGTAGCAGTGCAGCGGCGCACCGTGCTCCCGGACCACGGCGAGCAGACCGGGCTCGTCGCCGCGCCGATCGACGGTACCGAACGCGGTGATCGCCGTCAGGTCCGGTACGGCCAGCCGAAGCGCCGACCACACCGCCGCAGCACGCACCCCGCGGGACGATCCGAGCCCGACGACCAGGTCGGTCACTGCCTACCCCATAGCAGCAGCACCGGGTTGGTCGCGGATAACCGCACCGACCCGCCGGGCAGCTCCGCGAACCGCGACGCCGTCAGCTGGACCCCGTCGACCTGATGGCCCGCTTCCCGCAACGCCAAGAGGCACGGCGCGACTCGGTCCAACGCAGCGAGCGCGACCACGACGCGGGAAGAGGCCTGTGCCGCGGCCCGCACCACGGCGGGCCCGCCGCCGCCGACGAACACGGCGTCGGGTTCGGGCAGTTCCGCCAGCACAGCCGGTGCCTGTCCCTCGATCACCCGGACGTCCACCTGGTGCGCGCTGGCGTTGGCCACCAACCGGGCGCACTGCGCCGGATTCCGCTCGACGGCGATCACGGCGGCACCGAGGCGGGCGCATTCCACCCCGACCGAGCCTGATCCGGCTCCCACATCCCACACCAACCGTCCCGGCCCGGGGGCCAGCCGAGCCAAGGCCAGCGCCCGGACTTCCGACTTCGTGATCATCCCATCGCGGTGCGAGAACTGCGCCTCGTCCAACGCCCAGCCGGTCGCGGGGGGAACCGGTTCACCGCCCGCGATCCAGCCCCGAGCCGGCACCGCGTGTGAGTCCGCCAGGCACAGCACGACATGCGGGTCGCGAACCGGCCCGCCATCGAAGCGTCGCACCCGCTCGTCGGGGCCGCCGAGGTCCTCGGCGACCAGGACACTGCGGTCCCAGCCGGCCAGCCCGACGACGATCTCCGGAGCGCCTGCGCCAGGTGCGGTGAGCACGGCGACCGCGGGATGGGCCCGGCAGACGTTGAGCGCACCGCGCAGCGACCTGCCGTGCGCCGAGACCACGGCGACGTCGTCCCAGGACCGGCCCAGCAGCGCGAACGCCCGCGCCACGCTGGACCGCGCCGGCAGCACCACCGGTCGCAGACCGCGCTTGCGCAATGCCCGCACCACACCGAAGAATCCGGGATCACCACTGGCCAGCACGACCGTGAGTGAACCGTCCGGCAACTCGTCGAGCTCCGCAGGTCCGAGCACGGCGGCACCTGCGGGCACCGGTATGGCAGCGAGCTGGTGCGGCGCGCCGACCACGACCTGCGCGCCGGCCAGCGCCTCTGCCGCGCCCGGTGGCAGCGTGGCACCGTCCAGTCCCACCACGGTAACGCTCATCGCACCCACTGTTACACGACCCAATGGGGCTCAGTCGCGGCGACCACCCGCTGCCCGGTGAAGTCGACCATCGCTGCACGCGACGCCAGCGACCACCCGACCTCGGCAGTGAACCGGCGCAGCGTATCGGCCACCCGGGCGCAGACGTCGTCCCCGCAGGCTCGCAACAGCCCGCCGGCCTCCCAGATCTCGTAGGCGCGCCGGGCGGTCGGGGCGCTGCGGATCTCGGCGATGTCTTCCGTGCCGCCACCGTGCGCGGCGGTGATCTCCGCCAGCAGGCCGGTGTCCACCTTCGACCTGGTGTAGTGGGTCATCAGAACCCCGGAGGCCAACTTGGTCAACTTGCCGATCATGCCGACGAACACCACCTCGGTCAGTCCATGCTGCACGGCGCGGCGCAGCGCCGCTCCGGTGAAGTCGCCGACCTCCACGAACGCCACCGGCGGCAGGTGCGGCAGCAGCCGCATCGCCCCTCGCTCGGTGCGCCCGCCGGTGGCCAGTACCAGCGTTGATATGTTTTGAGCCGCCATCACCGCCACCGCCTGCTCGACCGAGGCCCGCCAGGAGGCGGTGGAGAACGGGCGGACGATCCCGGTAGTGCCCAGGATGGAAATCCCGCCCTCGATGCCCAGCCGGCGGTTGGTGGTCTTGCGGGCCATCCGCTCGCCGCCGGGCACGCTGATCGTCACGTCGACGCCCCGCCCACCGGATGCCTCCCGCACCGCATCGGTGATCATCTGCCGGGGTACCGGATTGATTGCGGGCTGCCCGACCGGCAATCCCAGTCCAGCCTGGGTGACCACCCCCACGCCCTCACCACCGTGCAGTATGACCTCGCCGTCGCTGCGCCAGGCCACGGTCACCGTCAGATGCGCACCGTGTGTGACGTCCGGATCGTCACCGGCGTCCTTGACCACCACGGCGGTGGCAGTGCTCTCCTCGCGACACTGCGAGTGGACGGTGAAGGTGTGCCGGTCGCCGGAAGGGAACGGGATGTTCACCTTCCGCAGCGGAGTGCCGCTCAGCGCCGCCGCCGCGGCCTTGGCCGCCGCCGCTGAGCAGGCGCCGGTGCTGAACCCGGTACGCAGCGCGTGCGGGCGCATCGCCGCGGTACGCGGCAGATCCGGCTCCCGCAGCGGTGGACCCGTGCTCACGCCGCCTCCGCGCGCAGGTGCGCGTCGGCGGTCACAGCTGCGCCCCTCGGCCGTTGCGCGATGGCAGGACCACCACCGTCGACAGGTAAGCCGCAGCGTCGGTCTGCGCCAGCCGCGTGATCCGCTCGTCAGGCGTGCCGAGGTGTTCGGCACACCAGGCGCGGTCCAGCGCACCGGCGGCCGCAACCCGCTGGCGCAGCTGCACCAGCCGGCGGCCACCCTTGTAGGCGACGACGGTCCCGGCCCGGGCCAACGCGTCATCCAAGGCGGCGAGGTCGCGAGTCAGCGGAAGCAGGGTGAGCGGTTCGGAACCCTCGACCAGGGTCAGGCCGGCGGCGCTGGCAGCAGCCTGCATCGCGGTGATGCCCGGGATGGTGCGGACCTGCACGTCGGGCAGCAACTCGCGCACCGTTTTGGCGAGATAGCCGAATGTGGAGTACATACCAGGGTCGCCGAGAGTGGCGAAGGCCGCGGCGCCGCCGTGCGCGCACAGGTACTGCGCAACCCGCGCGGCGGCGGCGTCCCAACAGTCGTGGCGTCGCTGCTGCGGCCCGTCGACGTCGTCGTTGAGCGCGAACACCAGCCGCTCCAGGCGGTCGTGGGTCAGGTGCACCCGCACCACGGCTTCGGCCCGCCCCGCGACATCAAGGGCTATTACCGGGACGAACACCCGCCCAGCGCCGGACAGCTCACGCACCGCGGCAACGGTCAGCAGGTCCGGGTCTCCCGGACCCACCCCGATCCCGACCAGTTCCCGCGTCACGGCCCGCCTTCCGCGCAGTTCGCTACGAAGCGTGCCACCGCTGCTGGATCCCCGGCCGGGTGGGTGTGCAGGAACGACGCGTGCACGCCGCCCTGCACGAAGCCCTCAGGTGGCGCGCCGGACCAGGCCCAGGCCGGAGCACCCGCGCGGGGGGTGACGGCGGTTCGGTGGAACTCGTGCCCGCTCACCCGGGCGCCCTCCGGGTGCAGCACCGAGTCGCGCAACGCCACCGCGTCGCGGTAACCCAGTACCAACTGGTCGGTCATCGTCGCTTCGGAGCCGAGCACCCCGCACATCGGGGCGCCGTCCACCGAGCGGCACAGGTAGAGCAGCCCCCCACATTGCGCGTGCACCGGCGCTCCGCGATGGGCCAGCGCGGCAATCTCGGTGCGCAGTGCCGCGTTGGCTGACAGCGCCTCGGCGTGGCACTCCGGGAACCCGCCGGGCAGCACCATCCCCGCGGTGCCCGGCGGCAGCGACTCATCGTGCAGCGGGTCGAAGGGCGCCACCGCGGCCCCGGCCGCGGCAAGCAGTTCGGCATGCTCGGGATAGCCGAAGGTGAACGCCGGCCCGGCGGCCACCGCAACCACCGGCTCCCCTGGCACCGTAACGACCTCAGCGCCCGGGTCCCACGGAGGTACTGCCGGCGCCGCGGCTGCCAGTGACATCACCGCGTCCAGGTCCAGCTGTGCGGCCACTGCGTCGGCCCAGTGCTGGACCACCCGCGCCGCAGCATGGTGCTCGGTGGCGGTGATCAGCCCCAGATGCCGCGACGGCACCGCCAGCGCGTCATCCCGGCGCAGCGCACCGAGTACCGGCAGGCCCACCTCGGCGCACGCGTCCCGGCAGACCTGCTCGTGGCACGCCGAGCCGACCCGGTTGAGCACCACCCCGACGATCCGCACGCCGGGGTCGAAAGATCGGAATCCATGCAGCAGCGCAGCGAGGCTGCGGCCCTGGCCGCGCACGTCGACCACGAGCAGCACCGGGGCCCCCAGCAGCGCAGCGACCTGCGCCGTCGAGCCGCGACCTGGTGTTCCGGTGCGGCCGTCGAACAACCCCATCACGCCTTCCACGACCGCGACCTGGGCGCCACCGGCCCCGTGCGCGGCGAGTGGTGCGATCCGCTGTTCGCCGACCAGCACCGGGTCGAGGTTGCGGCCGGGCCGTCCGGTGGCCAGCGCGTGGTAGCCCGGGTCGATATAGTCTGGGCCGATCTTGAACCCGGCCACCGGAGTGCCCCGCCGCCGAAGGGCAGCCATCAGCC
>JBOHHF010000428.1:0-8148 GCA_050700495.1 Pseudonocardiaceae bacterium
GTCCTCGGACGGTAGGCGGCGCATAGATCAGCTGCTGGGCCACGACGGAGTCGAAGGTGGACAACGCCGCGTCGTAGTCGGGACCGAACACCTCGAGAAAGATCGCCCGGTTGTAGAGCACGTAAACTCCCCGGTACACGGTGGACCGGCTGCCCGGGGCAGTACCCAGCACGGTCAGTCCCTGCTGCGCGCGAGAATCGTCGATCTTGAGGCCCCCGTCACGCTGCACGGTGGCGATCGTGTTCACCACATCAGGCGCCGCCTGCTCGTCGGCCAGGGTGAAAGCGAACAGCCCGATGGTGTTGCCGTCATCGGTGGTGGTCTTGAGCACGCCATCGGTCATCGCTCCGGCGCGCAGCGCGTTCAGGATGGGTCGAGGTAGCAGACCGGTGCTCTCCAGCCGTGGCAGGTCCAGCAGCCCGCCACCACCACGAGCCTCGCCGGGCGGCTCGATCAACGCCTGTGGGGCGTCCGCCGGCGCTGGCCTCGGGGCCGGCGGGGCCGGCAACTGACGAGCGGCGGTAGTCGGCTCGGAGGGGATCGGCGGGGACGGGACGGGCAGCGCGCTGCTGGCCTGGTTAGGCTGGGAATCCGCGCTCAGGAAGTAGGCCACGCCCGCGCCCGCCAGCCCCACCACGAGCACCGCCAACACGGTGATCCCGATGATCTGCTTGGTCCGGTTCTGCGATACGGGAGTCTCGAACACCTCGTAATCCCGCCGCATCCAGGCGTTCTGCTGGTCAGCGATCGGGGGCAGGTCCGAGTCCGCCCAGGGCGGCGCTGAATAGTCGCCGGCCGGATTATGGCCGGCAGGATTGTCCACAGGTTGGAACAAACCCCGGACTTGACCCGATTCCTGCTGGTAGGAGGGGCTGGTCGGCGCCGCTTGGCTACGTACCGGGTCCTGGACGGCAGCGGTGCGCACGTTTGGGATGACCTCGGCCGGGTCACCACCGCCGGTGTTCCTGCCGACAGCCTGCATCACCTGCGTCGCTGCCTCCGGCGGCGAGGTCTCCCAACGAAACGCCGGCGGGAACGGGCTGGCCGTCCGGGGTGCGCCAGCCGCCTGGGGTCCGTCGGCCGCGGCGCGCACGAGCTCGTCGCGGCGCCGGCGGTGGTCCTCAGGAGACAGCCGCCCCGCAGCGAGATCCTCGTCGAGCTGCTGCAACTCGTTCAGCCGGGTCACTGCACCACCCCCTAGGGACATCGGGTCGGGACACATTGTGCACAGCCGCCACGCTGTGTTCCCGGCCGACCTCCCCCCGTAAGCAGCCCTGTACTCTCCCGCCCTGATGGGCGACGGGCTGAGCGGTTCCAGGCGCGCGCGGGATGGTCGGCCTCCCCGCGTGGCACCGCCCATGAAGGCGAATCCGAATACAGGTTTCGCGTGGTTGCGGATGATCGGTGCGCTGATCGTCGTGGTCGATCACTCGGCGCCGCTGACCGATCCGTCGCGCCTGACAGTCTTCCCCACCTCGTGGAACCTGTCGCCCGGCTACATCGCGTTGATGGGATTCTTCGCGATGAGCGGGTATCAGATCAGCGACAGCTGGCGCCAGGATCCGTGCTGGTGGCGATTCTCGGCCAAACGGGTGCTGAGGCTGTGGCCTCCACTGCTATTCGTGGTGCTCGTCACGGCATTGGTGATCGGACCGCTGATCTCGACCCTCACCCTGACGGAGTACCTATCCACTCAGGGCACCTGGGGATACATCGTCAACAACGCCGGCCTGTACACATTGCAGCATCGGCTGCCCGGCGTGTTCGTCGACAACCCCTGGCCGTGGTCGGCGAACGGCTCGCTCTGGACGCTGCCGATGGAGCTCACCGGCTACCTCCTCGTCCTCGCGTTCGGCGCGCTGGGGCTGTTCCGTCGGGCGCCGTGGATGACGATCGTCCTGATGCTTGCCCTGGTCGCGCTGGACCGCCGATTCGAGGCGGGCATCGGGTACCCCGGCGATGGCGGCTCGTTCCTGCAGGTGCCGATCGGTTCGATGGTGTCCTTTCTCGTCGCATTCAGCATCGGCATGGTCCTGCACGCGTATCGAAACCGGATTCCGCTGTCCCCGCTGGTGGCCTGGTCGCTGGTTGGGCTCCAGATCGCGGTCCACACCACCGAGGTCGGCGCTTTGACGCTGCCGTTCATGGCCGGTTACGGGGCGATCGTGCTGGCGTTCCACTGGCCGGCCCGCCTGGAGGGCTACGACTCGTGGGTCTTCGGCAGCTACGGCTTGTACGTGTGGGCGTTCCCGGTCCAGCAACTGCTGATCATGGCTGGCGTCGACACGCAGTGGCCGTTGACCGTGACCGCGCTGCCGCTGTCCTACCTGTGCGGATGGCTGTCCTGGCACTACATCGAGCAGCCCACGTTGGCCCTGCGCCGCTACCTCCCCCACCCCAGACCCCGCCGCAATCCCCGCCGCAACAGCGATAAGCATCCATGTAGCTCTCCAGAAGGGCCGCCGGACAGCGACAAGCATCCATGTCGCACCTCCCCGGGCGAGCGGAAGGAATCTGCACCGGTGGTCTCGGCGTAACCTGGGGTGCATGGCGCTGTTCGGACGCAACAAGACCCACCTGGTGACCACTGAGGAGGCACTGCCCGGGCGACCCACCCCGATGCCGGTTCCGGAGCGGCATGCCGTACACGGGCACCGCATCGTGCCCCCGTTCCCGGACGGCCTGCACACCGCGGTGTTCGGGATGGGCTGCTTCTGGGGTGCCGAACGGATCTTCTGGCGCACCCCGGGGGTGTACTCCACCGCGGTCGGCTACGCCGGCGGTCACACCCCGAACCCCAGTTACGAGGAGGTGTGCTCCGGGCACACCGGGCACACCGAGGCGGTGCTGATCGTATTCGACCCGGCGCAGATCTCCTACGGCGAGCTGCTGCGAGTGTTCTGGGAGGGTCACGACCCGACGCAGGGGATGCGGCAGGGCAATGACCGGGGCACCCAGTATCGCTCCGCGGTGTACACCACTGACGCCGAGCAAGCCACCGAAGCGGAGACGAGCCGCGCCGTCTACCAGCAGGCGCTCACCGCCGCTAACCGCGGCCAGATCAGCACCGAGATCGCTGTCCTGCGCGACTTCTACTACGCCGAGGACTACCACCAACAGTATTTATCCGACGCCAAGAACCCGAACGGTTACTGCGGCATCGGCGGCACGGGCGTGACGTGTCCTGTGGGCCTCACCTCAAACGAGGCGGGCTGAGCTTGATTCTTCGGTGTACCCGGCGCCGCCCAGGTAAGATCTGCCGCGGTAGCGGGAGGTGATCCGATATGGGCGCAGGGTCCAGGGCGGACGTCGACGCCGTGGTCACGGCCGGCGGCGACTTGGTGGTGCCCTCCGATGTCGTACGGCAACTGTCGCTGGTGCCAGGGCAGCGGGTGCACCTCACGATTAGCGCGGCTGGTCATCGGCGGAATATGTATGGGTCACTGGCCGGTCGACTGCCGGACGTGAGCGTTGACGAACGACATGAAGTGTGGGGCGATCTAGCGGACGGGCAGTGACCGCTAGCGGTTTGCTCGTCGTCGACTCCCATAGCTTTTATCTGGTACGTCCAAGCGTCGCCACGTCTGTCAGGCAAGGCGCGCCAAGCTATGGACGAGGCCACTTCGGCGGACGTCCCGCTCATGATCTCAGCAGTAACCCTCGTCGAGCTAATTTATCTCGTGGAGAAGGGCACCTTCTCGGAGGCAGATGTCGAGGCGTTCCACGAGATCCTCGACGCTGCGGACTCCGGGTTCGAGGTCGCGCCAATCGATGAAGCCGTGGCGCGCGCTGTTGGTCGCATCCCGCGCGCGGCGGTGGCTGATCCATTCGACCGGATGATCGCCGTTACCGCACTTCTCAGAGCCGCCCCGCTGGTGACCTACGACCGTCGGCTTCGCCAGCTCACCGGCCTGGAAACCATTTGGTGAGTGTTCGGTGCTGGGTCACCTGCCCGAACGGCGACTGCGAGATCGTCGGTACGGGGTGTGGCCTGCCCGATCGGCACTGGTGTCGAGGCTGGCGATGCCTGACGTGTCATCCGGCGATGATGGTTGCCCAGAGCCGACGCGCTGGACTATCCACCATGAGCGGCTTGTCGATCTGGCGGCATCGGTTCGTGCTGGGCTGCTGCACCTGGGAGCTGCCTGGCGGCTACGTCGACTCCGACGAGGTCCACGCGGTGACGGCGGCACGGAGGGAGACCGGCTGGCGGCCCCGAAGTATGACGCTGTTAACCCAGTTTCAGGCGTTGGTCGACAGACGGGACCCCTCAACCCCACCGGCGACAAGCGCCCGGGCGACCTACCAGCACGATGGCCGCCGACGGCCCATCGTGCTGCGCCAGCCCTGACCCCGAGGATCGGGCGGCGGGACAACCCGGCCGATCACCAGACGGTAATTCCGAATGCTGATTTACCCACCACCAGACCATCCACACCGAGACGTACGCCCAGGCCCAGCCGCATGCATCGTGTTGGCCCGGGGTAGACGAAGGCGGAAGCGACGTTTCGGGACGAAGAGCATCCTGACCGGCGACCTGGGTCGTAACGCTGCACGAGGATCTTCGAATGCCCGGGCGGCCTGCCCCATGCCGGATCGGTAAGATCGCACCCTACGCTGGAGGACGCAATGGCCGACCCGGAGTTCATCGGACAAGGGGAGCTAGCCAGCCTCATAGCGAGGCTGTACACCCGACGGGGACGCACAACCGAGACCCCGCCAATCATCTCCCTGGTTCGCACCCAACGAACCGAGGAGAGCACCCTTTCTGCGATCTCCCGGTGGCTGGACGATGCAATGCCACGACGAGTGGCACATGTGCTGTGGGACGTCAGCCAACCCGACGAAGTGGTTCGCGAGGAACCCGACCGCGAGCCACTAAGGCTCACGCCTAAGGATGTCAGCATTGCCCGGGAAGTCCTGCGGGGCCTCGCCAAGGAACTCAGCTCCGCGCTAGGTGGGAGTTTCCAACTACCCCATCTCGATCTCGTGATGTCGCTAATGGCGGTGCAGCTCCGAGAACTAGACTCTAGAAGCGGCACCGCGAGTTGCGCGCCGTATTACGTCGCCGCGCAGCGATCAACCCCGACGAACCAGGGGCCGACCTCGACGCAATTCAGCAAATGGCGCCGGTCCTGAACGTCGCGCTCACCGTACTGCCTCCGGTGTGGTTCTGGCTGCGCTTTAGTGGCCGGATCCCGCTAGTCAGCGGTCCGTACCGATGGCTCCTACGGCAGCCGCACATCGTGTCGGAGGAGCACGACCGGAGCCTGGCGGGTATCGCCGAGCGACTCACGATGACGCGGTGGGAAAGGGAATCTGAACAGGTCATCCAACTACCCACCGGCGCGCTCATCCAGGACCTCCGGCGAGCGTACCGACCCCGCTGGTTTCGGAGATACCGCACCACCCACCCGATCGTCTTGCTGAACAACGTGTCCCGGGCCAATGGCGGATACACCGTTCTCCGCGCCGTTAACGACGTCCGCAATGTGACCGGCCTGAACGACCCACTGCTCCTGATCAGCGAGAGCGATAAGATACCCCCGTTTGCAAACCGGCCTGATGCTGAGCAAACGGAGCAAACCGTGGCTCACCGCGCGACTGATGTCGACACCATCTACCGACAATGGCAGAATGACGTAACGCCGCGCCGGCGACGCCGAGAGAGCAAAACCTGGTATCTCGTGCTCTTACTGCCGGCTGACGCGCTGAGGCAACGGGCGGAGACCAATCAAGCGCAGCCGCAGCACCGCAATGGGCGAGCTCCGTTTCCACCAGTTACTTGGCGGCGAAGCCAGCCCGTTGCAGTTACCCTAACAATACTACTTCTGCTGTTTACCCTGCTGGGATACGCGCAATGGAGCCGGGTGCACTGCGGCGATGGCCTAACATGGCCAGGCCTCAGTCCACAGACCGAGATGTTGGACGGTGAGTGCGTCGGCGTCACAGAGGACCTGTTCGACTTCGTCTCAGATCGGGAGTTCTTCGGCGCGCTGCGCTCCGTGATCTTGGAACAGAATGCCGCCGTAGACCGGCTCCGCACCGAATCGCAGCGGCCATTTATCACGATAACCTATCTCGGGACCTTAACCTCGACATCGAATTCGGCCGAGACCCTCACGGCTGTGCGGGAGGAGCTAGCCGGACTCGCGGTGGCCCAACGACGTCAGATTCAGACGGACGCCGCATTCGAGCCGCTAGTAAAGGTGCTGATCGCCAACGGTGGCGAACGAATGCTTCATGGCGAGCGTGTCGCTGCGACCCTTGGGAAGCTCGCCGAGAGCGACCGCAGCGTGGTCGGTGTCGTCGGCCTAAACGAGAGCCGTGAGCCGACGCTCCGGACGATCCGAGCGCTCGCACAAAAAGGCTTACCCGTAGTTGCGGCGCCGCTATCCGCCGACGCATTGGCAGACAGCAACTCGCTGTTCTACCAAATCGCACCGCAGAACCGGCGACAGGCAGAGGTCGCCGCAGCCTATGCGGCCAATCGTAGGGACAACGGTGCGTCGCTGACAGGCGCCCAGATCGAGTCTGCTGCGCGGATTTACGTCTCGGATGATGCCACCGATATTTACGGTCAGAACTTAGCGAGCGACTTGCAAATCAGCCTAGTGGCAAAGGGTTTTACGACCGAGCTCGTCAACTTCACCCGAGTGGCGCACCACAGGGCAACCCGAACGGAAGTAGAAGCGTCGACAACGCAAACGTCGCTGGCCGGGACTCCTGCGGCTACGGTGGAGTAGTTTTTTACGTGGGCCGCCCAGTGCCGGATTTCCAGAGCTATCTCGAGGGCGTAGCAGGTAGCTGCCCGGCGAGACCGCCACTGATTGTCGGCGGCGACGATGTTAGCCGCTATGCTGCAGATGTGGAACGTTTGAAGAGGAATTCAATTCCGTTCTCCTACATTACTTTCGCAGTGATTCCGGAGGGGCGCGACGCACCGCAAGGCATGCCGGATTCTCTTAAGAACTTCTTCACGACATACACAGGTTTGTTCCCGTTTGCCGGGACGGCCGGAGGGCCGGTCACAGGACGGCCATGCCGCACTTAACCTATGACGCGGCCCTGTCCATGATCACGGCAATCAAGTACCTACGGGAGGGCGGTGAGCAGATTCCGATCACTCCCGCAGCCACTTGGCACCAGATCGGTCAGATCACGGCCCCCGCGCAGATGGAGGGGGCCACTGGAACGATCGACTTCGGCGGTGACGTTCGAGGCCGCGTCCCGGTCGACAAAGCTGTGTATCTACTACAGGTGCGGGATGGCGTTGTCAACGAAGCCGTGCTTGGGTTCTGCGGCCGTCGCAATGGCTTGGTTCAAGACGTTTGGTGCCCCCGCCTCCGCGAAATGGATCAACCCTAGAAGGAGTCAACCACTCCGCCCGCCTGTCGCTCGGCGGAACATGTATGGATCGCTCGCCGGCCGGTTGCCGGACGTGAGTGCTGACGACATCGCCGACGAGAGGCGTGAGGTGTGGGGCGATCTGGCGGATGGGCAGTGACCGCTGGCGGTCGAGCGCGGTGGGATCTTCGATGGTCGGCGGCAACCCCTGCTAAACATGCGTCTGAGTGACGAACTCGGGTGTGATGTTGCTGGGGCACTGTTGAGGGGCTGACACGCCGGTGATGCGGTGGGTGCGATGCGTACACGCCGCCTGATCATGGCAGGTCCTACGGCAGCGTGATCACCGGAGCGACTGCCCTGTCCGCCTGCGACTTTCGCCGATTCCCGTTGTTGCTGCGCTCGGACGCTTCACGGGCCAGCCCGCACGTCGTGCCAGTCGATCACCCGCCGTACCGAAGCGCCAACGATACCTGAAGTGCGCGAGACTGTCCGAGTGTCATCAGGCAAGGACAGTCGACCCGAGCCGACGCGCTGGACCATTCACGGTGAGCGGCTGGTGGATGACACTCGGCGGTTGCGGTTGAGCGTCGCGCAGGTGGAGTTGCCCGACGGGGTACGTTTCGAGCAGTACGTGTTGCGGATGCCCAAGGCGGCCATGACGGTCCTGCTTGATGACGCCGGGCAGCGGGTGTTGCTGATCTGGCGGCACCGGTTCGTGCTGGACCGCTGGACCTGGGAGCTGCCCGGCGGCTACGTCGACTCCAACGAGAACCCTGCGGTCACGGCGGCACGCGAGGT
>JBOHHF010000429.1:0-26653 GCA_050700495.1 Pseudonocardiaceae bacterium
CACCACCACACCCTCGCCCATGATCAGCGACCGTGCCAGCCACCCCGACGATCACCACCCCGCCACGCCGAGCACCTCCGAGAAACAGCAGGCCACCACCATGATCAAACTACGCTACGCGGCATTGACTTGAGACCAAGAAGCTAAAAACAATGTCCAGCCACAACAAGGCCCAAACGAGAGGCCGATCATGCCAGTGCCCGCAAAGGACTGGCCATCCAGCACATTGCTCGCCCGACTGTCCAACGGCAGTCGTCAAGAACTCCTCAGACTCGGTAGACCTGTCGATTATGCTCCCCGCCAGACAGTGATCAGTTACGGGAATCGCGATCGGCACGCGCTCGTTCTTTTGTCCGGTTGTGTGAAGGTTATCCTGTCAAGCTCCGGAGGTTATGAGGCCCTGCTCGGCATCCGGGTCGGCGGGGATCTGGTGGGCGAGATGGCCGCGCTCGAGGGACGACCGAGGTCGGCCAGTGTCATAACGTGCTCAAGGACGCGCGTACGGCTCATCACGAGCAACGAGTTTACGAACTTCCTCGGACACTATCCGGATGCAGCTATCGCGGTGGCAAGCATCATCAGCCACCGATTACGATGGGCGAACCGTCGCCGAGTAGATTTCCGTGCGTACCCAGCGCCGGTGCGGGTAGCGCGCTTACTGGCCGAACTGGTCATGGCGTACGGGCAGCAAGCCGCACAAGGGTGGGAACTTGGTGTCGCCCTCAGCCAGGGTGAACTTGCATCATTGGCCGGAGTCGCGCTCACCACGTTTGAGAAGACAATACACTCACTGTCGGAAGACGGAATTCTCGAGCGACACCACCGTAAAATTTACGTCTCAGATGTGACCAAGCTTCGGCAAATCGCCGATCTCTCCCAAGACATCCCGTACTGATACGGGATGTGGTCGGGTCGGACGTTGCAGGATGCGGGTTAGGTCCGACCCGACCGGGCGTGAGGAGCGATATGACAACGAACAACGAGCAGTACGTGGGCCGCTGCCTGTGCGTGGGGGTCGACGCCGAGGGCTACGGCCGTTCGGGGGACCGGCAGCAGTTCACCACCCAGAAGGCGCTTACCGAGATTCTCGCGACGGCTGCCGAGGCGGCTGGCCTTGAGCGCGACACCTGGACCCGGCAACCTGCCGGGGACGGCGAGTTGGCGTTGCTGCCCAGCAACGAGCCGGAGCCCCGGGTCGTCGATGATCTGGTCCGTGAGATCGACTTGGCGCTTCGCCGGCACAACCGCAACCTGGTGCGGGACGCGCAGCTCCGACTCCGGGTGGCAATCCACCACGGAGTGGCGTACCTGGCCTCCAACGGCTTTGCCGGTCAGGCCGTCGTCGTCGTCAGTCGGCTGCTGTCTTGTGGTCCGCTGCGGTCCGCACTGGCCGCTGCCGCGGACGCGCATCTGGCTCTGATCGTGTCTCAGCGGATCTTCGACGAGATCATCGCACAGGAACACACCTCGCAACGCCCCGGACACTTCCGCAAGATCGCCGTGCAGGAGAAGGAGTTCCGCGACGATGCGTGGATCTGGTTGCCCGGTGCGGATGTGCACCACCTCGATATCGAAAACGATGGGACCACGGCTGCTCATGTTTCTCCAGTCTCGCCCGCAGCGGCAGCAGACAATGGTGCGGCCACGGTTCAAACCGGAGCCGATGCGACCGCGAACGTCGTACACAACCGCTTCGACGACAAGGTAGATATCCGCCGAGGTGTTATCGGTATCAACTACGGTCGCCGGAAGCAGTCGTGAGCGAGGAGCCGATGACCGACGAACCAGAGGGCGATGAGGCGACAAGCGACGAGGACGCGCCTGCCCCGCCTGAAGAAAAGCGTTCCGAAGACGATATTGACGCCGTGGACGAGGAAGCGGCCCACTGGAATTTAGTGATCAACAAATTCTACGGCGGTGTCGATGCCCGGGAGGCGCTTTTCGGTGTCGAGAGAGCCACCTCTCCGCGCCGAGTAACCGGCCGGATCGATCGCGTAACGGTAGATACCGAGCTGCACTGCTTTGTGCAGCCGCCAGACTTCAGGCGTGCCAAGCGAACTCTCAGTGACGGGCACCTTGTCGCCCTGCGCGGACCGGAGTCCTCCGGTAAGCGCACCACCGCGCTGGCATTGCTGCACGATGTCGTCGCCTCTGATGCTCGCCTGACCTCCCTGTCCCCCGCACAATCTTTCGAAGAACTCGCAGAGCAGGATTTTCGCAGCGGTGGCGGCTACCTGGTGCAGGATTTTATCGGCGATGGCCAGGAGGAGGCGCTGCAGCGGTTCCACGTGGACAATCTCCGCCACAAGCTCCGAGCGACGGGCGCCTACCTTGTCATCACCGTACATGAACTCACCGAAGCTGCCCGGAGCAGCTTGGCCGGCACACTCATAAAGGTAGGCGGTCCAGATCTGGGGAAGTTGCTCACCCGGCTTCTGGACCGTCGTGAACTGCCCAACGACGTTGACGTCCCTCAGCTTGAGGAGCGGGTGGCGGCAATGCGGCGACCGCGTGACGTGGTCAACCTTATCGCGGGATTGGCTGCGGGCACCGATGCGGCGCTAACCTCCGCTGACAACGCCGAGCACACCCAAGTTCGGTCATGGTTCGACGCCAAGCCCGAACCGCACGACGTGCTGCGAATGACCGCATTGGCATTCTCCTACGGTCTTCCGGAACGGGTCTTCGAGCGTCTCACGGCCCGGCTGACAGCGCTCGCGGAGGAGATGGCAACAGGCCCCAATGCCATGGCCAAAGATGTCCCGCTCACGCTGCCCCAACGTAGAGCCGACCCCGTGACATCCGCAGCGTTCGTCGAGCGGCAGGAGCCAGTTCGACTTGATGACGACAGAAGATTGGTCTTCTGCTCCGATCGACACCGAAGATGGGTGATCGCCGAGCTCAACGACCGCTACGGATGGGAACTATGGGCGCCGATTCGCGAGTGGCTGCACGAGCTTGCCGCAGAACCGGATTCAGAGATCCGGTTGCAGGTCGCACTCGGTGTCGCATTGCTCGCAACCCCCGCGCTCCCCGAGGTTAAGGCATCTTTCCTGGATTCCTGGGCCAATGGCCTCGTTATGGAGCGTCATACCGCTGCATACGTGTTGACCTGGATGTGCAATGGCGAGGATCTGGCTCCCGTCGCTCTCGCCACTGCGATTCGCTGGTCCGCCGGCGCCGGGGAACGTAGGGCCGCCACTGCTGCCGTTGCACTGGGCCTTGAGCTTGGTATCCGGTATCAAGGTGACGCTCTACGGTGGTTGTGGCACCTTTCTGCCCGCAGCGAGTTGATCCGTAAGATTGCCTGCCGATCCATCGCGGCGCTGTTTGCCGCATCGATCGAAGATCCCGATAGTGCCACTACGGTGCTGCGGTTCATCCAACGCGAACTCAACCGGCACGGGACATCGCGGCCTGGGTTCCGCCGTAGCCGGCTCGCATTGGACACCGTGCTTGCTGTACTCGATACGCGACGAGCGGATCTCGCTGAGCCCGTCGCGGCCGTCGTACTGCGCAGGCAATCCGATAGCGTACCTGTGCTGGGCACGCTATGGGCTGAGGTACTGCGCAGCGCGTCACACCGCAAGCTGGCGATCGACGCGCTCCGGGACACTCTACTCGCGCTGGACCCCACGAACGCCGCTGATGCCGGCAGGCTCGGTGACGCGATCTGGTCAAACCTTTCTGAGCGGGAGGGTGCAACGCTCAAGCCTTATCTCGTGCACGGCCTCGCCGCCGACCCTGATACCGATAGTCCGAGCCGGCCCATAGCGGCGGCTCTCTTGGCCGCGTTCACACATACGCCACCACTCTGCTTCCGATAAGGAGATTTGTCGATGAAGGAGAGAAATTACCCGGTGATCGAAGAACGATCACTCGACCCCGTCCGGCGAGTCTGGTGGAAGGGTGCTCGCCGCGCGCTCAACGAGTTGCCGACTCGACGAGCCGGAACACTTCTCGTGTTTGAGACCGGGACACGATGGGAAGAAATGCCCTATTCGGGTCCTCTCAACGGCCGAGAGGAGGTCGTCGTTGATGCGGTGGCTGTGAGCTTGGTCGACCGACGAAAACGTGTGATCAAAGTCGAATTAACGATCCCTTCCGCCGACGCGGCAGATGATTTTCTCCTCGAAGTCTATTTTTGTTGCCGAGTTACCGATCCTGTCATCGTCGCCCAGGCCGGACTGCTCGATGTTCGGGAACTGCTAGCCCAGCATCTCAAATTTGATCCGAAACTCGCGCGGCTCGGGATCCAGCACACTGTCGAGCAGCTCAACCTTCTGCGGCGTGATGTGGATGCACGGATCCACGCGTACTGTGAAGTCGATCCACCTAAGATCGAGGGACTTAATATTGGCCTAGTCACGGTTGCGGTAGCTACACCGCAGACGCTGCGGTTCCAGGCGGAACTAATACGGAACGAACGCTGGAACCAGCATCTCGGTGAGCTCCAGAAAGCATTTGAGGACCGAGACGTGGAACGGCTCTCAAAAATCTTCCATAGTGGCGCCGAGTTTATCACAGCACTCGGAGTGAGCCGAGGTCAAATCAGCACGGAAAAGGCCGCTGATGACGCTTATCTGGCAGAGCAACGCAAGCGCTTGCAAGTCGGCGAATATATAAAGATCCTGGCTGACGGTGGTCATCTCGACAAATTTCCGATGGATGTGGGGGATCTCATCGAAAATTTCATGCACAACGTAGTCGGCAACCGGGCCGATGTGGGCGGTAATAGTAATTACTCCTCAATTACCGGAAATGACCAGAAGGTCCTTGATGACCAGAGGACTGCCAGGACCGAGCGCGGTCCGGACATCGTGAGTGAGGATGACCTTGCAGACTGAGCCAGTGGCGAGTGAATCTGATAACCACCACACCATATCCAAATTTAACCGCTGGTTGCGGAAACTCACCGGGGTCGATGAGACGTTGCTGGACCGGGTGCCGAACGAAAGGCCACGCTACACTGCCCTCGGCGGTATCGTCCTCGGCACCGCCGTGATCGCCGGGTTTTCCATGTGGACCGCCTTGACTTTGGTACAGGATACGGCGAGCGTCCTGTTGCTCTTCCCAGCATTGATCTGGGCGCTGTTCGTCCTGAACCTCGACCGCTGGCTCGTGTCGAGCAGCTCGGGTTCCCGTTGGCACCGTCGCGCGGCAATTCTTGCCCCTCGCCTCGTGATCGCCTTCTTCTTCGGTGTGATCATCGCTGAGCCATTGGTGTTGCGAATCTTTGACACTGCGGTGGAGCAGCACATCCAGGACGGCCGGGACAAGGAAGTGGATACACTGCGGAGTAACCTGCTCCGGTGCAATCCGGTGCCGGGTGTCGAACCTACACCGGCAATCGACGGTTGCGACGGTTACCTCATTTTGTTTGCCAGCAGTTCGACTAGTCAGGGTGTCGAGTTGACAGAGTTGCGTCGGGAAGCTGCGGCCCTGCAGGAGTCCATCAACGCGGACACCGCCGAGCTTGGCCGCTTGCAAGAGCTTGCTTTTCGCGAGTGCAACGGCACCCAAGGTGCAGGGCTCAGCGGTGAGCGTGGCCGCGGACTGGAGTGCCTGCGGCGCGAGCAAGCGGCTGACTACTTCGCGCTCACCCACCCGATTACGGAGAGGTCGAATCTGCGCACCCGGCTCAATGCCCGGATTACTCAGTTGCAGGGCGATGTGACCACGGCGAACGCGGACTTCCAAGCGGTACGGGCGGCCGAGGCGGACCGCCGAGTCGATGAACTCCGCGCCAACCAGCGCGAGATCGGTCTGCTCGAACGGTTCCGGGCATTGGACGAGCTGGTTCACACTAATGCCTTTCTATTCGCCGCGCTGTGGTTCATTCGGATTTTCTTCATTCTCGTTGACTGCTTGCCGGTTCTCGTCAAGTTTTTCGGCGGACTCACCGTTTACGATCGACTCGTCGATCGTCGTTCTGCGACCGCCGAAAGAATGTATGAAGGGAAGATAAATGCTGATGAAGCGAAGTACCTCGGCGGACTTGCGGTGGAGCAGTACGAGTTTGCGGGTGAAGCGGATCGGCTTCGTAGCGAGATGGATCTCAGGTCCCAAAAACACCGTGTAGATATCGAGACACGGAAGGAACAGGTGATCGATCACCGGTACGATGAGTTACGAGGGCATAGTGTTCCCACTTCGGGCAACAGCCAACATATTTCTCTTGCCGAAGAAAGGGAATAACGGTGGAAGCGCATGATGGGTGACGGTGGTGGAGCGAGGGGACTATCGTGTCAACAACTATTAATCGGTGCCTGCTTGGTGATTCGCGTTTTGCAGTTGCTCTTTGGAGAGCCCGGTATAGTCCTGCCGACTCGCCAGGAACAACTGATCAGTCACAGACGATCGGACAAGATAGGAGAGGACATAGCGCCGCAGCTGAATGGACTAGACGTTGCGTGGAAATTGCACGAAGCCCTGATCGGCTGGACCGGGAAGGTGGACAGCAAGGCAGGTTTCGCGCTCTCCGCGGAGGTTGCGGTGCTGGCCGCTACAGTCGGGCTCATTGCACCAGATCGGATCTTTGCCAATTTCCGATCACCGTGGATCGCGGCATTATTTTATACGGGCTGCACATTTATGCTTTGCGCCGTCCTGACGGCAGCCTGCGCGGTCGTTCCTCGAATTTATTCTCGAGATAGCGGGCAGCAGTCGCAGATCAATTTTATTTATTTCGGAAATCTTCGCTGCTGGGATCCGACCAAACTCGCCCACGTGATGAACGAGCAGGATCCATTACCCGCACTCAGTCACCAGTTGGTCAACATCAGCAGAATCGTGTGGATTAAACACCGATATGTTCAGTTTTCCCTTTGGTTCGCCGCGGCAGGCGGTGTCGCGCTGGTTGCGACTGGACTATTCAGCTAACCTGCAGTGGTAAGCAAACTACGGGATGACTAGTGATGTACGGATGTTGTCCGTACGCTGGGGGTACCGAGGAAAGGAGGGTGGTTTGCATGTCTTTCAAGACCGAGCGGTTGGAAGTCCGCGTCGATTCGGCGACGAAGGAACGCATCGACGTTGCTGCCGCACGGCTCGACCAGTCGGCTAGCGCGTTCGACATACCCGACGATGCACCTGCCCTGACCCGGCTGGTCCAGCGCGAACGCCAGTACCACCGCCTGTGACCACCTGGGCGTCCGGATGCTTGGACGAGCGGAGTGACCTGTCGCGGTTCGACAGCGGGGTGCCGTCGCTCAACCAGTGGCTCTCCAGCCGAGCACTCGAAGCGCAGGCGCGGTACGGCAGTCACCTATGTCTGGACGGCGCGGGGCACCGGTCGTGGGGTGCCTACTACGCTCGATCTTCTTGACGGTTCCGCTGGGGCCACCGTCGGCACGTCGGTGCGTCTTCCGGGCAATCTGCGTGAGGCCGCGATCCTCGCCCTGCGTGAGGCCGCGATCCTCGCCGCCGAGCTGGGCCTCGCTGCGTCGACCACGGAGTTGACCGTGCGCGGGCTGCGCGATGCTTTGGAGGCGTTCGCCCAGCGCGCCGTGCTCGATGTGCATTATAGGAGTTGTCCCGACGTTTGTCCCGGTCTTGCCGAGATCACGCTCGCCGCCGCGGAGATCGACGGCCACCCGCTGGCCGCGCGTCCGGACCTGGTCCGCCGCGCCGCCGCCGAGGTGGGCCTCGTGAAGGACGACCCTGGCCCCGATGACGTGCTGCTCTATGCTGCTGGCCTCGCCGCCGCAGTTGCCTGAGGCAGGCGGTGGCATGAGACAGGCACGTACGGTTGTGCTGGACAATGAGGCTGTCCAGGCTCTCGCCGATCCGGCGTACCACAGGCACCGGCGCATGCTCGCGGTGGTAGAAGCTGTGGTGGCACGAAACCTACGCCGCGCCGGTGCGGTGCGGTTGCTCGTGCCCATCTGTGTGCGGGTCGAGGCCGGGTGGAGCCGGCGGGAGCCCGGTGCTGCCATGGTCAACCGCCTGCGTATCGATGACATCGCGCTCGACACGCTGGCCGCCGACGAAGCAGCAGGCATCCGCTCGTCCCTCGGGGTGTCGGTGGCCGATGCGCATCTGGGTGCCGTTCTCGGTGCCACGGCGGGACCGCATGCCGTGATCACCAGCGACGCCGACGACCTACGACGGATCGCCACACATCTCGGCATCCGCCCGACCGTGTTGACCGTCTGAACTAGGCGTAACGGTGACCGCGCCGGTCTCGAGCAGACCGCCACCTGCCTGTCCATGAGTTGATCGAGGCGACCAACCGCTTCCGTGGGGTCTGAGCGAGTCAGCATTCGCCTGGTGAGCTACCGCGAGATGTGCAGCATCTCGGTGGTGCGGGTGTAAGCCGGCCCTTCGGTAGATGCGCTCCTCGGCGTCGCCCTCCTGGGTCAAGGGATGGTGGTGATGCCGACCGCGGGGCTGTGCCGGGTGAGCAGCACGGTCAGTGCAGCGGCGATTCCCCGGTGGCGGAACGGCTCCCGGACGCCGACGGCGGCCAGTTCGCTGACGCCCTCGTGCGGGTGGTGAGGAGTCCCGATCCGGCATGCCGTTCTCACCAGCGACACCGGCGACCTACGACAAATCGCCAAACACCTCGGCGCCCGCATCAAGGTCGTGCGTGCGTAACAGTGTCATAGCACCCAATCCCACGCACGAGCCGCGTAGGCTCACCTGCTTGCGGACACTGCGAAAGACCTGGGCTAAACTCCCGGTAAGGTCGATGTCATCCGCCCGAACACTGATCCGGGACAGAGGTCTGATGCTCAGTTCTTTTCCTGCCGGTGCGCCTGACTCCAAGATCGCGCGCGAGGCTACTGATCTCGCTCGGCGAGCGTACCCACCCTTTCTCTTCAACCACTGTGCACGGACTTTCTGGTTTGCTGACAGGCTCGCCGAAAGCGGATTGCGGTTCGATCGCGAGATTGTCTACATCGCTGCCATGCTGCATGATCTCGGCGTGCTCGAACCCTACGATCAGGGCCGGCGATTCGATGTCGACGGGGCACAGGCTGCTCGTGAGTTCCTGGCGGGACACGTCTACCCCGCGCCCAAGATCGAGGTGGTGTGGGACGCGATTGCACTCCACTTAGAGGCAGGAATCGCCAACTACAAGGGGCCTGAGGTGCGCCTGGTGAACTTCGGAGCCGCGGCGGACGTGGCTGGGTTCAGAGTCGAAAACCTTGATCCACGGTTTGTTCGGGAGCTCATCGAAGAATTTCCTCGCCTCGACTTCACGAACGAGTGGCTGCGGACGCTGTTCGAATACGTGATGAAAAAACCTGATCGGGCCGGTGGCACCTTCCTGGAAGGCATGGGCCGGGTGGTTGAATTTTTCAGGAATAATCCGCTCGACACCATAGGATGAGTCGCATACGCAGTGCCGGGCATCGTCCGAGCGGGTAGGAACTCGCCAGGAGACGGGTCCAAACGATTCGTTCAGCTACCGTCGCGCTCCGACCCTGTGATATTCGTGAGCAGCGCGGTGATCTGTGCCATACCGGTGGCCAGCGTGGCGAACCCTCGCGCATCTCCCGTCCCAGCTCGACCACGTCCTGCCGAACGCTGGTGATCTCCCGCCCTGCTCCAACTGGGTCTCCCACAAGGCGTTGAGACCCTGAGTATGGGCGCGCAGCTCAGCGCGGACCTCCGACACGTCACGATCGGCAACGGCTGCCAGCACACGGGCCGCGGCAGCGTCGGAGCTGGTGAGAGCGCCTGCTCCCGGAGCTGAGCCACGTCCCGCTCGACGATGGCCAGGCGGGTCTCGAAGTCGTCAGAATCCGGCACGGCCGTGATCCTACTGTCGGGGCGTCCGAGCTGTCGGGACCGACCACGGCAGATCACGGGCAAGGCGGGTCGTAGGGCAGGTCCGGCGACACGTACTGCTTCCACTTCTCGAGGGTGAGGGTATTCCTGGTGGTGGCGCAGATCCGCTGGATTGCTTGATCGACGTTCATTCCCCATAACCGCACGGTCTTGTCGCCGCTGCCGCTGGCCAGGGTACGTCCATCAGGACTGAACGCCACCGTGTTAATGAAGTCGGTGTGACCGATCAAGGATTGGCCCAGTGGCGTGGGGTGGGCCGGATCGGTCACATTCCACAACCGCAGGGTTCGGTCGGCACTACCACTGACCAGAGTGCGCCCATCCGGGCTGAATACCACTGCGGGGACAACGTTGGTGTGACCGGTCAGGGGTTGGCCCAGTGGCGTGGGGTGGGCCGGGTCGGCCACATTCCACAACCGCACAGTCTGGTCGTCACTACCGGTAACCAGGGTGCGCCCATCTGGGCTGAACGCCACCGCGTGGACCCAGTTATCGTGGCCGGTCAAGGGTGTGCCCGACGGAGTGGGGTGGGCCGGGTCGGTCACGTTCCACAACCGCAGGGTTCGGTCGGCGCTACCGCTGGCAAGGGTGCGCCCATCCGGGCTGAACGCCACCGCGTAGACGGTGTGGGTGTGGCCGGTCAGGGGTTGGCCCAACGGGGTGGGCCGGGTCGGGTCCGTCACGTTCCACAATCGCACCGTTTGGTCGGCGCTGCCGGTGGCCAGGGTGCGCCCATCAGGACCGAACGCCACCGAAAGGACCGAGCTGGTGTGGCCGGTCAAGGGTTGGCCCAACGGGGTAGGCCGGGTCGGGTCCGTCACATTCCACAATCGCACCGTTTGGTCGGCGCTCCCCGTGGCAAGGGAGTGCCCATCCGGGCTGAACACCACCGCTCTGACGTCATCGGTGTGGCCGGTCAGGGGTTGGCCTAGTGGGGTGGGGTGGGCGGGGTCGGTCAGGTTCCACAACCGCACCGTGTGGTCGCGGCTGCCGGTGGCGAGGGTGTGGCCATCAGGACCGAACGCCCCCGTTCGGACGTAGTCGGTGTGGCCGGTCATGAGCGCGTAGGGAATGTCCCACAGCCGGACAGTCTGGTCGTGGTTGCCGGTGGCCAAGGTGTGCCCATCCGAACTGAACACCACCGCGCTGATAACGCTGGTGTGGCCGGTCAGGGGTGTGCCCAGCGGGGTGGGTTGGGCCGGGTCGGTCACGTTCCACAACCGCACTGTCTGGTCGCCGCTGCCAGTGGCCAGACGGTGCCCATCTGGACTGAACGCCACCGCGTAGACGGTGTCGGTGTGGCCGGTCAGGGGTGTACCCAGTGGGGTGGGTTGGGCCGGGTCGGTGAGAGTCCACAGCCGCACGCTCTGGTCGCGGCTGCCGGTGGCCAGGGTGCGCCCGTCAGGACTGAATGCCACCGAGAGGACAGCGCTGGTGTGGCCGGTCAGGGGTTGGCCTAGTGGGGTGGGGTGGGTCGGGTCGGTCAGGTTCCACAACCGCACCGTCTGGTCGTCGCCGCCGCCGGTGGCCAGCGTGTGCCCATCAGGGCTGAACACCACCGAGAGGACCGAGCTGGTGTGGCCGGTGAGGGGTGTGCCCAGCGGGGTGGGGTGGGCCGGGTCGGTCACGTTCCACAATCGCACCGTTTGGTCGGCGCTGCCGGTGGCCAGGGTGCGCCCATCCCGAGTGAATGCCACCGCGTTGACGGCATCGGTGTGGCCGGTCAGGGGTGGACCCAGAGACGTGGGGTGAGTCGGGTCAGTCGCGTTCCACAACCGCACGGTCTGGTCGTCGCTGCCGGTAGCCAGGGTGTACCCATCAAGACTGAATGCCACCGCGTTAACGGTGTCGGTGTGGCCGGTGAGCGGGGTGGACAAGGCGGCATTCGCATCGGTGACCAGGGCCGTGTATCGGTCCGGATTATTCGGCCGCATGCGGTAAGCGGTGAGGTCGAGTTGCGCCGCCAGGGACACGTCCGTGCTGCGCAGTCGGTCAGCTTGGGCGGTGACCCCGTTGAAGACGGCGGTGTCGCGTTCGCTCTGCGCGGTGGCCCTTTGGTCGAAGGCAAACACCGCAGCTCCCGACGCGACAAGGGCTAGCACGGACAGCACGACGAGCACAGCGCGGCGTAGCCTGGCTGCGCGATGTTCATGCTGGGTGGACGCGGCGAGAAAAACGGTCGCGGTGGGGCTCAGGTCGCCCTCCTGCGACGCCGAAGTGGCCCAGGCGCGGGCCGCCTCCAGGCGGCTTCCCCGGTACAGGCCGGCGGTGTCTCGGCGATCCCGGTCCCAGACGGCGGCGGCTTCGTCGAGTTCTTGGCGGATCAGGTTTCCGGCCCAGTCGGTGTCGATCCACTGGCGCAGCCGGGGCCAGGCTCGGACCAGGGCCTCGTGGGTGATCTCGACGGTGTCCTGGTCTTGGGTAAGCAGCCGGCTTTGGGTGAACGCGTCCAGCACCGGTCCCACGGCTCTGCGATCGAGGCCCTGGAGGAGATCCGCGCGGGACATCCGGCGGCGGGTGTCCTCGGTGCCGTCACCGATTTTGATCAGCCGCAGGAACAGGGGCCGGGCCGCGTGCTGGCCGGCTGGGTCCAAGGCGTCGAAGACCCGATCGGCCGTGGTCGCCACCGCGCGATGGATACCACCGGTGCTCCGGTAGCCGTCCACCGTCAGGGTGTGGCCGTGCCGCTGTTGCCAGGTAGCCCGTAACGCGTGCGCCAGTAACGGAAGTCGCCCGGCCTCATAGCCGCTCATCCCGCCCGCGGTGTTCCCGAGGTCCCGCAGCAGCAGCTCGACCAGGCCCGGTTCGACGTCGAGCGCCACGTCCCGTGCCGGGTACAGGATCGCCGCCCGTAATTCGGTGTCCGACATTGGCCCGACCACGAGTGGGTTGTCCTGCAACGCGGTGCGCAGGCGAGAGTAGTTGGCGCAGGCGGCGTAGAAATCGGCCCGGATACCCACCACGACCAATGCGACGGGGTGCGGTGGGCTTGCCAGCCGGGAAAGCAATTCGATGAAACTGCGCCGCTGCTGGTCGTCGGGGCACAGGGTGAACAATTCCTCGAACTGGTCAACGACCACCACAACCCTGTCCTCGCGGCCGAGGTGATGGCGTAGCAGCTCCACACACCGCGGCGCGGTGGCCGGGTCAGCGCCGGTGAGTGCGGTGATCTGAGTGGCTAGGGCAGCCAGCGGCTGCGCGGTGGGAGTGAAGACCATTCTGGGCCACCGGCTGGACCCCGGTAGGGCACCGCGGTCCAGCTGAGGGAGCAGACCGGCATGCAACAGCGAAGACTTCCCTGCTCCCGAGGGTGCCACCACCACCTGTACCCCGCCGGTATGTAGCCGGGCATCAAGGCGTGCGGTCAGCTCCGCGGTCAGCTGATCCCGGCCGAAGAACCACCGGGCCTGCTCGGGTCCGAACGAGGCCAAACCCGGATACGGGCACTCTCGCACGTCGGCGCCTGGCTCAACCCGCCGAACACCGTCCGGATAATGCACATGCAGGTCCCGGCCGGCCTGGTTGATGCGGGCGTCGCCAGACGCGTGTGCTTCCTGGCGGGCAGAGTCCCCCGCAGGCTGCTCGCCGGAGGGTCCCATCGATCATTCCCCGGTGGTGATGTGCACGTCACGGCCCGCCTGATGCACCCGGCTACTACCGAACGTCGTGGCCTGCATGGTGATCCTGGCGCCCTGCGGGGGATCGGCGTCAGCCAGCACCGAACGCAACTCCGCCACCACCCGCCGCAGCTCATCCGCCACCTGCGGGTCAGCGACCACCAAGCGCTGCAACCGGCCCTGCCACTCGCCGACCAGGGCCTGCTCGACCTGCCCATCCCCGGCCTGCCGAGCGTCAAGCACCTCAGCACGGCGCTCTTCCAGCTCGGCTTGCACCGTCTCGGCCCGCTGCGGATGCACCCGCCGCCACAAACTGCCCACCGCGCTGGTGGCCTGTTTCCACGCCGCCGTCGCCAGCAGCTGCACCACTGTCGTCGCCGCCGTTGCCGTCAACGCCGTCAGGCCCGGATCCATCGCCCCTCCCGATGCTCCACGTACAGTGACCGGACCGTCACTGTATAGGAGCGTCGGCTTGGCGTTCAGCCGAACAGCACGGTTCCGACGGTGGCCACTGCTAGCGCGCCGGCGAGCAGCACGATGAGGCGCTTTCCAGCCGACGCACGCCGCTCGGCGAGGATGCCGGCGGTAAGCGCTGCCATGATGACGAGACTGCTGTGCCCGACCACGGCCATCAGCAGCATCAGCGGCCAACACGAGATGACACAGCGCCCCGCCTGCCGGACCCCGAAATGAGCGCAGCCGTAATCAGCACGCCAGCCTGTTGGTGGCAGCGGCACGGTGCGCTGGCAGGCGACGACCGCTCGCCGCTTCCACTTCGTCAGCTGCCACCCGGTCGCGATTACCAGCGCGCCCACGACGAGCTGGTGATCGCCAAGGCCAGTTGACCAGGTGCCGGTTGACCAGGTGCCAGTTGATCCCGGGCCAGTTGATCTCAGTGCCCAGACGAACGCTAGAGCCAGCACCCCGAACAGCACCCACACGGCGAGGTACGACGCTACGTAGACGGCCATCGCCCACCGCCGCCGTCGTCGGATGCTGTTGAGGCCGACGTGGCGGACGGCCGGCAACGTCACCGGCACCATCATCGCCACGGACATCAGCGCCCAAGCTCCGAGCGGCCAGCCCCCGACGGCGGCGCCGATCGCGGCCGGAGTTGACGTAGCACTGTGCACTCCGTGCGCGGCGTGCACACCCTGGTGTGACGGCGAGGCGGAGATGACGGCGAGTGCCACCCACGCCATCGCCACCACCACCGCGATGGGCCATTCGGGTCGCCAGGCGAGCGCAATGGTGGCCCGCCGTACGGCGGAGAATCGATCGACCACCGGTGAGCCCCTCAACCCACGAAGAGACTGACCCGGCCGATGCGCACAGGTGGAACGTCCACCGCCTCCTCGGCGAGCGCGCCCACCAAGCCCTCCTCGCCGGGTGGCGGTATCGGCGAGATGGGTTCGAAGGTCACCGTGATGGCGTTCGGCTCCCAGTTACCAGCTTCGCTCAGCTCGCTGACGACGCGCGTGATGTCGAAGGTGTGGCGGAAACCGGGCACGCCACCGTGGGTCGCATCAGGGTCGTTCATCACCTCGATACCGAACAGCGCAATGTTGCCGACGTGATATCGGGCGCGATCTGCCGCAGGATCGGATGGCATGCTGAGGAATACCCCGTAGACGATGCCGGGATTCTGCTCGGCTTCGATGTCTTCGACGTTGAGGTACATGGTCCGGGCTCCCGTGGTGACATCATCACCGGCAAGCAGGGACCTGGTGCTCGACGGCACCGTGAGCTCGACCGAGTGAGCGCCACCGGTCAGCTCGAAGGGTCGCTCCGTCGCAGCCGCCATCTCGGGCGGTTCTGAAAGCGGGGGTGGTGTCGGACCGCCGCTCATGCTGGCCGCCAATTCCTGGACAGCTGGTTCGGTGTCGTAGCGGTAGTTTAATTGCGTGGCACTGTCCACCACCTGGGCACCGGTCAGGGTGACGACCGCTCCGGTCTCGTCGTGGAAGGTGAAGGGCTGGTCGAGCCAGGCGGCGTCGCTGGGATTGGCGCGGCCACCTCCCAGCGCCAGCCACTGGTTCCACAAGCGGTCGACGTTGGAGTGATGCAGCCAGAAGATCGGATCGAGCGCGGCGCAGTTCGGGTCGATCATCAAACCGCCCTGGCACTGCCCGCTTGGGGTGCCGCCGACCTGAACGTGGATGGCATTGTGCGGCGTTTGCTCCAGAGCACCCACGCTCCCGCCGAACTGCACCGGAGGCCGTCTCCCGCCCCCGAAGCCTGGTCCGGGGGGGCCGACGAAGTTCGTTATCGCCATGGCGGCACTGCTTGACGTTACGAGGGGCGAGAGCTGGAAGCCGTTGGCGATAGAGCTGCGACGCCGAGGGGGAGGCAGGAACAGCGGGTTCGCCGAGCCGTCAGGCAGGGTCGGCTCGCGGAATGGCTGCGGAAGCGTGTTTGCCGGGAACGATTGATCGTAGTTCCAGTACGGGAGCGCGAAGTCGGCCGGACCACCGGCGCTCACCACGGCCGCTCGGACGATCCGCTCGAAGTAGTAGAGATACATGCGGTGCCAGGACAGGAAGTACCAGCTCTGGTGCTGGCACTCGTTCCAGCGGGCGCCCGGCGGCGGCGCCGCGTACGTTCCGTGGATCGCGGCCTGGAAGGTCCAGCTCGTCGGGTCTGTGGCCGGACGTGCCTGCATGGCCGAGACAGCGTCGGCGTACGCCACGGTGATGGGATCCCACGGGTCATCGGCCTGGAGTGTCCACACATCCCGGCGCACGAACGTGCTATAAGCCTGCATGTCTATACCCCCATGATGGCTGAAAGCTCATCCCCAGTCGAGCCTCCGTCTGATCAATGTCAGCACGCAATGGTAGTGGGTCAACCCGTGCTGGCTGTTCTCCCGCGCCGGATTCACCTCGGACGCGCAGAGCGCAAGGGCGAACAGTCAGGACGTCGAACTGATCGACCTCGGACGGCTCTACCGCAGCGACTGACACCACCGGACCACACCTGTCAGCCGGTCTCATCGGGGAGGAACTCGCCGCGGGACTAACGAGCCCGAACGGCTTTGTTCAGCTACCGTCGCGTTCCGCCCCCGCGATGTTCGTGAGCAGCGCGGTGATCTGTGCCATGCCGGTGGCCAGCGTGGCGAAACCCTCGCGCATCTCCCGTCCCTGCTCACGCATCTCCCGTCCCTGCTCCAACTGGGTCTCCCGCAAGGCATTGAGACCCTGAGTATGGGCGCGCAGCTCAGCGCGGACCTCCGACACGTCACGATCGGCACCGGCCGCCAGCACGCGGGCAGCAGCGGCATCGGAGCTGGTGAGGGCCACCTGTTCACGCAGCCGGGCTACGTCACGCTCGACGATGGTCAGGCGAGTCTCGATGTCGTCGGAATCCGGCACAGCCGTGATCCTACTGTCGGTCCGTCCCGATCCCTCCACGAGACAGAACCACCCGATCGCCATCTCTACCTCCCTGGGGCGGTCGCCGCCGGATCTGCACTTTCACTCCGAGCCGCCGGGCTTCCTGCATCTTCTTGTCGAAGGTGACCAGCGGCGCGTCAAGGCCCAGGGCTGATCAAGTACCTTCGCGGCGACGGCGGAACACCTTGGGCAGCCGACCTGCCATACGGTTGAGGTCCGAGACACTGTCCAGTAGCTGGTTGAGGTCGGGGCCGCTCTGGTCAAGGCGATCCAGTAGCGGCATCACGTCGTCGTCCATCGCGTTGACCAGGCGCGGTAGCCGATCGATGAGCTTCACCAGAGCGTCGACCTCGTGGGTGTCCGTGGTCTCCGCCAAGCGGCGCACCGCTGGCTCCAGGCGAAGCAGTGGCTCGGAGTAGCTCGCCAGCAGCGGCGCGGCGGTCGCCGTGATGGAGGTGGCCTGCTCGATGGCCGCGGCGGCCGCACCGACCGTGTCGTGAGCTGCCCGCACCGCGCCCTCGGCTTTACTGGTGATGCCGTTGATGCGGTCGATCAGCGCGTCGGTCCGCGCCGTTGCCGCGTTCACGGCGGCGAGAGTCTGCTCGACTTCGACCACCATCTCGACGACCCGGCGTGGCAGCGCCACCAACGCTGCGGTGGCTTCGAAAATGGTGGCAGCCGGTCGGGTGACCAACGCTGGGAGCCGGAACAAGGAGCTCATGCCCACGTTGTACCGCCTCCGGCTGAGCCACCATGAACTGCGCTGGTCACGATGCCGCCTCCGCGGTCATGAGCCGGCCCGAGGTCGGTGCTGTCCCAACAGGACGCCCAGGTTGTAGGCCGCGCTGGTGTTGCCGGCCTCAGCGGCGCTGCGATACCAGCTTTCTGCCTCGTCCAGGTTGCCGCGCTGCTCAAGCAGGACACCGAGGTTATTGGCGGCGCTGAGGTTGCCGGCCTCGGCGGCGGTGCAATACCACTTCGCAGCCTCATCGAGCTCACCACGTTGCTTGAGCAACAGACCGAGGTTGTAAGCGGCGGTGGTGTTGCCGGCCTCGGCGGCGGTGCGGTACCACCTGGCGGCCTCGTCAAGATCGCCGCGCTCTTCCAGCAGCAGGCCGAGATTGTTGGCAGCGTCGGTGTTGCCGGCCTCAGCGGCCGCCCGTGACCACTGCGCTGCCCCGTCGAGATCGCCGCGCCGCTTCAACAGCAGGCCGAGGTTGAACGTGGCGGTGGTATCGCCGGCCTCGGCGGCGGTGCGGTACCACTTCGCGGCCTCGTCGAGCTCACCGCGCTGTTCCAGCAGCCCACCGAGGCCGCTGGCGGCGACGGGGTTGCCGGCCTCGGCGGCGGTGCGGTACCACCTCGCAGCTTCGTCGAGCTCACCGCACTCTTCCAGCAGCACGCCGAGACCGGCGGCGGTCGTGGTGTCGCCGGTCTCGGCAGCGGCGCGCCACCAGGTGACGGCCTCGGTGAGGTCGCCGCGCTGCACGAGTAACTGACCGAGGTTATTGGCGGCATCAGGGTTGCCGGCTTCGGCAGCGGTGCGCCACCAGGTCTCGGCGGCGGCGAGATCGCCGCGCTGTTCCATCAGCCGGCCCAGGTAATTGGCGGCAGCGGTGTTGCCAGCTTCAGCAGCGGCGCGCCACCAGATCTGCGCCTGCTCCAGGTCACCGCGCTGCTCGAGCAGGACGCCCAGCCCACCGGCCGCCATGGCGTCGCCGGCCTCGGCGGCGGTACGCCACCAGGTTTGTGCCTCGTCCAGGTCGCCGCGCCGCGCAAGCAGCACGCCCAACCCGGTGGCTGCGACCTTGTCGCCGGCTTCGGCGGCGGTGCGCCACCAGGTTTCCGCTCCGGCGTGCTCGCCGCGCTTCTCCAGCAGCACGCCCAGTCCGGTGGCAGCCTCGGTGTCACCGGCTTCCGCGGCGGTACGCCACCAGATCTCCGCCTCGGCGAGGTCACCCCGCTGCACCAGGAGCCGACCGAGCCCGGTAGCGGCGTCGGTGTTACCGGCCTCGGCGGCGGCGCGCCATAGCGCCTCGGACTCATCGAGTTCACCGCGCTGCACCAGCAGCATGCCCAGCCCTGCGGCGGCGTCGGTGTCGCCGGCATCGGCGGCGGTGCGCCACCAGTTGGCTGCCTCCTCGAGTTGACCGCGCTGCACCAGCAGCACTCCCAGGTTGAATGCGGCAGTGGTGTCGCCGGCCTCGGCCGCGGCGCCCCACACGGTCTGGGCCTCGTCGAGTGCGCCGAACTCCGCCAGCTGCATGCCTGATTCGTTCGCTTCGGGCTCAGTAGTCGGGGCCGCGTCCGAAGACTCGCTAGCATCGCTAGCCTCGCTGCTCCTCGCGGAGCGCTGCACCCACTGCCACAGCATGTTGGGCGGCACACCCACCTCGTCGGCCACCCGCTTGATCGCTTCGGGCTGCCCACCGGCTTCCTGGCGGACGTCGAACACCATCCGCACGGCGTGCTGCCGAATCTCGTCAGTGAACTCCTGGGGTGCTGACATCTGTGCATTCTCGCAGATAAGGGGCTACACCTCGACCGCGAGCTTTCGGACGCGCCACTCAAGTGGGTAATGCTGTTGAGCTGGTTTATTGCAGGGTGCCGGTGTCGAGGTGGGTGAGCAGGGTGCGCAGCCAGTCGAACTCACCGCTGAGGGTGGGGCGATTGTACTCGTCTTCAGGGAGGGACAGCCGAGGAAGGGCGGCAGCATGTTCGGCTGCCCGCTCCAGGCAGGCGAGCGCCGCAGGGAACTCGGACGCCGGGGCCGCGAGCATGGCGCGTTCCGAGCCCGTCCGGTCACATCGCATTCTGGAGGCAAACTGCGGTAAACCAGCGGCCGATTACCGCGTTCTGCCTCCAGACTGCACCACGCGGCGATCAACCGGGGCAACTCCTGGTGATCTTCTCGATCTCGGCGTCCATGTCGACGGCCGCGCTCTCGTCGCCCAGCGGGACGATTTCGATAGTGGCCTCGACAAACTGCCGTAACAGATCACGATCCACTTCCAGCACGGCGTGCCCGTCGAGTGAACGGATCTCGACCAGCATGACTTCCCATTCACCGAACTGGGCGGGACGCACCCGCACGTCGCCGATCCCGGCCGGAGTATTGAGCCCGGTCACCAGCAGTTCGCGGGCCAACACCCAGTCCACGAAGCGATTGCCGCGGGTCTGGATCTCAAGAGTTACCGCGAAGGGATCGTCCGTGCAGTAGGTCCAACGGGTTACCACAGGTGCCGCGGCCTCGCGCAGCAGCGCGAACATGTCGTGAGCGATCGTGTCACCGCCGTAACCGGTCATCCTGGTCCTTCCCTCCTGCTGGTTCAGAGTAGAAGCGTTTAGCAGTGACATCGTCGGGAGGGCACCCGGGCGTACCGCTTCGCCGCGACTTTCACTCCAAGTGATGCATCTCGAACGGGTGATGCGTCGGGCGCCACCATGGTTACCGCAGCTTTCTCGGTGGGAAATTTGCCTTCGTGAACGCTTCTGAGTGCCGAGTGACTCACCCTGCGTGCCTGACCAATCGAGCTGAGTGATCGCGCGTCGGTCGCTGACATCGACTCTTCTCACCAATGTCAAGGACACCGATACTCAGCGCCTCTACCAGCAGCACGGCTTCATGTGGCGATCGGCATACTTGTTGCCTCGTCCGATCAATCCACATTATCTCGTTGAGTTACATACAGAGTCACCATCAGCCGTTGCAGGGTTCGCGTTCGCCGTCCACCTGGAGACGACACACCGTACACTGGACAACGACACGCCCGGGGTGGGTGATCATAGGCCCAATGATCGACCGATGACTTCTTTCATGATCTCGGTGGTGCCGCCGTAAATGCGAGTAATTCGAGCATCGGCGTAAGCCCGCGCGATAGGATATTCAAGCATGTAACCATAGCCCCCGTGCAGCTGCAGGCAGGTGTCGACCACCCGGCCTTGCAGTTCGGTGCACCACCACTTGGCCTTGGCGGCGTCGGCGACAGTCAGCTCGCCGTCGTTGAGCGCCTCGATGCAGCGATCGACGAAGGTCTGCGCGAGGTCGATCTCAGTAACCATTTCGGCCAGCCGGAACTTGGTGTTCTGGAACGATCCGATCGGTTGGCCGAAGGCCTTACGATTCTTGACGTAGGACAGCGTCAGCTCCAGCGCCGCCCGGGCCCCGGCCACCCCGGAGACGGCCATCGACAGCCGCTCCTGGGGCAGCCGGTCCACCAGGTGGGCGAACCCGCGGCCCGGCTCACCGAGCAGGTTGGCGACCGGCACCTGGACGTCGTGGAAGAACAACTCCGCGGTGTCCTGGGAATGCTGACCCAGCTTCGCGAGGTTGCGACCGCGCTCGAAGCCTTCCATTCCACGCTCCAGCACGATCAGGCTCATCCCCTGGTGCCGCTGCTGCGGGTCGGTCTTCACCGCCGTAATCACCAGATCGGCGTTGATGCCGTTGCTGACGAACGTCTTCGACCCGTTGACCAGGTAATGGTCCGGCCGGCGCAGCGCGGTGGTGGCCATGCTCGCCAGGTCCGAGCCCATCCCCGGCTCGGTCATGGCAATTGCCGTGATCAGCTCACCGGTGGCGATCCCCGGCAACCACCGCTGCTGCTGCTCCTTGGTGGCCAGGTCCAGGAAGTAGGGCAGGCAGATGTCGTTGTGCAGGGTCAGCCCCAGCCCGGCGGCCGCGGCGCCCACCCGCATGACTTCCTCGCCCAGCACCGCGTTGAACCGGAAGTCCGCCACCCCACCGCCGCCGAACTCCTCGGGGATGGCCATGCCGAGAAAGCCGTTGGACCCGGCTCGGGAGAACAGTTCCCGGGGCACGATGCCCTCGGCTTCCCAGGCGACTGCGTGCGGTATGACCTCTTTGTCCACGAAGGCCCGAACGCTATCCCGGAAGACGTCGTGCTCAGGCTCGAACAATCGACGGCGCATAGGCCGATGCTCCTCCTGCTAGCCGGTAAGTTCGTCCATCGCCTGGTAGATCCGCTTGTCGGATACCGGGTACGGGGTGCGTAGTTCCTGGGCGAAGTAGCTGACCCGCAGTTCCTCGATCATCCAGCGGATCCGCTGCACCTCAAGGCCGTCACCGACGTCGTCACGCAGCTGTCGGTACGCCTCCACGACGGTCTCGACCCGGCGCATCCAGTCCCGGTCCCGGGCCGGATCCCGGGGTAGCTTGTCCAGCCTGCGCTCGATGGCTTGCAGGTAGCGCGCGAGGTCAGGGAGCCGCTGCGCGCCGGTTGCGGTGACGCAGCCCGGCCCAACCAAGCTGGTCAGCTGCGCGCGGACGTCTGCCACTGCGGGTGCCAGCGCCGGCGCGGTGAGCTCGGTCAGCCGGGTCACGACGGTGTGTGCAACGGCCAGGATGCGCTGCACGTGGGTGACCACCGCGCGGGTCACCTCGGCCAGCTCGGCACGGGCTCGCTCGGCGAGCCGGGCGAAGCCGGCCTCGTCGCGGGGTGGTCCGCCGCAGGCCGCGATCAGTGCGTCGGCCGCGCAATCGACACAGTCGGCCAGCAGCGCCTCAACGCTGCCGTGTGGGTTCTGTTTCAGCACCAGCCGAGCTGGACCGTCGAGGCTGCGCTGGATCGGTTTGATCGGGGACGGCACCGTGAGCAGGAGCAGCCGCCGGGTGCCCGCCCACATGGCGTGGCGCTGCTCGGCCTCGGTGGGCAGCAGCGCAACGGCGACCGTGTCACCCTCGTCGACCAGCGCCGGGTAGGCGGTGATCAGGTGGCCGGACTGCTCCTGCTGGTAGGTCTGCGGCAACGTCCCGACGTCCCAGCTACGCAGGCCCCGTCGGGCCAGCCCACTCCCCGCGGCGGACAGCGTGGCCCGCAGCTGCGGTTGCACCTGGCGGGCCAGCGCCGCGAGATCCCTGCCCTCAGCCAGCGCGCGGTCACTGTCGTGCACCCGGAAGGTGATCGTCACGTGGTCGGGCAGCCGGTCGATCCGCCAGTCCTGGCGGTGCACCGCCAGGCCCGCGTGGTCGAGCTCGCGTTCCAGGGTGTCCAGCAGTGGTTCGCGGTAGGGGGTCATCCGGGCCAGCAGGGCTTTCGCGTGATCGGGCACCGGCACCAGCGATCGGCGCAGCGGCTTGGGCAAAGACCTGAGTAGCGCGACGACCAGCTCCAGTCGCAGGCCGGGGACCTGCCAGGTGAAGGGCGCGGCGTCGACCTGGTTGAGCACCGGCAGGGGCACGTGCACGGTCACGCCGTCAGCGGCTGCGCCGGGCTCGAACTGGTAGGACACGTCCAGTGCCAGCGCACCGACCCGCCAAGAATCAGGATAGTCCTGCTCGCTGACAGCGTCACCGGTGATCAGCATGGCGGGGTCGAAGTCGAGCAGGTCGGGCTGGGTTGTGCTGACTGTGCGCCACCAGCTGTCGAAATGCCGGGCCGAGACGATCTCAGCGGGAATGCGCTGGTCGTAGAAGTCGAACAGGACCTCGTCGTCGACCAGGATGTCACTCCGGCGGGCCCGCTGCTGGAGTTCCTCGACGTCGTCGAGCCTGGCCCGGTTGGCGTGGAAGAAGGCGTGCCGGGTTTCCCAGTCGCCCGCCACCAGAGCGTGCCGGAGGAACAGCTCCCGGGACAGCTCGGGATCGATACTGGAGTAGTTGACCTTGCGGACGGTCACGATCGGGATCCCGTAGAGCATGACCTTCTCGTAGGCGACCACCGCACCGCGGTTGCGTTCCCAGTGCGGCTCGCTGTAACTGCGCTTGACCAGGTGCTCGGCCAGCGGTTCCACCCACTGCGGCTCGATCCGGGCGACGATCCGGCCCCACAGCCGGGAGGTCTCGACCAGCTCGGCGGCCATCACCCAGCGCGGCGGCTTGCGGAACAGCGCCGAGCCGGGGTGCACGGCGAACCGGGCCCCGCGCGCACCCAGGTAGTCGCGGGTTTCGGCGTCGAGCAGCCCGATATGGGAAAGCAGCCCGGCCAGTAGTGAGACGTGCACCTGCTGCAGATCGGCGGGGCCGGTGTGTCCCGTCATGCTGGCCGTCATACCCAGCTCGCGGGTGATCCGGCGCAGCTGCCCGTGCAGATCCTGCCATTCCCGCACCCGCAGATAGTGCAGGAACTCGGTTCTGCACAGCTTGCGGAACTGGTTGGACGACAGTGCCTGCTGCTGCTCGTCGAGGTGGCGCCAGAGGTTGAGGTAGGCCAGGAAGTCGGAACCCTTGTCGGTGAATCGGGCATGCTGGGCATCGGCTGCCGCTTCCGCGTCGGCGGGGCGCTCCCGCGGGTCCTGGATGGACAGTGCCGCGACGATCACCAGGGCCTCGGGCAGGCAACCGTTGTGGTTGGCTGCCACCACCATCCGGGCCAGCCGGGGGTCCAGCGGCAGCTGCGCCAGCGTGCGCCCGACCCCGGTGAGCCGCACGGTCGGGTGCTCTTCCAGAGCCGCCAACTCCCGCAGCAGGGCCACGCCGTCGGAGATCTGCCGGCGGTCCGGGGGATCGATGAACCCGAACGCGGCCACGTCACCCAGGTCCAGCGCCGCCATCCGCAGGATCACCGAGGCGAGGTGGGTGCGCAGGATCTCTGGATCAGTGAACTCCGGCCGCGACTGGAAGTCTTCCGCCGAGTACAGCCGGATGCAGATACCGTCGCTGGTACGCCCGCACCGGCCGGCACGCTGGGTGGCCGAAGCTTGCGACACAGGTTCGATCGGCAGCCGTTGTACCTTGAGCCGGCGGCTGTAGCGGGAGATCCGGGCCGTGCCAGGGTCTATCACGTACCGGATCCCCGGCACGGTCAGCGACGTCTCCGCGACATTGGTAGCCAGCACGATCCGGCGGGTCCGCCCCCCTCCCGCGCGTGTCGTGCCCTGGTGCCCGGTGTGTCGGCCCCTGGTGCCCGGCGGCTGGAAGACCCGATGCTGCTCGGCCGCGGACAGTCGCGCGTACAGCGCAAGGATCTCGGTGTCAATCAGCTTCAAGGCGGCCAACGCGTCACGGGTGTCACGGATCTCCCGTTCACCGGACAAAAAGACCAGCACGTCGCCGGAACCCTCGGCGCGCAGCTCCAGCACGGCGTCGCAGATCGCCTGGATCTGGTCGCGGTCGTCTGTGTTGTTTTCGGAGTCCACACCATACGGGCGGTAGCGGATCTCCACGGGGTAGCTGCGGCCGGAGACTTCGATCACTGGCGCACCGTCGAAGTGCTGGGAGAAGCGCGCGGGGTCGATGGTCGCCGAAGTGATGATCACCTTGAGGTCGGGGCGGCGGGGCAGCAGCTGCTTGAGGTAGCCCAGCACGAAATCGATGTTCAGGGAGCGTTCGTGGGCCTCGTCGATGATCAGCGTGTCGTACTGCCGCAGCAACCGGTCGGACTGGATCTCGGCCAGCAGGATGCCGTCGGTCATCAGCTTGACCAGGGTGTCGTCGGATGCGCGATCGGTGAAGCGGACCTTCCAGCCGACCGCCCCACCGACTGAGACGTCCAGCTCCTGCGCGATGCGCTCGGCCACCGTGCGCGCCGCCAACCGGCGCGGCTGGGTGTGCCCGATCGTGCCCCGGATCCCACGGCCCAGCTCCAGGCAGATCTTGGGAATCTGGGTGGTCTTGCCGGACCCGGTCTCCCCGGCGACGATCACCACCTGGTGATCCCGGATCGCGGCGGCGATCTCGTCCTTGCGCTGGCTCACCGGCAGCGCCGGCGGGTAACGGATCCGCGGCACAGCGGCTTGCCGGCGGGCGACCCGATCGGCCGACGATTCGCGCACGAGTGGCGATCCTCCCATGCCAGCGACGGTGGTGCGGACCGTTTTTCCTCGTCGCGCACCCTAGAGCACTAGTTACTGATCGGTCACAAGTCGATACAGTGCTCAGTGTGCAGCTGGCCTACGACAGGTGCGGCGCGGGGCCGACACTGGTCCTGCTGCACGGCGCCGGGCACCGCCGTCAGGGGTGGCTTCCCGTCGTCGACCAGCTGGCCAAGCATCGCGACGTGATTTCCCTCGACTTTCCGGGATTCGGCGAATCTCCCCCGCTCCCGGACCACCTGCCCTACGAGCTGGACAGCGCGGTGCTCGTGCTGTCCGAGTTCTTCGCGGACCTGGGATTGGACCGGCCGCACGTAGCCGGGAACTCGATGGGGGGCTTGGTATCCCTCGTGCTGGCCCAACGGGGCATGGTCCGCAGCGCCACGGCGCTGTCCCCGGCGGGGCTGTGGACCCCGATGGGACGGCGCGTGTCGCTAGGGATGGTGCGGTCCATACGCGGCACCGCGCGGCACATGCCCCCGAAGCTCGCGACCCGGTTGGCCCAGACTCCGGCCGGGCGCACGCTGATGTGCGGCGTCCTGTTTGCCCGTCCCGCGCTGCTCGAGCCGCACGTGTTGCTCGAGGATATGCAGGCGTTCGCCGACGCGGTCGGCTTCGCTCCCACCCTGGCGGCCGGGGACAGGATCATTTTTGCCGGTCGGGTGCCCGACGTGCCGGTGACCATCGCCTGGGGAGCCCGGGACCTCCTCTTCCGGCGGCCCCGGGCCGCATCGGTCATCCGGCTGATTCCCCACGCCCGGCTCCTGCGGCTGCCCGGCTGCGGGCACGTGCCGATGAACGACAATCCCGAGCTGGTGGCCCACGTCCTGCTCACCGGCAGCGAGGACGAGGCATAGCGTCAGCGGGTGTCGAGCACGAGATAACCCTCCGCCAGCCGGCCATCCGCCAACCCCGCGGCCCTAGCCTGCATAGATCCCCAGGCGCGCATCCGCTCCTCCAGGCCTGTCAGGTGTGCGGTCTGGCTGGTGTGCGCTTGGAGCGCGGCGATCTTGCGGTCGAAGGTGTCGGTGATGTCGACATAGTGGTCGGCCCGGTCGTTGGCGCTGACTACCC
>JBOHHF010000430.1:0-2956 GCA_050700495.1 Pseudonocardiaceae bacterium
CGCCATGACGGTCACCGTGAACGGCCAGCTCTGGGATCTGCCCGACGGCGCCACGGTGGCCGACGTGCTCGAACGGTTCGGTGCGCCGTCCTCCGGTGTCGCGGTGGCCCTGGATGGCGCCGTGGTACCGCGGATGTCCTGGCCCGCCACGTCGCTGCGCCCTGGCGCCCGGATCGATGTGCTCACCGCCGTCCAGGGAGGTTGAGGGAGATGGCTGAAGATCCGTTGGTCATCGCCGGGCGGGAATTCGGTTCGCGACTGATCCTGGGGACCGGGGGCGCGGGCAACCTCGCCATCCTGGAGCAGGCGCTGCTCGCCGCGCAGACCGAACTCACCACGGTCGCGATCCGCCGGATGGACACCGGCGCGCGCACCGGCGTGCTGGACCTGCTGGCACGGCACGGGATCGAGCCGCTGCCCAATACGGCGGGCTGCCGCAGCGCGGCAGACGCGGTGCTCACCGCGCAGCTGGGCCGCGAGGCGCTGCAGACGTCCTGGGTGAAGCTCGAGGTCATCGCCGACGACCGCACCCTGTTGCCCGATCCGATCGAGCTGCTCGACGCCGCTGAGCAGCTCGTCGATGACGGCTTCACGGTGCTGCCCTACACCAACGACGACCCGGTGCTCGCGCGCCGGCTGGCCGACGCCGGATGTGCGGCGGTGATGCCGCTGGGCTCACCGATCGGTACTGGGTTGGGCATCCGCAATCCGCACAACATCGAGATGATCGTGGCGCAGGCTCGGGTACCGGTAGTGCTCGACGCCGGCATCGGCACCGCCTCGGAGGCAGCCCAGGCGATGGAGCTGGGCTGCGACGCGGTGCTGCTGGCCACCGCCGTGACCCGGGCCGACGACCCACCGCGGATGGCCGAAGCAATGCGCTTGGCAGTGCAAGCCGGCCGGCACGCGAGGCTAGCCGGCCGCATCCCGCAACGCTTCTGGGCCCAAGCCTCCAGCCCCCACCGCGACCCCTAGCCCCCTCCCGGCGCGTCCGGCTCTCCTGCCCGATGTGTCGTCGTCTCGTGCCGGTGTGTCGCCTTCCCGTGCCCGGTGCAGAGCAGCAGGGCGATGAGTTTCAGGGGCGTCGCCGGTCTCTACTGGTGACCTCAGCCCACCGGAGAGGAGAACGCGATGAACCTTCCGCAGATCGTGTCACCAGCTGAGTGGGAGACCGCCCACGCGGCGCTGCTCGTCAAGGAGAAGGAAGCCACCCGGGCTCGAGACGCGCTGGCAGCCCAGCGCCGGCGGCTGCCGATGGTCCGGGTCGACAAGCAGTACACCTTCGACGGTCCAGACGGCGAGGTGAGCCTGCTCGACCTGTTCGACGGCCGCCGCCAACTGATCGTCTACCACCACATGCTGAAGCCGGGCGACGACGACCCCTGCTCGGGCTGCTGCATGGTCGTCGACAACATCGGTCACCTTGCCCACCTGCATGCCCGAGACACCTCTCTGATCCTGGTGTCGCGGGCACCGTCGGCGGAGATCGAGACGTTCAAGAAGCGGATGGGCTGGACGATCCCGTGGTTTTCGTCAGCCGGCAGTGGCTTCGACGCCGACTTCGGCATCACGACGGGCTTCGGGCTGAACGTCTTCCTCCGCGACGGCTCCGACTCTGTTGAGGTCTTCCGCACCTACTTCACGTCCGGCCGGGGCGTCGAGACCCTCGGCAGCAATTGGACCTTCCTCGACCTGACACCGTTCGGGCGGCAGGAAGACTGGGAGGACTCACCCGGCGGGTGGCCGCAGACCCGGCCCTACGAGTGGTGGCGCCTCCACGACGAATACAGCGCCTAGCGTTGCCAATTCGGCGCTGACCGCCATTCGGAGCCGAATCGCGATTTCGGAGCATGCATAGACCGCGATTCGGCTCCGAACAGCAGTTCGGGGGACGTCTCGGTCAGGATCGCGCGCGCAGTTCGGCGACCTCTGCGCGTAGTGCGCGTACCTCGTCGAGGATGGTTGCCGCGGCGACGGCGTCCTCCCGCTGGTGCTCCGCGACGTCGGCCTTCACCTCAGTTGCGACCTGCTCCTCCATCGCGCGAACCACCACGGCGATGAACAGGTTCAGCACGGCGAACGTGGACAGCAGCAGGTAGACCACGAAGAAGATCCAGGCCAGCGGCTGGACCGCCATCGCCGCACGGGCGATGTTCGCCCAGTCGTCGGTGGTCATCACCTGGAACAGGGTGAACAGCGAGGTGCCGAGATCGCCGAACCGATCGGGCACACCGGCACCGAACAGTTGGGTGGCGATCACCGCAGCGACATAGGTCAGCAGCCCGAGTAGCGCCGCGATCGATGCCATCCCGGGAACGGCGGTGAGCAGGGCCGCGACCACGCCACGCATGCTCAGCACCAACGCGACCAGCCGCAGCACCCGCAGGATTCGCAGGGCCCGCAGCACCGAGAACGCCTCCGATGCGGGGACCAGGGCGATCCCGACGATGACGAAATCGAACACGCTCCACGGGTCGCGGAAAAAGCGCCACCCGTGCGCGGCGAGCCGCGCCACCAGCTCCACCACGAAAATTGCCAGAGCGACCCGGTCCGCCACGTTCAGCAGTCCGCCGAACTGGGCGACTACCTGATCGGAGGTCTCCAGCCCCAGCGTGACCGCATTGATCACGATCACCGCGATGATGAACCGCTGGAAGCGGTCGCCGTCGACGAGGTCGCGCAGGCGTTCCCGCCAGATCATCGGCCCCTCCGCGGTCGCGCTCGAATGCGCGCTGACCGGTGGGGCACCACGATGGCCCGGTACCACTGGCTGGTGATCGGGGCGTGGGTGGCGGTGCTGCTCGCAGCGGCCGCCGCCTACCCGGTGCGGCAAGGCCGGCTGACCGCTCCCGACTACGGGGTCGACGGGTCCGAGTCCACCCGGGCGGCCGACATCGTGGCGCGGGAGTTCTCCGGGCTGAGCGCGGAGCAAGACGTGATCGTGTTCTCTGCCGAT
>JBOHHF010000431.1:0-4215 GCA_050700495.1 Pseudonocardiaceae bacterium
GCGGACAACCGCCGCCTTACGGTTCCAGAGCGGCGCGCTCTCACGCTCGACGACGTGGCAGCGGCCTGCCGGGAGCAGTCCAATCACCGGCTCGCCGCGCTGGCTCTGAAGATCGAACCGCGCCGCGGCTGGAACGACATCGTGCTGCCCGGGGACATGGTGGTCCACCTGCGCGAGATCTGCCGCCAGGTCCAGCACCACTACCGCGTGTTCGGCGCGTGGGGATTCGGCCGCCGGCTGAGCCTCGGCAAGGGGCTCAGCGTGCTGTTCAGCGGCCCGCCCGGGACCGGAAAGACGCTGGCGGCCGAGGTCGTGGCGCACGACCTCGGACTGGATCTGTACAAGGTGGACCTGTCCGGCGTAGTCAGCAAGTACATCGGCGAGACCGAGAAGAACCTGGCCCGCATCTTCGCCGAGGCCGAGACGAGCAACTCGATCCTGTTCTTCGACGAGGCGGACGCGCTGTTCGGCAAGCGCACAGAGGTATCACACGCACACGACCGGTTCGCGAACATCGAGACGAGCTACCTGCTGCAGAAGATGGAGGAGTACGAGGGCGTCGTCATCCTGGCGACCAACCTACGCCAGAACATGGACGAGGCGTTTACCCGCCGGATCCGGTTCATCCTTGAGTTCCCATTCCCGGCGGAGGAGAGCCGCGCGCGTATCTGGCGCACCCACTTCCCGCCCGAATCGCCCGTATCGGCCGAGGTCGACTACGGCTACCTGGCGCGGGAGTTCCCGGTGGCCGGCGGCAGCATCAAGAACATCGCCCTGAACGCGGCGTTCCTGGCCGCGGCCGACGGCGGCACGATCAGCACACGGCACATCCTGCACAGCACGCGCCGGGAGTTCGAGAAGATCGGCAAGCTGTGGACGGTGCAGCTCGCGCCCGGCAATCCCACAGGCACGAAGGCTGGGGGCGAGTGACCATGTTCGCCATGTTCTTTACGGGTGAGAACGCAACGCAGATTCTCGCTGAGATCGAGGCGGTGTTGTTGACATGACCGACGGCTTTCCCAACAAACCCAAGATCCTGCGCGGCGCCTTCGTGGAGTTCGGGCTGAGCCTGCCGCCGCTGGTCGTGGTGTTCCCGTTCAACCCGCTGGAGCTGACCCGCAACCGCAGCCTGACGTACTCCGTCCCGGCTGCCCTCCCACCACCGGCAGCGGTGGGAGGGCAACCCCCGCCGGTGGTGGTGCCGCGCACGCTGCGCGAGATTCACGGCAGGGGCTCCGACCTGCTCGACCTCACGAAGGAGCAGCTCGTCACGGTGCAGGAACAGACGATCGGGTTCGACATCCGGCTGGACGCCACCGACAAGCTGAACGAGGGCGATGCCATCACCGAGCAGTTCGGTATCGCGCCGCAGATCGCCACCCTGGAGCTGATGGTCCTGCCCAAGTCGGAGAGTCTGCTGGGTGCGGTCGCCGATGCGTTGCTGGGCAAGCCGAAGGGCTTCAGCTTCACCGGCAGGTCCAACCCACCGTTGGTGCTGTTCATCTTCGGCCGCAAGCGGGTGCTGCCCGTGAACATCAACAGCATGAACATCACCGAGACAGAGTTCAGCACCGACCTGAACCCGATCCGGGCGACCGTCGCGGTGAGCCTCACCGTGATCGAGGGCAAGAACGTGCCGTACCTGTACTCGAAAGCCATGATGGAGGCGATGTCCGTCGTCAACCTGGCGAACATCACCGATATCGCCAACGTCGTGGTACCGGGGTAGCGGGCATGTTCGGCAAGCTGTCCCGCTACCGCAGGGTCCACGACATCGCCATCCCGGATGCCGGCGGCAGGGTGGCGGCGGCGAAGGACATCCGCCCGCTGCCGGAGGTGACCGGCACCTTCCGGCACACCGTGGACGCGGGGGACCGGCTGGACCAGTTGGCGTACAGGTACTACAGCCAACCCTTGCATTACTGGCACATCTGCGACGCCAACCCGGATTTCCTGTCGCCGCTTGCCCTGCTCGATGACGAGCCGGTGGCGACCACGCGCTTCCCGGTGACCGTGGCCGGCGTACCGCCCTGGGCCGCCCTGTTCCAGGCGCTGGCCGGTGTCGTGGGCGTCGAGGACGTGGCGGTGGTCGAGGACGTGGCGCTGGAGCCGGAGCGGCAGGTGGTCAACGGGCAGCAGGTCACGGTGGTCGTGGAGCGCCCCAGCCGGGCCGTGCGGGTCACGTACAACCGGCTCAACATCACGGCCGAGGCGCTGGCCGGCCGGATCAGGGCGGTGGGGTTCGGCGTGGGCCCGCCGATCGACGTCGGCCAGCTCGGTCAGGAGATCGTCATCCCACCGGCAGTGATCGGTTAGGCGGGCGTTATGGAGCACGACAACCTGCGCATCGACATCGGCGGAGCCGAGGTCGAGGACCTCTACCGCGACCTGATCACGATGGAGGTCGAGCTCGACGACCAGCTGGCGGGCATGTTCCGGCTGACGGTTGAACTGCTGCTGGGCGCCGACGGCACCTGGCCGTACCTGGACGACGAGCGCTTCGCGCCCTGGATGCGGGTGGTGATCACGGCCGGACTGGAGAGCGACTCGCAGCAACTGCTGGTCGGCTACATCACCCACCTGCTCCCCGACTTCGGTGCCGGCCTGGAGCAGTGCCGGCTGCAGATCTGGGGAATGGACGCCAGCGTGCTGATGGACCGCGAGGACAAGCTGAAGGACTGGCCCAACAAGAAGGACAGCGATATCGCCACTGAGACGTTCCGGGAGTACGGCCTGACCCCCCAGGTAACCGACACCGAGGTGATCCACGACGAGGAGGTCTCCACGATCATCCAACGGGAGACCGACATTGCGCTCCTGAAGCGTCTCGCGCTGCGGAATGGTTACGAGTGCTTTGTGGACGGGGACACCGGCTACTTCCGGCCGCCGGCCGTGGCCGAGGCCCCGCAGCCCGTGCTGGCAGTGCAGTTCGGCGCCGAGACCAATGTCAACCGATTCGCGTTGGAGGTCAACGCGCTGGCACCAACGAACGTGGCAATGGTCCAGGTGGACCGCATCAACGGCGAGGTCCTGAACGCCACCGTCGATTCCCCCCGGCAGCCGGCACTGGGTGCCAAGCCGCTGTCCGACTACCTCGGACCCGGTATGACACCGGGCCTCGTCTACATCGGACAGGCAGTGACTACCGGTAACCCGGAGATGACCGGGCTGTGCCAAGGCCTGTACGACCAGGGTGAGTGGTTCGTGACGGGCGAGGGCGAGGTAGCGGCCAACGAGTACGGCAACATCCTCACACCGCGCGCCACCGTGACCATCAAGGGCATCGGCGAGACGCACAGCGGTGTCTATTACGTGACACACGTGACGCACGTGTTCACGGCGAGCGGCTACACGCAGGTCTTCCGCGTCAAGCGCAACGCCCTGATGCCCACGGGCTCCGAAGACTTCTCGATCGGCGACGTTGGGCTGGTAGGGCTGGCGGTAGGGGGGTTTGCGCGGTGAAGCTGGAACGCGTCGTGGCGGATCTGGTGGAGAAGGTCGAGCGCCGCTACTACGGCAAGTACCGGGGGCTCGTGGTGGACAACGCGGACCCGGCCCAGCTCGGCCGGCTGCGGCTTACCGTGCCCAGCGTGCTGGGTGAGGACGTGGTGACCGGCTGGGCCACCCCCTGTGCGCCCTACGGCGGCGCCGCCAACCAGGGCCTGCTGTTCATCCCCGATCGCGACGCCGGTGTCTGGGTGGAGTTCGAGGAGGGGGACCTGGAATTCCCCATCTGGGTCGGCACCTTCTGGAGCAAGCCCGACGGCGACAGCGGCCTGCCCAAACCCGAGGCTGCCGACGGGTCTGCGCAGGGCGACGTGCAGGACCCACCCACCCGCAAGATCATCAAGACCGGTAAGGGGCACACCATCCAGTTTGAGGACGCCGACGACGAGGAGATCATCCTCATCCGCGAGGGCACACAGGGTCACCTCGTCACGATGGACAAGAACGGCATCACGATCATCGATGCGAGCGAGAACATGATCGTGATGAGCGCGGACGGGATCCAGATCAAGGACACCACCGGGAATGCGATCGGGATGACAGCCGACGCCTTCACCCTCACCGCGAAGGTGCCGTTCACCATCGACGCCGCCGGGCAGCCCGTGAAGGTCGTGGGCGACGCGATCGACTTCGAGAAGGGCTGAGCGGATGGGCGTGCTGATCGTGGTGGAGAACGACCCCGTAGCGGGTACCGACACCCACAACGTG
>JBOHHF010000432.1:0-17358 GCA_050700495.1 Pseudonocardiaceae bacterium
TGCCTGCGGTGGGACGGGTCATCACGGCGACGACGGCAACCGCGCCGAGCAGGAGGACCAGGACCAGCCCGGGCCTGCCGGAGCGCCGGGACAGCAGGCCGGCGACCACTCCGATCAGTCCGATCACCACCGCCATGCCCAGCAGCAGCACCAGCTTGTCGTAGGTACCGAAGGTGCGGACCGCGAAGTCCTTGAGCCAGGCCGGCGTGAGGTCGATAGCGGCACCGCCCACGGCGAGGAATGGCGAGGCGGTCGGCGACACCAACCCGCCGACCAGGTGCCCGACCCCGAGGCCGGCCGCCACCGACAGCAAACCGATAAAAGCTGCCCAGAAGACGGGCAACCGGGCGGATAAACGGGACGAAGTCACGCAGACCCTTTCGGTGTCGCACCGGCAGACGGTTCAATAAGAGACCAGATCGTGATGCTGTTCACGCGGTGAGCGCGGCTCGCAGACGCTGCTCCTGCACCGTCCAGAAGCCGTGTTCTCGCCCGTCGACCAGGATCACCGGGACCCGGTCGCCGTATTCGGCCCGCAGTCGCGGGTCCGCGTCCACGTCGCTGGCGCGCCACGAAACATCCAGTTCGGCGCAGATCCGGGCGATGTCCTCCCGCGCCGCGGCACACGCATGACAGTCCCCCCGGACCAGCAAGGTCACCTCGTGCTGCATCCCATCAGCCTCCCACTGAGCCGCTCCCGCCCGCGTTCCGAAGCCAGCGCCTCCTGACGGGCGGATCACGCGGTTCGAGCCAGCCGGCCGGGCCTTCCACCGACTCCATCGACCGCCCGGCTCTCGACAGAGTCTGGCATGCGCGGCCGACACCAGCTCACCGCCACGGTAGCTACCAGCAACGACCGTCCGCAGGCTGGGATGTGCACCGGGTAGCTTGTCGGCGTCGTATGCTTCCGCCCGCGCTAGCCGACCGTTGGCGCGAACGGTCGGGCACGATGCGAACGAGGGAGTGGCTCATGCCGCAACCGAGATGTACCCCACACCGGGGCCGATCCGCGACGGCGCGTCCGCCGTTCGGACGGCCCCCTGGCATGCGTGCGCCGATTCAGCCGCCCGGTCCCAGATCGTGTCGAGCGGGGCGTCTGATCGCGTGAAATCCGTCTCCCGCCCCGAAACCGGACCGGTCCCGGACCCCAGTACCACGGATCCGGGCAACACCACCGTGGGCAGTGCCCCGGTGGGTAGCGGCGACATAGGTCCCGGCGCTGTGGCCGGCGGCGCTGCGGACCAACCCGGCCCGGAGGTCGATGTCGCCGCGTGGGAGCTCGTCGCGGCGGCCCAGCAGGGCGATCAGAATGCCTTCGGTCAGCTCTACGACCGGTATGTCGACGTGGTCTTCCGTTTCGTCCTGTTCCGGGTGAACGACCGCCCGCTCGCGGAAGACCTCACCAGTGAGACCTTCCTGCGAGCGTTGCGCAGGATCTCCTCAGTGAGCTACCAGGGCCGCGACGTCGGAGCCTGGTTCGTCACCATCGCGCGTAACCTGGTGCTCGACCACGTCAAATCCAGCCGGTACCGGCTGGAGATGACCACCGCCGACATCCTTGACTCCAGCGCCGACGACCGCGGCCCCGAGCACGAAGTCGTGGAGGAGGCCACCGCCGCCGAGCTCATGCGCTGCGTCGCTCAGCTGGGCCACGATCAGCAGGAATGCATCATGTTGCGCTTCATGCAGGGCCTGTCGGTCTCCGAGACCGCAGCCGTGATGGGCCGCAACGAGGGTGCGGTCAAGGCGCTGCAGCACCGCGCGGTACGCCGGCTGGCACAGCTTCTGCCCGAGGGGCTGCGATGATTATCACGCTGACGCCCAGCGTAACCAGGCGGGTCGCCGCTCGTTGCTCCGAACGACATGGCAGGGGGGCTCGAAGGTGGTGAGGACAACGCGCGGATCCGAGAGTCGGAACAGTGGTGGGCAGGAGCAAGACAATTTTGCCCGCGCTGTGGACGGCGATATGCGCGAGGTCTCCGACCTCAGCTTCCATCGCGAGCTGACAGTCGTCGCAGCGTTGCGCCAGGTCGGGGCCCAGATCGAGGCAGCGGCAGCGAGTGGGCCGGATTCAGCCGAGCGAGAGCGGATGCGTCAGCGTGTCATGGCGGAGTTCTCCTCCGTCGTACACGACGGCACCAGCCCCGTTCTGCCGCTGTCCAGCGCTCGACGAACAGCTCGGAAACGTCGTTGGATCCCTGATGAGACTCGGGGCCGGCTGGTGGTGGCGGCGGCGGCGACGTTGTGCCTGCTGATGTCGCTGTCTGGGATGAGCGTCCTGCTGTCCCGTGATGCGCTGCCTGGTGATGCGTTGTACACCTTCAAGCGCAGCGCCGAGTCCGCCGAGCTCGGGTTGACCTTCGGCGACCAGCCCAAGGCACTCAAGCATCTCGAGTTCGCCAGTGCGCGGGTGAGCGAGATCGAGACGATGGCGCAACACGCCGACGCGGTCGGAAATTGGTCCGCTGGACAGGAGAAGTTCCTCCGCGTTCTCGATGACTTCGACGCGGACACCACTGCTGGCGCCAGGCTGCTCACCGCGCTGGCCAGCCACGGTCAGACCAATATTCTGTCTCCGCTGCGCGGTTGGGCCGAGCAACAGGAAACTCGCCTTCAGGCGGTCCGGACCGCGCTACCGCTACCGGCCACTGCGCGGCTGGACAGCACGCTCGGACTACTGGACCGCGTCGTCGCGAGAATCTCCGCCTTGGACCGCCGGTCTGACTGCACCACGGTCACCTCCGGCGCCCACGACGATCTGGGATTGCTGCCGGCGAGGGAAGCCTGCACCCGGATCCCGGTGGGTACCTCCTCGGCAGTGCCACTGCCGGACGCCGCCGGAGCACCCGCGGGAAGTCCACCCGACGCCATTCCTCCCGGCCTGCTGGGTTCGACGTCGACGGACCCGGAACCCGCCCCCGCTCAGACGGGTCAGCGTCAGTCCGAACTTCCTGGCGCCCCCGACACTGCTGGCGTGCTGCCGGATCCGGGACAGTCCGGTACCGACTGGTCGCGACCGTTGCCCGGGGGCGATTCACCATCGCCCCAGATCCCTTTGCCTTGGCCAGGGGTTCCCCTGCCGGTGCTGCCACCCCCGTCTTAAGGGTTTACCTGGATTGGTTCCGATCCGATCGTATGCCCGCTAGACCTCCTTAGTTGGTTGTTCGGGGGGAGCCGTCACGGCACTCTGGTGATCTGTTTCGTGTGAGCGGGTCTAGCGGAAGATCACCACTGGAATATCAGGACTGGGATATCAGGGCAGGATCCAGTGCCACGATGGTGCTATCGGGGTACCCGGGAGGAGCGAGCCGCACTGGCCACTCTCGCCGGGGAAGCCGCCGCCGACGCCGCCCTTGTCGGCGCGGCTGTCGCGGAGGTGGAGCTTGCACTAGCCATCCCCCCGGATCTCACCGCGGCAGCCTTTTTCGACGTCGACAACACCATGATGATGGGTGCGTCGATCTTTTATTTTGCTCGTGGCCTGGCTGCCAGGAAGTTCTTCACCACCAGTGCTCTCGCATCGTTCGCGTGGCAGCAGCTGAGGTTCCGGGTGTTCGGCAAGGAGCTCAGCCCCGTAGAAATCCGCACCAGCCGCGAACGTGCGCTGTCGTTCGTGGCCGGCAGACCCACCAAGGAGATCGTCGAGCTCGGGGAGGACATCTATGACGAGCTGATGGCCGACCGGATCTGGTCGGGAACCTTGGCGCTGGCCAAGATGCACCTCGACGCCGGGCAGCGGGTGTGGCTGGTCACCGCGACTCCAGTCGAGCTGGCCACGATCATCGCCCGCCGGCTCGGCCTCACCGGCGCGCTGGGCACTGTGGCGGAGACGACCGCCGACGGGGTGTACACCGGCCTGCTGGTGGGTGACATCCTGCACGGGGCGGCCAAAGCGCAGGCGGTACGTGTGCTGGCTGTCAAGGAAGGGCTCGATCTGCGCCGCTGCACCGCTTACTCCGACTCGGCCAACGACATCCCGATGCTCTCGGTGGTAGGCACTGCGGTCGCAGTGAATCCTGATCCCGACCTCCGGGAGACGGCCCGAGCACGTGGCTGGGAGATCCGGGACTTCAGAACTGGTCGCAAGGCCGCCAGAATCGGCGTGCCCTCGGTGCTGGGCGTCGGAGTGGTGGCCGCCGGCCTCGCCTACCAGCGTCGCACGCGCACTTAACCCCGCACGTGTCGTGCTCTGGTGTCCCGTGTGTCGTGCTCTGGTGTCCCGTGTGTTGCACCGAGGTGCACGCGTGCATAGGCACTGGAACTCGACACACCGGGCAGGAGAGCCGGACACGCCGGTGGGAGGAGTTCAACCGAGGAATGTGTTGCGGCGCTGAGAGAGCAACCGGTACACGGTCCGCTGGATGGTCTCGCGTACCTGATCGGTGAGGTTGAATACCAGCATCGGGTCCTCGGCGGAACCAGGATCGTAGTCACCAGTGGGCACGGGCTCGCCGAACTCGATGTACCACTTGGACGGCAGGGGGATCGCTCCCAGCGGTCCCAGCAGTGGGAAAGTCGGCGTCACCGGAAAATACGGTACCCCGAGCAATCGGGCCAGCGGCTTGATGTTACCGACCAAAGGGTAGATCTCCTCCGCGCCCACGATGGAGCACGGGATGATCGTGGTCTGAGTACGCAACGCTGCGGAGACGAACCCACCACGCCCGAAGCGCTGCAGCTTGTACCGATCGCGGTAGTGCTTACCGATGCCCTTGAACCCCTCCGGCCACACCCCGACCAGTTCGCCGGAAGTGAGCAACCGCTCGGCGTCGGAGGTGCAGGCCAGGGTCTGGCCCGACTTGCGGGCCAACGAACCCAGCAGGGGCGTGCGGAACACCAGGTCGGCGCCGAGCATCCGCAGGTGCCGCCGGGCGGGATGGTGGTCGTACAGCGCCACCGCGGTCATCATCGCATCCAGCGGCAGCGTCCCCGAGTGGTTGGCGACCACCAGTGCGCCGCCCTCGGCGGGCACATAGCGCATGCCGATCGTCTCCACCCGGAACCAGTTGCGATACAGCGGGCGCAGCAACGGTAGCAACACATTCTCGGTGAGGTCTGGATCGAAGCCGAATGCGTCGATGCCGTAGTCGCCACCCAACCGCCGCCGCCCGAATGCCAGCAGACGGGCCAGATCCCGGTACCATCGCGGGTCTCCCATCTCGCCAGCCACGACGTCTTTCGGTGCCGCCCGCAACTCTCCGGCTATCGCCCCGCCGACGCCTTCTGTGCCTTTTTCGGAGCGATGCAGTGGAATCACTCGCGCTTGCGGCATCCGCTTACCCCACCTCCTACCGCAGCCGCGCCGCGAGCTCAAGCAGACCGCGCTCGACACCGGCCACCCGTTTCGGGTTGATCATCGGTCGCAGCGCCCGGCCACGCACGAAGTCGTCGAACGCCTGAACCGTCGTCCACTGGGGTGTGAAGCCGAATTCGGTGCGCAACCGGGTGGTGTCCAGCACTCGACCGAAGTTGAGGAACCGGGTTTGCTCCGGGGAGTAGTCGATGAGCCGGCTGCTACGCAGTAGCCGCCCGACTGCGGCCACTGCCGGCTGCGGTATCGGAGCCGGGATCCGGCCCGCTCGCCGGATCGCCTGAGACAGCAGCAGCACGCCACCACCGCCGACGTTGAACACCCCTGGCAGCCGCTCCCGGGTGGCCCGCTCGAGGACCGCGAGCGCGTCCTCCTCGTGCAGTAGCTGCATCCGACCGTCGTAGCCGAGCACAGTCGGCACCACTGGCAGCGCGAAATATCGAGTCAGAACAGTGTCAATGCGCGGGCCGATGAAGTGGGCAAAGCGCAGCACCGTGACGTCCACATCGTCGCGCCGCCGGGCGAAACCACGGATGTAACCCTCGATCTCGACTGCGTCCTTGGCATAACCCGAGGCCGGCAGATCCCTCGGTTCGTCCCGCTCGGTGAACATCGCCGGATCCTGCGGGCTAGTCCCGTAAACCTCACTGGTGGATTTCACGACCAGCCGAGTCACCGTCGTCGACTTGTAGCAGGCCGCCAGGAGCTGCATCGTGCCGATGACGTTCATCTCTTTCACCGTGCTGTGACCGCTTCTGGACCCGGCCGAATTGGGGCCGGTTCTGGGCCCACGAGAATCACGCGGACTGGCGGTCAGCGCAGCATGCACCACGGTGTCGGCCTTGGCAGTGGAGATCACCTTGGCGATCAGCGGGTTACGGAGATCGACCCGGACAAACTCGGCGCGTCCCATCCGCCGCCGCAGGTCTCGGCGCGGCGGCACCGCGTCCACCCCGAGCACACGGTCGATACTGGGATCGGCGGCGAGCCGGGCAGCCAGCTGTCCACCAACGAAGCGGCTGACTCCGGTGACGACGACCGTGGACGGTGCCATGCTGCTCCCTGGCCAAGGCTGGGGGAGTCGGTACGGGCGACGGTGTGATGCCACTCTGATTCCAGCTTGATGTCGCCGCTGGAGGATCAGACTGGTAGCCCAGGTGTGCTACTTGTTGAGCTTGCGACGCTGGACGCGAGTCTTACGCAGCAACTTGCGGTGCTTCTTCTTGGACATGCGCTTGCGGCGCTTCTTGATCACCGAGCCCATACTCGGCCTCCTTGCTGGTCGTGAGTGCAGTAGAAAACGCGCGGCAGCGAGTGCTGCGTGCGTGAGTGGCCGCCCAGGTTACCCCGGCTTGAGCGGTATCAATACTTCGACCCTGCGAGCAGGTCTCAGTGTCAATGCTTCGACCCTGCGAGCAGGTCTCAGTGTCTTGCAGCCGGTCGGATCTCACCCGGCGTCGAAGTAGGCGTTCTCAAGGTATCCGTGCACCGCCACTTCCGGAACCCGGAAGGAGCGCCCGACGCGCACTGCGGGCAGCTCCCCTGCGTGCACCAGCCGGTAAACCGTCATCTTGGATACGCGCATCATCGCGGCCACCTCGGCGACCGTGAGGAACTGCACCCTGCCCGGCCCGGTCTGCTCGTTCGTCGGCATGCGTCATCGCGTCCTCACCACGTCGCGCCCCGCTGGGCTTCCCCTCCCGCGGTCCGTAACGCACATGTTCTCATGAGAGTAGCGGGACAGATGGTGCCAGTGCGACTGCCATCATCAGTCATAGTCTGCATCAGTCCTGGTGGGCAAGTCCGAGTTCGACCGACCGCTCCCGCGCCGCCTCAATGGCAGCCAGCAACGCAGCCCGCACCCCGTGACGCTCCAGCTCCCGGATCGCCATGATCGTCGTCCCACCGGGAGAGGTCACCGCCTCCCGCAGTAACACCGGATGTTCCCCGGTGTCGCGCAGCATCCGGGCCGCCCCCACCGCGGACTGGGTGATCAGCTCGGTCACCATCGGCCGAGGCAACCCCAGCAGAATCCCCGCGTCGATCATCGCCTCGACCAGGTAGAAGAAGTAGGCCGGGCCGGAGCCGGACAGCGCGGTGACGGCATCCTGCTGGCTCTCCGGCACCCGGACCACCTTGCCCACGCTGCCGAGCAACTCCTCGGTCAGCTCCAGGTGGGCCTCGGTGGCGAAGCGGCCTGCCGAGATCGCGCTCATCGCCTCGCCGACCAGCATCGGGGTGTTGGGCATGACCCGCACGACCGGTACACCGTCGGGAAGCCGGCGCTCGTAGAGCGTGGTGGGCAGCCCCGCGCACAAGCTCACTATCAGGCTGCTCGGACCGATCAGCCCGGCGAGCTCGACCAGCAATGGGTCGATGTCCTGCGGTTTTACCGCAACGACCAGCACGTCGGCCTTGCGCGCAGCAGTGGCGGTGTCGACCGCATGTACCCCGTAAGTCGTCTGGAGCTGGGCGGCTCGGTCGGGGTAGCGCTCGGTGAGCATCAGATCGTCCGGACTGCAACCGGCACTGAGCATGCCGGACAGCAAGGCCTCACCGATCTTTCCGGCACCCAGGATGGCGATCGTGGTCATGACCGAAGGCTGCCACAGCTCCGTGCAAGGTGCGTGCCGGGGACAGATTGCAGTTGATCAGCCGCGGTTTACGGCGATCTGCCCCCAGGATGCAGTACAGCGCGGAGGAAGAAGGCGAGGTTGCCGGGTCGCTCGGCGAGCCGTCGAGTGAGGTAGGAATACCAGTCCGAGCCGTAGGGCAGGTACACCCGGACGGTGTCTCCACCGGCGGCGAGCCGCCGCTGTTCGGTCGGACGTACTCCGTAGAGCATCTGGTACTCGAAGCTGCCCGGTGGGCGCCCGTACCAGCGGGCCCGCTCACCCACGATGTCGATCAGCAGGGGGTCGTGGGTGGCGAACATGGGGTAGCCTGGTCCGGCGAGCAGGGCGTTGGCGCAGCGCACAAAGCTGCGCGCAACCTCATGCGTCGCCCCGAAGGCGAGCTCGGAAGGTTCGGCGTAGGCGCCCTTGCACAGCCGGACCCGGGCGCCCTGAACCGCCAACGCTCGGCAGTCATCCAGCGTCCGGTGCAGGTAGGCCTGCAGCACCGCCCCGGTAGCGGGCCAGGTGCGACGCAGCTGGGTGTGCACCCGCAAAGTGGAATCGGTGAGGGTGTGGTCCTCGGCGTCCAAAGTGACGGTGGTGCCGGCGCGCTCGGCGGCAGCGCAGATGGTGGCGGCGTTGCGCAACGCCAGTGCCTCGTCGAGTCGCTGGCCCACTGCGGACAGCTTGACGCTGACCTCGGCTCGGTTGGCCAGACCGTCGGCTTTCACACGGTCCAGCAGTTCGAGGTAGGCCTGCACGGAGGATTGCGCACCGGCCATGTCTGAGACGCTTTCCCCGAGGTGGTCCAGGGTCACCGCCAAACCGTCCGCTATCAGGCCGGTGGTCACGGCCACCGCCTGCGTGGTGCTCTCCCCGGCCACGAAGCGCCTGACCACGTAACGGCTGACCGGCGCGGAGGCGACGAGCCTGCGTACGGTCAGATTGCCGGCAGCGGCCAGGATCAGCGGGCGCAGCATGGAGGCACGCTAGCGCGGGCTTGCGGGCAGCTCCGGAGCAGTCGACGAAGCACTCAGCGCAGCAGCCTCTTCACCCTCCCGCTGATCTGTGACCTCACTCGGGTGCGGTTCTGTCTCACGCTCGCCGCCATGTGCTGCCGGCACATCGCCGGTGCCCTCGGGTTCGGTGACGCCGCGACGCTGCCGGGTGTCCCGCACCGCATACCGTACAGCAGCTGCGAGTAGGAGGATTCCGCCGAGGATCTCCAGGACGATGACCATGTTCATGACAGGCCTTCACACTCCTTCGATTCACAGTAGCGCGACGTACCCTTGCATCCCTGTTGCAGAGCAGCGCACACGATACGCCCATTCAGCCTATTGACTCGTTAGCGGGTCGCTCGCGTGCCTCGACGAGGGATCTGGCGCTGCGTCACCATGACCCCATGATCGACGACCGCCAGCGATAATCGATGGCGCCGCCACAAACACGTCTGTACCGTTGCGAACATGAGTGTTCATATCGGAACAGTTCTGTCCTCGCCGTCCTTGCTGCAGACGGCCACCGAGGTCCTGGTCGCGGATCCCGCGGCGTCGTTGGGAGATGTGGCGAAAGCGGCCGGGATCGGTCGGACCACGCTGCACAAGCTGTATCCGACCCGGCATGACCTGCTGGTGGCGCTGGCGCACGACGCGCTGGATCTGCTGGAGCGCACCGACCGGGAGGCGGGGCTCGATGCGCCGGGCGTGCAGGCGCCGGCGGTGCTGCGCCGGCTCGTCGCGGCAGCGATACCGCTGGGGCCTCGCCTGGCGTTCCTGCGCCGGGAGCGTTCCCTGGACGCCGAGCCTGAGCTCATTGCCCGGGTGGAGGCGCTCGACGTGCCGGTTCGGGCGTTGGTGCGTCGCGCCCAGGCCGAGGGAGTCTTGCGGGCAGACCTGCCCGATGAGTGGGTCGTCGCGTCACTCAACTCGCTGATATTCGCCGCGTGGGCGCTGATCGCCCAAGGCCGGATCGCGCCGGTCGCCGCGCCCGAGCTGGTGATGCGCACCCTGCTCGGCGGGATCGAGACACCGCACTCGCACAGGAGCTGACATGCCAACGATAGATCACGACATACTGCGCCGGATCCGCCGGACCGGGCGAATCACCGCCGGCAGGGCGACCTTATGGGCGCTGGCGCAGTCCGGGGACCTACTCAGCCGGTTCCTACAGCCTGGGCGGCAGCAGGACGTGTATGCGCTCTACGAGCGGATGCGCGCATCTGGCCCGGTCTACCGCAGCCGCACCGGGGTGCACGTCGTCACCTCCCACGCCCTGTGCGGCCAGGTGCTGCGTGATCCCCGCTTCCGGGTTCGCGACCTGCAGAACCGTCCTGCTGACTTCGACCCTCTGACCTACGCGGACGGCGGGTCGGACTCGTTCCTCGAGCAGGACCCACCCGATCACACCCGGCTACGCCGCCTCGCCGCGCCGGCCTTTCGGCCCAAGCTGATCCGCGGCTACCGGCCCCAGATCGAGACCATCGCCCATGATCTGCTCGACCGCGCCGCTCGGCGCGGGTCCTTCGATCTGATCGAGGACTTTGCGGCGCCGCTACCGATCACGGTGATCACCAAGCTGCTGGGCATCCCCGACGCCAACGTGGACCGCTTCGCCCGCATCGGCGCGGTGATCGGCCAATCACTCGGAGGCGTGTTCTCCGTGCGGCAGGCCGACGATCTCAACGCGGCCAGTGCCGACCTCGCTGCGTTGTTCATCGAACTCGAACACCAACGTCGCCACCACCCGGGCGACGACGTGCTGAGCATCCTCACCGCCGCCAGAGCTGAGGACAAACTCACCCTCGACGAGCTCGTCGCCACCTGCACGCTGCTGCTCATCGCCGGATTCGAGACCACGGTCAACCTGATCGGCAACGCCACCGTGGCGCTGGCGCAGCATCCTGACCAGTGGAATCTGCTGCGCGACGACCCGGCCCGGGTACCGGCGGCTGTCGAGGAGACCCTGCGCTGGGACCCCTCCGTGCAGGCCACCGTGCGGGTGACGCATGAGCCCGTCGAGCTGGCCGGGCGGACCTTGCGCCCGGACAACCAGGTGATACTGATGCTCGCCGCGGCCAACCGGGACCACTGCGCCTACCCGAACCCGGACCGGTTCGACATCACCCGCGATGGCGGGCCCGAGCACCTGGCCTTCTCCAGCGGTATCCACTACTGCCTCGGCGCCCCACTGGCCCGGCTCGAAGGTGAGGTCGCCCTGCAGACCCTGACCCAACGGTTCCCGCAGCTTCAGGTGACCGGCCCGCTGCAGCGCCGTCCCGGCAGCGTGATCCGCGGCTACGCCAGCATCCCCATGACCGCGCCCACCCTCGTGACCACACCATGATCCACCACACCACGGCGAACACACCCCGAGACGGCCCGCAAGGGCCCGATATCATAGACCCCGCCCACGACGACGGGCCCGCGGCTGCGCCACCGGCTGCTGGTCGAGCCACCTGGATCAAGGGGCTGTTGTGGGACGTCGGGCTCCCCGTGGCCAGCTACTACGGGTTGCGCCTGGCCGGCGCCTCGGCATGGGTGGCGCTATTGGGCGCCACCCTGGCCGCGGGCTTGCGAATCGTCTGGGTGGCCGTTCGAGATCGCAAGCTCAACCCGTTCGCCACCGTCATGCTCATCATCTACGGACTCGAACTCGTCCTTGTCTTCGCCAGCGACGAGCCGCGATTCCTGCTGCTCAAACACTCGATCACCAGCGGCACCCTCGGTATCGCCTTCCTGGTCAGCATCGCGGCCGGACGCCCGTTGACCCTTGCGGTTGCGCAGAGCTGGGAACCGGACGAAGCCCAGAAACACGAGACCCTCTACCGCACCGACCCCCACGTCCGCCACGGCTTCCGGGTCAGCGCCACGGTGTGGGGCCTCGGCGGGCTCATCGAGGCCCTCATCCGGGTAATCGTGATCTACCAGGTGCCCCTGATCTACCTGCTGCCGATCGACGTGCTGGTCGGGCTGTCCACTGCAATGATCGTGGTGACCAACGGCGGGTTATTGATGTGGAACATCCGTTACGATGCCGGTCGCCGGCAGCGGCCCACCTCGGCTGACGACCCCACGCAGCAGGCGAGGACCGCGGTCAACCAATGCCCGACTAATTCCGGAGCCGCTACCGAGATCACGCCGACAGCAGGCGCTGGAAGAACTCGCGGTAGCGTTGGAAGCTCACTCGCAGATCCTCGGTCGACGTCGTCTCGCTGAGGTGCCCGCTCCCGACATTCATGCGGATCTCATCCAACGTGCGGTCGATGAGCACACTCGCCTCGTGCACCGCACGCTGCGGATCGTCGACGAAGGTGCCCTGCACTTGTCGCCACTCGTCACGCAGACCAGCGGGATCGTTCAGCAGACCCACCCGTTCCACTCCACTGTCACGTCCGGTGTCGACGGGCATCGACGTCGCCGGATGAGCCGCCGGCTGCTCGGCGTGACCAGGTGCGCCGGCATGCGGAGCGAGCGGCTCTCTTTCTGCGGCCTGTCTTTCTGCGGCCTGTCTTTCTGGGACATCGCCGGGGCGCGCCGGATCCGGGTGGCCCGGATAACCGGCCTGCACACCCACTCGATCCTTGCTGTCGAGGACGCTACGTACCCGTTCACCCTCTGACCGTCCGTGCTCCTCATAGGGTTCCTGCCGGGTATTCATCCTGAAGCCTCCACTAGCTAGCTATTTTGAAGTGTCTTGGCGGCCATGCACGAGCTCATCGAACAACGCGCGGTAGTGCACGAACGCCTGCCGCAGCTCTTCGGTGTCAGAAGTGCCGGGGCGCCCGTGATGGGCCTGCCGGGCGGCATGCGCAGCGCGGTAGTGCTCGACCACCTGCGGATGGTCCGCGGCGACGAGCTCGGCACGTTCACCAAAGTCCTCCACCGGATAGCCACGATCGTGCATCACGTCCGTGACCAACCGGTCCGCCGCGTCCAGCGCAGATCCGGGCCGGTCGACAAACTCGGCCTGCACGGCCTCCCAGCGTCGGGTGTAGCGATCCCGGGCCGCGGGCTCCAGGTGGCGGATGTCCAGCCGATCGCGCCGGTCCGCAACCTCGCCCAGGTGCTGTGCTGCGTCGCGTTCGCTACCGCGCGCCTGCACCTCACGCTCGTACTCGGGTCCGAATCGCTCCTGTAGGCCGGCGCGCCGACGTCGGCGACTGTCCCATACCGCGAACGACACGCCCGCCGCGAGCACGACGACTCCGAGGATGATAACCAATACGACGGTGTTCATGACGAACCTCCACACCCCTGTTCAAGCGACCATTCGTGACATACCCCGCTACCGGGACACTCACACCCGACCCACCCGTTCGGCCTATCGGCCCACCGCCCACTCACAGCCCACTCACAGGTTAAGGCGCGCAAAGAGCAGGGCCTCCATCAGCGCAGCGCGGCGCTCCGGGCGGGTACGAGCCCGCCGAGTGCTCACCTCGAGCACGACAGTGCCGGTGAATCCCCTCTCCAGCAGCCCCCGGCACACTTCAGCGCAGGGCTGGCTACCCCGGCCGGGCACCAGGTGCTCGTCGCGAGGCGCACCACTGCCATCGGCCAGATGCAGGTGCGCCAGCTGCGATCCCATCCGCTGCGCCATCGCCACCGCGTCGACTCGAGCCGTGGCGGTATGCGACAAGTCCAGCGTGTAATGCGAGTACCCGACGTCGGTCGGGTCCGGTGACGGCGCGTAGCTGGATATCTCGAGCCGGCCACGGCGCACCGGGAACATGTTCTCCACCGCGATCGTGAGCCCGGATGACGCCTCGAGCACGGAGATCTGCTGTCCGAATCCTGTGGCGTAATCCCGCTGCCAGCGAAACGGGGGGTGCACCACCACGACGCCGGCTCCCAGCTCGAGAGCCGCCTGCACGGTGCGGTCCAGCCGAACCGCCGGATCTGCCGCCCACACTCGCTGGGTGATCAGCAAGCAGGGCGCGTGCAGGGCGAGTACGGGCATCCGATGGCGGTCTCTCAACTTCGCCAGGGCGGCGACGTCCTGGCTGGCCGGATCACCCCAGACCATCACCTCGACACCGTCGTAGCCGAGCTCGGCGGCCAGCTCGAAGGCCACGGCGATCGATTCGGGCCACACCGAGGCGGTGGACAGGGCTACCCGGATCGGAACTGCCGGGGACACCGCTTATCGGCCACCGACAAGGAGCAACGCGGCCGGGGACACGGTGACGAACAACCCGACAAGCACCGCGATCACGGTCGTCTGCAGGTCCTCGGCACGCCGGACCCGGCGGACCACCCAGACCAGTCCGGTGATCACAGCCAATGCCACGACCAGAGCCACCACCGGCAGCCGCTGCCAGAGCCACTCACAGATCAGCCACAGCGCCGCACCACCGACAACACCGATTCCGATCTGGGCCACCATCACGGCCCATTCCCGCACTGCGGAGCCGTACTCCGGCTCATCCGGCTCCCCGGTGCGGGAGTCGTACGGCTCCTCGGAAACCTTCGCCGTCTGCCCGGCGGGCTCATCGACCCGCCTGCCGTTCACTTTCTGCTCCGGGATGGCCTGTTCGGGGATGGCACGAGTGGCGGTGCCCAGCCCAGCGGGAGGTTCGCCGCCACCCGGGATGCGGCCGGGCCAGGGCCCAGGATCCTGGGACGCCGGCTTCAACCGGGGGAACTGGACAGTTGCGGGGTCGTCGGACAGCGCCGTCGTGGTGAGCGGCCGGCGCCCGGCGACCACCGACGATTGATCCACAACCGGGGTCCTCACGGGCGGGGTCCCCACGGCCGGAGTCCACTGTTGGCGGTCGCGACCGTTGAGAGAAGAGCGACTGTTGAGAGACGTTGGAGACGAATGAGGCGGAGACGAACCATGACGACTAGGACGGTCCGCGACAGGCAGCGGGACGCTGCCAGCACCTGTTCGGCCGGACTCTGCCGGGGTGGTCGGGGCCGGCTCGATGGTGGGATGTGCAGCGGTGTCCGCACCAGCACCGGTGTCGTCCGGAGCCCGACGGCGGCGCCGCCCGGTGGTGGGGGCCGGCTCACCGTAGCGAGCCAGCAGCTCAGCCACGCTGAACTGGGCCCGCTCTTCAGGCTCGCTACTGCGCCTCATCGTCTCTCACCGTGCCCCCCGAGTCGCCGTTCGTCCAGTCCGTCGAGGTGGGCGGCGCCCCGGCTGCGCCGTCCGGTCGATCCGGTCCAACCAGTCAAGCCTTCGCAGAATCACACCTTCCCGTAATGCCCACGGGCACAGATCCAGCTCATCGACGTTCAGGGCGCACATCGCAGCCTGCGCCACCAAGGCTCCGGCGGCGAGCTGGTGGGATCGGCTGGCGCTGACGCCCTCCAGTTCGGCCAGGTCGCCGGCGCTCATCCGGGAGATGAACGCGATCACCTGGCGCAGTCCGGCGTCGGTGAGCGTACGTCGGGCCCGCAGACCCGCCGACGACGGGGCGGCACCGGTGAGCCGAGCCAGGGATCGGAACGTCTTCGAGGTACCCACCACCCGGTCTGGGAGGCCGACCGCGCTCAGCGTCCGGGCCGGCCCTTCGAGCTGCTCGACGAGATGGTCGCGCAGGCTCGCCAGCTCGCGACGGCGGGGCGGATCGTGCGACAGCCAGGACCGGGTGAGCCGGGACGCGCCCAGCGGCAGTGACACCGCCACGTCCGGCTGCTCGTCGATCCCGCTGGCGATCTCCAGGGACCCGCCGCCGATGTCCAGCATGAGCAACCGACCGGCCGACCAGCCGCACCACCGGCGGACCGCAAGGAAGGTGAGGATGGCCTCCTGCTCGCCGGAGAGCACCTCGAGCTCGACCCCGGTCTCGGCCTGCACCCGGGCGAGCACCTCCCCGACGTTGGAGGCATCACGCACCGCCGAGGTGGCGAAGGCCATCAGGTCCTCACAGCCCATCGCCACCGCCGAATCAACGGCGTCGCGCACGGTACGGATCAGATGATCGGCCCCCTCGCGGGTGATCTCTTCGCGGGCGTCCATCTGCTCGGCCAGCCGCAGTACCGACTTCTCCGAGATCATGGGCATCGGGTGCGCACCGCGGTGCGCGTCCACCACCAGCAGGTGGACGGTATTGGAGCCCACATCGAGCACACCGAGCCGCACGGCGGGTCAGGCTACCTGCCCCAGGTGTCAGGCGTCGTATTTGTACCCCAGCCCACGGACGGTCAGCAGATGCTCGGGAGACGAGGGATCCCGCTCGATTTTGGAGCGCAACCGCTTGACGTGCACGTCGAGGGTCTTGGTGTCGCCGACGTAGTCGGCGCCCCACACCCGGTCGATGAGCTGACCGCGAGTCAGCACCCGGCCCACATTGCGCAGCAGGTACTCCAGCAGGTCGAACTCCTTGAGCGGTAGCCCCACCTCCTGCCCGGCCACAGTGACGGTATGCCGCTCGACGTCCATCCGCACCGGACCAGCCTCGAGCACCGACGGCCCGAGCGTGGCGTCGCCGTCGACCTCCCCACCGCGGCGAAGCACCGCGCGGATCCGGGCGATGAGCTCGCGGGCCGAATAGGGTTTGGTGATGTAATCGTCGGCGCCGAGCTCCAGACCGACCACCTTGTCGATCTCACTGTCCCGAGCGGTTACCATGATCACCGGGACCGCGGAACGGGCCCGCAGTTGCCTGCAGACGTCGGTACCGCTCATCCCGGGCAGCATTAGATCGAGCAGCACGATGTCGGCACCGTTGCGGTCGAACTCCTCCAATGCCGCGGACCCGGTGGTGGCCACGGCAGTCGAGAAGCCTTCCTTGCGTAGCAGAAAGGCCAGCGGATCAGCGAAGGATTCCTCGTCCTCGACTATCATTACCCTGGTCACAGTGATCCTCCCACGTGTTCGGGTGTCGGCGGAGTGCGCGAGACTTGGGTGGGAGCATGGGTGGGATTGTCCGGATGCGCCGGTACCCTCAGTGTGAAGGTGGAGCCAGTGCCTGGCCTGCTCCACAGCTGCACGTCACCACCGTGGTTGGCGGCGACGTGCTTGACGATCGCGAGCCCGAGCCCGGTCCCCCCGGTAGCTCGGCTGCGCGCCTGGTCGACCCGGAAGAACCGCTCGAACACGCGTTCCTGGTGCTCGACGGCGATGCCGAGGCCGCGATCGGTGACGGCGATCTCTACGAAACCCTGCGACAGCCGTCTGCTGACTGAAACCGGGCTGCCCGGCGGCGAGTAGGACACCGCGTTGTCGACCAGGTTGGACAGCGCCGTCACCAGCAGCGGCGCGTCACCGTTGAGCAACAGCCCACTCGGCGGGTCGACGGTGATCCTGATGTTGGCCGATTCGGCGACCAGCCGGCAGCGATCCAGCGCATCGCGCACCACCTCGTCGACCTCGACGGTAGCCAACTCGGGGAGCCGCTCGGCGCCTTGCAGCCGCGATAGCGCGATCAGTTCGGTCACCAGCGCACCCAATCGGGTGGCCTCATTGAGGATCTTGGTGCAGAAC
>JBOHHF010000433.1:0-3602 GCA_050700495.1 Pseudonocardiaceae bacterium
GACCCGAGCAGCGAGGTCGAGTTCCCGGCGCACCGCATCCAGCCAGGTGGACGGCGACGATCCGGAATCCAGCTCTCCTGGGGTGTAGGTATTGAAGTCGCAATAGCCGCAGCGAGTGGCGCAAAACGGCACGTGCACGTAGACACCGAACGAGGCCTGACCCAACCCGCGCAGCGCCGCCACGGGCAGTGCCCCATCCGGTGGAGCAGGGTCGCCGCCGGGAAGAGAAGTCATCTGCGCATTGTCCAATATCCGCACGTGAGTGATCCGGACAGCGCGCAAGTGGCGGTCTGGTGACGTAGTCGCGCTCGGACTCCTGTTCGTGGCTCGCCGCCACGTCGACTATGTCCGGGTTTCCAGCGCGCTCTGCCGCCCGATGAGCTGACGCCCGCCCGACTGCTGTCCCAGCCGGCGCCGGGTACGCTCGGAACTGGGCTGCACGATGACCTGGTCACGGCCTCCCCGGCACGCCGGTGCTCCCCTCCCGGAGGCACCCCGATGTCTACACCAACCCGCCCAGCACCAGCCGGCCCAGCATCAGGTGGCGCAGTGCCGGCAGCGAAGGCTCGCCGTGGTGAGGGCCAGTGGGCCCTGGGCCATCTCGAACCGCTCAACCCCAACGAACGGACCAAGAAGGACGACGACGGGCTCAACGTCAGACGCCGGATCGAGACAATCTACTCCGTTCGTGGCTTCGACTCGATCGACCCCGCTGACCTGCGCGGTCGGTTCCGCTGGTGGGGGCTCTACACCCAGCGTCGGCCCGGTATCGACGGCGGCCGCACCGGTACCCTGAAACCTGAAGAGCTCGACGACTCCTACTTCATGATGCGGGTGCGCATCGACGGCGGCGCCCTCACCACCCATCAACTAACGGTGCTCGGCGAGATCTCCCGGCTCTACGCCCGCGACACCGCCGACATCACCGACCGGCAGAACATCCAGTATCACTGGATCCGGATCGAGGACGTGCCGGCGATCTGGGAGCAGTTGCAGGCCATCGGGCTGTCCACCACCGAGGCCTGCGGCGACACTCCACGTGTTGTGCTTGGATCGCCCGTCGCAGGTATCGCTGAAGACGAGATCATCGACGGCACCCCGGCGATCGACGAGATCAAGCGGCGCTATATCGGCAGTCCCGAGTTCTCCAACCTGCCGCGCAAGTACAAGTCTGCGATCTCCGGGCTGCAGGACGTCGCGCATGAGGTCAACGACATCTCCTTCGTCGGTGTGGTGCACCCCGAGCGCGGTCCGGGCTTCGACCTGTGGGTCGGCGGCGGGCTGTCCACCAACCCGAAGATCGCGCAGCGGCTCGGCGCCTGGGTGCCGCTTGACGAGGTGCCCGAAGTCTGGGCCGGCGTGACGGCGCTGTTCCGCGACTACGGCTACCGGCGGCTGCGGCATCGCGCCCGGATCAAGTTCCTCATCGCCGACTGGGGTGCGGAGCGCTTCCGCGAGGTACTGGAGAGCGAGTACCTGCACCGCGCGCTTGTCGACGGCCCCGCGCCGCAGCCGCCGCCCGCCCCGATCGACCACATCGGCGTGCACTGCCAGCGCGACGGCAAGTACTACGTCGGAGTCGCCCCGGTGGCCGGCCGGGTGTCCGGCTCCACACTGATTGACGTGGCCAAGGCCGTCGAGCGGGCCGGATCAGCCCGGGTCCGGCTGACTCCGTACCAAAAACTCGTCGTGCTCGACGTCGCCTCGTCCGAAATGGACGGCCTGGTCATCGAGCTGGGCAGGCTCGGGTTGGGCGCCGACCCCACGCCGTGGCGCCGCTCGGTGATGGCCTGCACCGGCATCGAGTTCTGCAAGCTGGCCATCGTGGAGACCAAGAACCGGGCCATCACGTTGGTTGCCGAGTTGGAGCAGCGCCTCGCCGACCTTCAATCCAGCTTGGACACTCCGGTTTCGGTGCACCTCAACGGCTGCCCGAACTCCTGCGCCCGGATCCAGGTCGCCGACATCGGGCTCAAGGGCCAGCTGGTCACCGACGCAGCAGGCAATCAGGTCGAGGGCTTCCAGGTACATCTGGGCGGCGGGCTCGGGCTGGACAGCGGGTTCGGCCGCAAGCTGCGCGGGCACAAGGTGACCTCCGCCGAGCTGGCCGGTTACGTGGAGCGGGTGGTCCGCGGTTATGCCGAACAGCACGAGCCCGGCGAGCGGTTCGCGCAGTGGGTGGCCCGGGCTGGCGAGGACGCGTTGCGATGACCGAGGCCAGGGCGGTTCCGTTCTACTGCCCGTACTGCGGGGAGGAGGACCTGCGGCCCGAGGAGCAACCGCACGCTGCATGGCGTTGCGCGTGCTGCCAGCGGGTGTTCGTGGTCCGCATGGTGGGGCTGGTCGCCCGACCCGGGAGGTGACCCAGTGAATTCAGCCGCGACGGTGACCGTCCATCTGGAGCAGCTGGCTCGGCGAGCGGGGCGTGAATTGGAGTCCGCCCCGGCAGACGAGATCGTGCGCTGGGCGGTGCAGACCTTCGGCGCCCGGTTCGCAGTGGCGTCCTCGATGCAGGATGCGGTGCTGGTGCACCTGATGTCGCAGATCGCGCCGGGTGTCGATGTGCTGTTCCTGGACACCGGGTACCACTTCGCCGAGACATTGGGCACCCGCGACGCCGTGGCGGCGACCTACGACGTGAACCTGATCACCCTGACACCTCAGCAAACCGTCGCCGAGCAGGACGCCACGCACGGGCCCAAGCTGCACGACCGCGACCCCGACCGGTGCTGCGGGTTGCGCAAGGTAGCGCCACTAGACCGGGCGCTGCAACGCTACGACGCCTGGGCCACCGGGCTGCGCCGGGCCGAGGCACCGACCAGAGCCGAGACGCCGGTGGTGTCCTATGACACCAGGCGGGGCAAGGTGAAGGTCGCCCCGATAGCGGCGTGGAGCGAGCAGGACGTCGAGGACTACATCGTCAAGCACGGCATCCTGGTCAACCCCCTGCTGACCGCCGGCTACCCGTCGATCGGCTGTGCTCCGTGCACCCGGGCGGTGGCCGCCGGGGAGGACCCTCGGGCCGGGCGCTGGGCCGGTTCAGTCAAGACCGAATGTGGGATTCATCGATGAGCCGGGGCGCCACCGTCTGGCTCACCGGACTGTCCGGGGCCGGCAAGTCGACGATTGCCGACGCGGTCGCGGAGCAGTTGCGCGCGGCCGGCCGGGAGGTCGAGGTGCTCGACGGCGACGAGTTGCGCCGTGGCCTGTCCGCCGGGCTGGGCTTCTCCCGGGAGGACCGGGACACCCACGTGCGCCGGGTCGGATTCGTGGCCGAACTGCTTGCCCGCAACGGTGTCGTTGCGCTGGTTCCGGTCATCGCCCCGTACACCGCGACCCGTGACGAGGTACGGGCCCAGCACGACGCGCGCGGCACCGGCTATCTCGAGGTGCACGTGGCCACCCCGCTGGCCGAGTGCATCCGCCGCGACGTCAAAGGGCTCTACGCCCGGGCGGCGGCCGGCGAACTGACCGGAATGACCGGCGTGGACGACCCGTACGAGGAGCCCGATAAACCGGACCTTCGCCTGGACACCACCACCGCGGACGTGGCCGCCGCGGCGCGGCGCCTGATGGATCTACTCACCGAGAGGGGCATGCTG
>JBOHHF010000434.1:0-3041 GCA_050700495.1 Pseudonocardiaceae bacterium
GCGAGTGGTACTGCACCGAGATCAAGTCGAACGTCACGTCGTCGAAGCCAGTCTCGCCGGTTGCCATGGGTCCCTCCAGAGATCGCGTCCAGTCGTACAACCCAGACTTACCCCGGCCAGCCGGTGACTACACCGGTCAGAGCCGATCATCTAGTTGATCTGGTGGCGCGGCATCTCGTGGATGGAGCAGGGAGCGTTCGCGGCGCCCACCGCCAGGTCTTGTGGGCGGTGGTAAAGGATGGCCGTCGTGGTTTCCCGTCGCGCCCGGCACGACCGGCCTCCTGGTGGTAGGCATCGACGGACGGGGAATCGTCGGCGTGCAGCACGAAGCGCACATCGGGCTTGTCGATGCCCATGCCGAACGCATTCGTGGCGACCACCAACCGGAGCTCGCCGCCCATGAAGGCGTCCTGCACCTCATCGCGCTCGGCGCGTCGCAACGCGCCGTGATAGCTGCCGGTAAGCACCCCCCTCGTCGCTCAGCCGCTGCGCGAACTGCTCGGCATGGCGGCGGGTCGTCACGTAGACGATGCCGCTGCTGTCTCGGGTGCTGTGGCGCGCCGCGACCTCGGCGGCCACCGCGTCCCACTTCGCCTGCTCATCGTGCCACAACCGCACCGACAGGTGCAGCTGTGGCCGATCGGTGTCGCCGACCACGGTGTGCGGATCGTGCATGCCCAGCCGGGTAGCGATCTCTTCCCGGACCGGCGGGGCCGCGGTCGCGGTGAGCGCCAGCACTCGGGGCCGGCCCATTGCGTCAGCGGCAGCGCCGAGCGCCAGATAATCCGGTCGAAAGTCGTGGCCCCATTCGGAGATGCAATGCGCCTCGTCAACCACCAACAGCGCTGGTGGCGCCCTGCCCAGCTGCTCGACGACGTCGTCGCGCGCCACTTGTTCCGGAGCGAGCAGCAGGAACTGCAGGTTTCCCTCCGCGACCCGTCGAGCGCACCGCAGCTTGGGGACCGCGGTGTTGTAGCGCAACGTCGCAAGCCGGTGCGAGTCGCTGATCTCCTGCTGCTCGGTGTGGTCCAGGTGCCGGTATCCTTGAGCCATGCCTGCCTCCGCACTCCTCGGTGGGATACTGCTGATCGCCGGTGGCGCACTGCTCACCGTCGGTCTACTCGGCTGGCGGCAACGGCTGCCGCGCAACCGGTTTGCCGGCGTCCGCACTCCTGCGACGCTGCGATCGAAGGCTGCCTTCATCGCGGCCAATCGAGTGGCTGCTCCACCGGTGCTCGCGGCCGGCGCGGTCTGCGCCGCAGGGGGCGTGCTGGCCTTCGGTACCGGCGGCCCAGCGCTCGCGGTGATCGTCGGGGTGGCCGGCGCCGGCACGATCGGGCTGCTGATCGCCGGCGGACTACTAGGTCACCGAGCAGCCACCGCAATACCCCCACCACCACCCGATTGCGCCTGCACCCCGGGAACCTGCACCGCGCTCTGACGCGAACAACCGCTTTCTGTCCCCAGACGCGCTCGGAGCAGCCTACCAACCCCAGGTGCCGGGTTGGCCTTTGAAGGGGCCGGTGACGGCGGCGGTGATCCAGCCGCCGTAGAAGTCGCCGGGTTGCGGCGTCACCGGCTCACCGTCCAGGGTTACCTCATCGAAACGGGCGGCGTAGACGGCGACCCGGTCGGTGAGCTGTGGGTAGCGCCGGTCGGGCTGCGGGTACCACCAGCCGACCTCGCGTAGCGAAGGGACGCCGGGCACCTCGAGGTTGATGTAGGACGCCTCGCCCTTCCACTCGCACATCGTCAGACGCGGCGCGGCGAATAGCGGCACCCGGAACTCGGCCCGCGGCAGGTAGTACGTCGGTGGGTGCGACGTCTCCAAGACCCGCACCACGTCATCGGTATCGAGGATGAGCGTCCCGCCGTGCACGATCCGGGCGCGATGGCGCACCCGCTCGGCGCGTGGCGGGCGCGGGTAATCCCAAACCGACTCCTGACCGGGGCCGACGGGCCAGCGGTCAACCGGTTCAGACCGGCCCTGAGCTGCTCTTTTGGCGTTCAACCAGTTACGCGGCATACCGCCAGTTTAAGGGCCGCACGCGGACACCCAGGTGTGCACCGACAGCCCGGGTCTATCCCGGCTCGATGACCAGGGGTGCCCTCCCGGTGGACAGTGCGGGCACCAACTGGGCGTCGATCACCGGCGGCTGCGACCAAGCCGGGACGTTCGGCGCGGTCAGGTACACGTTCACCACCGTCGGGGGCTGCGGGGGCACCCGCTGCGCCTCCCACCGGTTCGGGATCATCTCCTCCCACCTGGCACGATCATCGACAAGCGATGATTGCCCTTCCCGAAGCTCCAGATTCACGAGGTGTCGAAGACGGCTCTCGGCGTACTTGCGGTTCTCCTGACCACGGGCCACCCAGCCGATCGCGAACCACCCCATCGCGACAAGAACGACCCCCACCCACAGCAACCCCACCATCATCACTGACCTCCAGTCGCAACACGTATGGGCTTGCTCCACCGGCGTCAGCTACACCAGCCTCAGCAGTGATCATCCGCTCGCCGAGCCCGCCCAGCACCTCCACGGTAGATGCGAGCGCAGAGTCGGGAAAGAACAGATGGCCCGAGCTGCTCGTCCTGGCGGTGACAGCTGCCCGTGCAGGATGCCCCGACACCGGCTCCCGGAAGGTTGGCGCACCGTTTTTCGTGGACCTTGAGGACGCCCCAGTGGAGAACGCCTGAGCGAGGGGGAGGCCGCCGCCCAGCGGCCTCCCCCTCGCCCTATCGCGCGATTACCGCTCCTGGTCTTGCGCCGAGCTCCCGGTGCGGTTCGAATACTGCGGTACCGGTACACGAACAGCATCCGTCCCCGTCGCCGGACTCGAAGTAGCTTTCCTGCGGGCCGTGAAATGAGACCTCGACCGTGTCCAGGCCCCTGAGCCGCGCAATGATCTCCATGATGGGTTTCGCCTTTCCCTCGACGTGCCTTGGCCGGGCACAGACCGCACATACCGAGCCCACAAGTGACGCTCGTGCACGCCGCGAGGATGGTCAAGAATGCACTGGGAGATGGACAGCCGTGTCG
>JBOHHF010000435.1:0-2719 GCA_050700495.1 Pseudonocardiaceae bacterium
CTGAAGCGCGACGACTCCACGGCAGGCGCCACCAGGACGACGACGCCCAGGGACGGCACCGCCCACAAGCCGACCGACTGCATCTGGTGGAACCCGTCCCGGCAGGTGATCCGACGGGCCAGGCGCGACCGGCGCCCCGACTGCTCAGGTACCGGTTGCTCGGGCATCTCCATTTGACGCTGTTCCTCCCCAGCCAGATCTACGTGGACAGGTCAAGCCTGCCACGCAACTTGCGATGAAGCAAACTGAGATCAATAGTTCATGCGTTGTCATCTGTTCGAGTTAGCGCATCTGGAGCTGATAACAATAGGATCCTGCTCGCCGGTCACAGCGAGTGCTGGCTGGACGGAGGGAGGGTGGCCAGGTGAGCGACCGCATCAGCCCCACGGTGCGCCACCGCAAGGTGGCGCGGGCACTACGCCGCTGGCGCAACGAGGCTGGGCTGCGGTTGGAGGATGTCTGCGCTCCGCTGGCCTGGGCCGCCTCCAAGCTCAGCCGGATGGAGCGGGCCGAGCAGTCGATCGGCCCGGCCGACGTGATCGCGCTGGCCAGCGTCTACGGCATCAAGGAGCAGGAGCGGGACCGCTATGTGGCGCTCGCCCTGCAGTCCCGTCAGACGGGATGGTGGTCCACCTTCAACGTCTGGGAGGCAGTTCCCGAAGCGTTCGAGGAGTTCGTCGGTCTGGAGTCCGAGGCGAGCCGGATGCGTAGCTACGAGGACATGGTGGTCACCGGGCTGCTGCAGACCGCCGCCTACCACACCGCGCTGGCTCGCGGTTGGATACCCCGAGTCAGCGACGAGGCGATCGCGGAGCGGGTTCGGTTTCGGATGGCCCGGCAGGCCCGGCTGCACGCAAATCCCCCGCTGCAACTGGGCACGGTGCTCACCGAGGCAGCGCTGCGCCAGCAAGTCGGTGGTCCGGAGGTGATGCGCGAGCAGCTGCAGCACCTGCTAACCATGATCGAGCTTCCCAACGTGTCGATCCAGATTATGCCCTTCGCAGCGGGGGCCTACCCGGCACAGAACTGCCCGTTTCGGCTGCTCAGCTTCCCCGATCCGGAGGACCCCGCTGTCGCGTGCATCGAATACCCGGGCGGTGCCGTGTATGTGGAGGACGCCCAGGACGTCGAGGCATTTATCCTGCACTTCGACGGCCTGACTCAGCGAGCTCTGGGTCCCGCTGAGTCCGCGGGCCTGATCCAGGAGATCGTGGAGGCCGGGTAGACAAGGAGTGAGTGAGATGTCCATCTCCGGGTTCTCCGGTGCCACTTGGCGCGCGAGCAGCCGCAGTAATGCTGACCAGGCGTGCGTCGAGGTGGCGGTTGTGCCGGGCCGAGTGGGGGTGCGGGACTCCAAGGACCGGACCGGCCCCGCACTGCTGGTCCCCCCGCCCTCGTGGCGCGCGTTTGTGGGGGACCTGCAGCGCGGCGGCTTCGACCACGGCTGACCCGCCGGTCCTTCGGCGTCACACCTGGCGGCTGGCCTTGGTGCGGCGCCGGATCGCCTCCAGGGTGACGACGACGGCCACGGCCAACACGACGTGCATCAGCGCGAGGGCGAGACGGGTTGCGCTGTCGGCGTCGGTCATGAGCGGCCCCGCCACCGTAAGCAGTGCTAGCCCCCCGCCGATGACCTGCGCTAGCCGGATCACCCAGGACCACCAACGGGCCAGCAGCGCGGCCAGCGCGGTTCCGATCACCAGCGGGGGAACCGTGGCGACGATCACGCTCCAGGCGCCGATCTCGTGCAGGGTGCCACGGTCGAGAAAGGCGAACGAGGCGCCCGCCGCTGCGCCGATGAAGAAGATCACGAGGTTGACCACCGCAGCAACCACGGCGCCAGCGACGATCGCCTGCCACCAGGTCAGCCTGACCATGGTTCGGAAACGCTGATCGGGGGTGGGGCGGCCGTCGTGCTGTGCCGTGTGGTCAGTACTGAACATGTCGGTGTTCGACATTGCAGCTCCTCTTGGGCGTGGATCCCGCCGAGTTGCGGTCACCGGCAAGCCTGCAACCAAAACTATTGTTGAGGTCAAGGGCACGGGAGGGGCGGGTGTGCCGGGGGGACGGGCGGGGAAGCTGGCTGCGTGCGCGGTTAGCCTTTGCAGGATCACGTAGTCGGAGATCGAGGAGTCAGCTTCCGTGATGCGTACCCACCCTGCCGGCACGCTGCGTGCCGAGCACGCCGGGCACACCGTCACCCTCACCGGGTGGGTCGCCCGCCGGCGTGATCACGGAGGCGTGATCTTCATCGACCTGCGGGACGCCTCTGGCGTCGCGCAGGTGGTCTTCCGTGAGGGCGAGATGGCCGACCGGGCGCACCGGTTGCGTGCCGAGTTCTGCCTGCAGGTCACCGGCACGGTGGCCACCCGCCCCGAGGGCAATGAGAACCCGGACTTGCCCACCGGCAGCATCGAGGTCACTGCCGTCGGGTTGACGGTGCTCAGCGAGTCGGCGCCGTTGCCGTTCCAGCTCGACGAGCACCTGGCGGCCGGTGAGGAGGTTCGGTTGCGCCACCGCTACCTCGATCTGCGCCGCCCTGGCCCGGCCGCTGCGATGCGGCTGCGCAGCGAGGCCAACCGGATCGCCCGTACGGTGCTGCACGAGCAGGACTTCATCGAGGTGGAGACCCCGACCCTGACCCGCTCCACCCCGGAGGGTGCGCGGGACTTCCTGGTTCCGGCGCGGCTGCAGCCCGGCTGCTGGTACGCACTGCCGC
>JBOHHF010000436.1:0-8668 GCA_050700495.1 Pseudonocardiaceae bacterium
GCTCTATCTCGGCCGCGGTGTGCAGCAGGAAGATCACCTCGTCACGCGGAGACATCGGCGGAACGACCTCGAGGGTCGAGTGGTCGTCCGCCGTAACGACCGGCGCTGCCGCGCCAGCCGGCGCGCGCGACACTGCCGGGCCACTACCCTGGAACAGCACATTGACGTGGTGTCTCATACGAGGCGATTATCCGGCCACCAGACCGTGCAGGCCAGCACCGGCGGTGTTGCGTTGGCTGGGACCTTTATCTACTCGCGACAGCCGCCAACGTCCAACACTAGATCCAGTGCCGCGAGGACGCCCTCGGCGCGTTGGCGGATATTGTCCTCGAAGTCGCCGTGTGTCAGCGCGTAGAACCGATCGGTTTCGACCGCAACGAGAATGCGCTCGGCCGCGACCTCTGGCTCCATGGGGTTGGCGATCATATGCTTGAGCTGCGCCCGCAGCTGTTGCACCGACAGGTGCGCTGGCAGGTGTTCGGCCAACGCATCGTCATCGGCCTGAGCCAAGGTGAACAGGGCCTCGGCCATAGGTGTACGCACGAGAGCTGGACAGGCCACGGTCACCCCGATCGGCAGCCCCATCGCCTCCAGCTCTGCGCGTAACGTTTCGGAGATCGCGACCACCGCGTGCTTGCTGGCGCAGTAAACACCCCCGAACGGCATCGCTATCAGCCCGGCTAACGAGGCGATATTCACCACGTGTCCGGCACCGGCCGTCACCAGATGCGGCACGAACGCCTGGATCCCGTGCACCACGCCGAATAGGTTCACCGCCAGCACGCGCTGCCAGTCCTGCGGGTCGGTCTGCCACAGTGGCCGGCTGTCGCTGGTGGCAATACCGGCGTTGTTGACGACCACGTCTACCTGACCGAAATGGTCAAGGGTGCGAGAGGCTAGCGCGGCAACAGCCGCCGCATCGCACGCCGTAGCCCTGGCTCGTGACCCCGAGACGAGCTGGCAGCTTCTCGACGTCCCCGGCGCCGGCCACGACCAGCAGCTCATGGCCCCCGTCCGCTCGTGAGTGCGTAACAGTCTCATAAGACTGTTACGCACTCACGAGTCAACCGCCGGGGGGCAAGAGCAGACGAGGTTGCGGTCCCCGTGCGCTTGTTCGACCCGCCGTACCGGTGGCCACACCTTGCCGGTTGTTCCGCCCAGCGGGTAAGCGGCGAGTTCCCGGGTGTACGGGTGATCCCACTTGTCGGCCAGGCAACTCGCGGTGTGCGGCGCGCAGCGCAGCGGGTTGTCGTCTGCGAGCCACTCCCCCTCGGCGACCCGGTGGATCTCGTCCCGGATCGCGATCATGGCATCGCAGAATCGGTCCAGCTCGGCAAGGCTCTCGCTTTCGGTTGGCTCGACCATCAGCGTCCCGGCCACCGGGAACGACATGGTGGGGGCGTGCAGGCCGTAGTCGGTCAACCGTTTGGCCACGTCTTCCACGGTTACGCCGGTGGTCTTGGTGATCGGTCGCAGGTCCAGGATGCACTCGTGGGCCACCAGAGCTCTATTCCCGGTGTAGAGCACCGGGAAATGGTGCTCGAGACGCCGGGCCACGTAGTTCGCGGCCGTCACTGCGGTGAGCGTGGCGCGACGCAGGCCGTCACCCCCCATCATCCGGATGTAGGCCCAGGAGATCGGCAGGATCGACGCGCTGCCCCACGGTGCCGCGGACACCGCGCCCACCGCGGTGTCGGGAGCCGTCTGCGGGTGCCCGGGTAGGAACGGTGCGAGATGGGCCCGGACACCGATCGGGCCCACCCCCGGCCCGCCGCCACCGTGCGGGATGCAAAACGTCTTGTGCAGGTTGAGGTGGCTGACGTCAGCGCCGAAGCGACCCGGCCGGGCCAACCCGAGCAGCGCATTGAGGTTGGCCCCGTCGACGTAGACCTGCCCGCCGGCGTCGTGCACCAGCGCGCACACGTCGGCCACGCCCTGCTCGTACACCCCGTGCGTGGACGGGTAGGTGATCATGATTGCGGCCAGGTCGCCACCGTGGCTGGTGATCTTGCCGCGGAGGTCGTCGAGGTCGACGTCACCGTTGCGGTCACACCTGACGACCACCACGCGCATCCCGGTCATCACCGCTGAGGCGGCGTTGGTGCCGTGCGCGCTGGACGGGATCAGGCAGACGTCGCGGCGGGTCTCGCCACGGCTGCGGTGATAGGCGCGGATCGCCAGCAGGCCGGCGAACTCGCCCTGGCTACCGGCGTTGGGCTGCAGGCTGACCGCGTCGTAACCGGTGAGCTCGGCCAGCCAGCGCTCCAGGTCGCCGATAACCTCGAGCAGGCCTTGGGCGTCCCCCTGAGACGCGAACGGGTGCAGCTCGGCGAACTGCGGCCAGCTGATCGGCTCCATCTCGGTGGTGGCGTTGAGCTTCATCGTGCACGAGCCCAGCGGGATCATGCTGCGGTCCAGCGCCACGTCTTTGTCAGCCAGCGCGCGTAGGTAGCGCAGCAACGCCGTCTCGCTGTGGTACGCCGAGAAGACCGGATGAGTGAGGAACTGCGAGGTCCGCTGCAACGCAGCGGGGATGGCGTCCGGAGTCTGAGCGTCGAGGACGTCCGGATCGGCGTCACGTACTGAGAAGGCATCCCACACCACCCTCACGTGCTCGCGGGTGGTGGTCTCGGCGCAGTTGATCCCGACGTGATCGGCGTCGACCAGCCGCAGGTCCACGCCGGCTGCACGGGCGGCCTCAACCACCTCGGCGGCCCGGCCCGGCACCCTGGCCAACACGGTGTCGAAGAACGCCTCGGATACCACCTCGACGCCGCCGGCGCGCAACCCGGCGGCCAGCACCGCGGCCATCCGGTGCGCCCGCCAGGCGATGTCCCGCAGCCCGTCAGGCCCGTGGTACACCGCGTACATCGAAGCCATCACGGCCAGCAGCACCTGCGACGTGCAGATGTTGCTGGTCGCCTTCTCCCGGCGGATGTGTTGCTCCCGGGTCTGCAACGCCAGCCGGTACGCCGGGTTGCCATCGGCGTCCCGAGACACCCCCACCAGCCGCCCGGGCAGCTGACGCTCCAAGCCGTTGCGGACAGCGATGTACGCGGCATGCGGACCGCCAAAGCCCATCGGCACGCCGAAGCGCTGGGTGGACCCGACCGCGACGTCCGCGCCGACTTCCCCCGGGGGGCGCAGCAGGGTCAGCGCCAGCGGATCCGCCGCGACGACCACCGCGGCACCGCGCTGGTGGGCTTGCTCGATGAGCATCGCATGGTCACGCACCTCGCCGGAGACACCGGGGTAGGACAGCAACACGCCAAAGAACTCACCGGCCGGGAGATTCGGCCCGGAAATTGCGTTGATCAGGTCTGCGACAACCAGCTCGATGCCCAGCGGCTCAGCGCGGGTGGCCAGCACGGCCAGGGTCTGGGGCAGCGTGTCAGCGTCGACCACGAACCGGCATGAGGCGGACCGGCTGGCCCGGCGCAGCAGAGTCATCGCTTCAGCGGCCGCGGTGGCCTCGTCGAGCAACGAGGCGTTGGCCACCGGCAGGCCGGTGAGGTCGCAGACCATGGTCTGGAAGTTGAGCAGCGCCTCGAGACGGCCCTGGGAGATCTCCGGCTGGTAGGGGGTATAGGCGGTGTACCAGGCCGGGTTCTCCTGCACTGAACGTCGGATCACCGGCGGGGTGACCGTGCCGTGGTAACCCATCCCGATCATCGGGATCCGCGGGTGGCAGCGCGTAGCTCGTTCGCGCAGCTCGACCAGCGCCTGCGCCTCGGTGGCGGCGGCCGGTAGGTTCGAGGCGGCGTCCGGGTCGGCGAGGCCACGCGGCAGAACCAGCGCGGCGAGTTCCTCCAGTGACTGGATACCAATGGTGTCCAGCATTTGAGCCAGCTCGGCCGGGCGCGGCCCGATATGCCGGTCGGCGAACGGGGTGCCGTGCTCCAGCTCGGCCAGCCGACGCCGGTCGGGATCCTTCATCGTGGTCGCCTCCGGGCGCCATGGTCGAACCACCGGGCGCGGTCCTGCTGGCCTGAGAGATTCCGGGGAGGAATTACTCCTTCGGCGCCCCCGGACCACGATGACCGGAGCTGTCCCGCGCGGGATCGGCGACTACCCAGCCAGGGTACGCGACGAGCGGCCGCTTCAGTCGCTCCACGGGCCGCTGTGACCAGCTGCACAGGAGCCGATGCGTCAGCTGATTCGGCGGGTCCGTCGGCGCTTGGTCAGCTCGTCCTCTCCACCAGTAGTCACGTGGCCGCCATCGGCACGCTCGGGCGGAAACTGGCTGATCGATCCGGCGATCTCCCTTATCGCACCGCTCACCGCGATACCGAACACACCCTGCCCACCCTGCAGCAGATCCACCACTTCTTCGGGAGAGGTGCACTCATAGACAGTGGTGCCGTCGCTGAACAACGTGATGCGAGCCAGATCGTGTACCCCATGACGGCGCAGGTGCTCAACCGCCAAGCGAATGTTATGCAGCGAGACCCCGGTGTCCAGCAGCCTCTTGACCACTTTGAGGACCAGCACGTCTTTGAATGAGTACAGCCGCTGGCTGCCCGAACCGGACGCACCGCGGATCGACGGCACGACAAGACTGGTCCGAGCCCAGTAGTCCAGCTGACGGTACGTGATCCCGGCGATCTGGCAGGCCGCAGAACCGCGATAGCCAAGCAGCTGGTCGGTCACTCCGTGCGGGTCGGCCAAGGCGGAGTCCGGGAACAGGGTGTCTTGCTCGACCGGCTCGCCAGCCCCGGACCGCGTAACGTCATGCGCCGGGGTGTCTGCTGCGCCGTACGGTCCGTCAACCACCCATTCCTCCCATGCTCAAGCCGGTGATCCGTTGCGGGCTACCTGATCCCGCGCAGACCCTCTGAGCGTCCGCGGCGAATCACACCGGCGCGATTCACTGTGCAGACCGACGGTAGGCCGCCGCAGCGTAGCGGGTCAATGCGGCACGCGGGAGAGTCTCAACCTCTACTTCAGCTCGAAGGCAGCACCGATCACGGTTGATCAGGTGTCGGCTCCACGGAAGTCTTCCGGGGAGACCGAGTCGAGGAACTCACGGAACTTCTCAACCTCGTTCTCCTGCTCATCCGGGATGATCAGGCCGGCCTCGGACAGCACCGACTCTTCGGCGTGGATCGGCACCCCGGCCCGCAGTGCCAGGGCGACCGAATCGCTCGGCCGGGCTGAAACCCGCACGTTGCCGTCGAAGACCAGCTCAGCGAAGAAGGTTCCTTCCTGCAACTCGGTGATCCGGACCTGCTTGAGCTCTCGCCCCAGCGCGCTGATCACGTCTCGGAGCAAGTCGTGGGTCATCGGCCGAGTCGGCTGTACGCCCTGCTGCTCCAGGGCAATGGCGGTCGCTTCCCCAGAGCCGATCCAGATCGGCAGGTAGCGCTCACCCTCGGTCTCCCGCAGCAGCAGGATCGGCTGGTTCGCCGGCAGCTCCACCCGGACCCCGACGACACGCATCTCGCTCATCGCGTTGCGCCTTCCCTCCTGCTGCACCCTGCGGTCCAGGTGCCTCGAGGATCGTCGTGCTCGGCGGCAGATTGGCCCCGGCCGCCAGTAGCTGCCAACCCAGTCGCGTGTCCAACCGCTAATCAAGACGCTACACGGGGCACCCTGCCGGTGCCGAGCCCCGCGGCTGCCCAATTCCTGCGCTGTGCTCATTCGGTTCTTGGGTGGGGTGCCTCTGGGCTAGTTGCCGATGGCGCTACGCAGCCCGGTCTTCACGAGCAGGGCATGCAGCCGCACCGACAGCATCGCCAGCTCCCGTACCACCTCGTCGGCCCGGGCCCGGGCATCAGGATCCCGCTGCCGGGTCATCGGGGTGACGATCTGCGCCAGCAAGCCCACCTCCCGGTCCGCCGACGCCCGGAACGCTCGCAGGTGCCGGGGCTCCAGCCCGAAGTCGGTCATTGCCCGGGCGGTCCGTGCCACGAGTACCGCGTCGGCGTCGTAGAAGCCGGCTGGGCCGGGTCGGACCAGGCCGAACTGCTCAAGTTCGGTCAGCGCCGCAACGCCGATACCGGCGGCAGCGAGCAGCTCCTCCTGGGTCATTCGCACGGTGTCTGCGATGTCTGCGGCGCCTGAGGCCTTCGGCCCAGCCGGGTCGGCCGCAGTGTGCGAGGGTAAGCCGACCAGCGGACGCGGTGACCGTGGCCGGTGCTCGTCGGAGAGGCTTTCGGGGGGCTCACCCCGGTCTACCGCGTCCAGGTGTTCTTTGATCACCCTGAGCGGAAGGTAGTGATCGCGCTGGGCGGTGAGCACGTAGCGCAGTCGTTCCACATCCGCAGCGGAGAACTGCCGGTACCCGGCAGCGGTGCGCTCCGGTTGGACCAACCCCTCGGACTCCAGAAACCTGATCTTGGAGATGGTGACGTCCGGAAAGTCTGCCCGCAGCTGCCCGAGTACCGAGCCGATGCTCGCTCCGGGCCGATGCCCGGAGCGGCCTGCAGCCGTCACCGCGACTCCTGGTCAGCCCTTCGGTCCCCGGCACGCGGACCGGTGAGAAACACCAGCCGGAACTTGCCGATCTGCACCTCGTCGCCATTGGCGAGCACAGCGGTGTCTACCGGCTCACGGTTGACGTAGGTGCCGTTGAGACTGCCGACGTCCACCACGACGAAGTCGCCGCCCTCACGGCGGAACTCGGCGTGCCTGCGCGACACCGTCACATCATCGAGGAAGATGTCGCTGTCCGGGTGCCGACCCGCGCTCGTGGTGGACCGGTCGAGGAGGAACCGGGAACCTGCGTTAGGGCCGCGCTTGACCACCAGCAGGGCGGACCCCGCAGGTAGCGCGTCAACACCGGAGATGGCGGGTTCCGCCGGCGCGGTACCAGCGCCACTACCCTCAATCTCCGAAAGGAAATCGGCCCGGAATACCGAGGTCTGCTCCGGGCCCCGCTCCGGCGGAACACCGGGCCCGTCGTTCGTGCTCACCTGAGCTCTCCTTCGCCAGCGGTGCTCGCCTGTCGATCAGGACCACAACCTACCCGCCACGGCGACCGACGTGGACGGAGGGCCTACCCACCGTGAACCGGCGTCAGCATCCGCCGACGTACCTCGGGTCAGTCCTGCTCGATGAGGCGGCGATAGCTCTCGGCAGGCAGCAGAGAGTCCAGCTCGGATGTCTCGATCAGCTTCATCTCGATCATCCAGCCCTCCCCGTAGGGATCGGAATTGATCAGCTCGGGGTTGTCCTCCAAGGCGTCGTTGCGAGCCACTACCTCACCCGTGATCGGTGCGAACACGTCCGACACGCTTTTGGTCGACTCCACCTCGCCGACCGGATCTCCCGCCGTCACCGAGTCGCCGACCAGCGGTAACTGTACGTGGACCACGTCTCCAAGCTGGATGGCCGCATACTCGGTGATGCCGATCCGGACAGTGCCCTCCGCACCGGGCAAGATCCACTCGTGCTCCGGGGTGTACCACAGCTCCTCGGGGACCACTGTTCTCCTCCTGACTCCTCCCCGACCCGACTTGCGGGCCCGCTGGCCGGCAGAGCGTATGGGGGCTCGATGACGGATCGCAACAAGTCAGCTGCGGGCTGCCTGCCTCGCGGCGCGCACCGTAAGCCAAACCTGGATCAGGTAGAGCACCGCCGACCAGAGGTACAGTGCACCGCCCCATCCGGTGAAGGCCACCGCGAACGCTCGGGCTACCGTCTGCAGCCAACCCTGCACGTTGTCGGCGAGCAGTAGTATCGGGAAGGCGTAGAGCAGGCAGAGGGTGGCGGCCTTGCCCAGATAGTGCACCGGCAGCGGGCCGTAGCCATGATGGCGCAGCACGGGCAGGGTCAGCGCGAGCACTAGATCCCGGCCGATCAACAAGGCCACCACCCACCACGGCAGGATGTCGCGCAGCCCGAAGGCGATCAGGGTGCTCAGCGTGTACAACCGGTCCACTGCCGGATCGAGCAACGCCCCCAGGCTGCTGGATTGGTTCAGCCATCGGGCCAACTTGCCGTCCAACCAGTCCGTGATCCCCGACAGGGATAGCACGAGCACAGCGAGCAGGTCGTACTGCGGGCCCAGCAGCAGCCACAGGAACAGCGGGACGCCGGCCAGTCGCAGCAGGCTGAGCATGTTGGGCACGGTGAGCAGCCGGTCGGCCGGATCGAGCGCCTGTGGCCGCGGGTGGCTCGGCTGCACGTCCTCAGCGTCCCATACCGGACAGTTCTAGAACCGGGTGTGCTCCAGCCAGTGCGCCAGCACCGTCGCGTCGCCGAGTACCTCGATCGGCGCCTGCCCCGGCGGGACCCGGCGCAGCAGCACCAGCAACAGGTCGACCACCGCACCCCGGACAGCGACCGTGCCCTTGGCGTGGCCGTGCTCCCAGACCGGACCCGACGGCATCCGCCGCACGATCCACTCCCCCGCCTCGCCGAGCCCGGGGTCGGTGGAGTGCAGGTGCAAGATCTCGCCGTTGCCGCGCAGCTCGGCGAGCTCGGGTCGGAACGTGACCGCCTGCGGCCAGCTGAGCGCACTCAGCCACTCGGAGATCCCATCGGCTGCGATGTCGGCCGGCAAAGCGAATTCGCGACCCAGCGCGAGCTCGGCATCGGCCCGGTGCATCGCGGTCTCGTGCGACATCCGGCGCGCCCAGAACCCGACGCTTTGGTCGTCGGCCCAGGTCCATACGGCAGTCCGCGGACCGGCCGTCCGAATCGCGTCGACCAGCGTGCCGGCGCC
>JBOHHF010000437.1:0-1558 GCA_050700495.1 Pseudonocardiaceae bacterium
CGGAGCGAACACAGCGCCGCGGCCGAAGCTGCCGTGCAGCGCCAGCACCATCGGCCCCACGCCACCGAAGTCCACCCACGACAACATCCTGCCGCGCACCCGCACCATCGTCTGCTCCATCACGGGAGCAAGGCTTGCATGCAGCTCGACCTCGGCATCCATCGGCCGAGCAGCTCCGGATGCGCGGGCTCAGCGGATAGCGCCATGCTCGTGGTAATGCCAGCCGGTACCGATGCCGCGGTATTGCTCGACAGGAATGGGTTGCACGCCAGCGCGTGTCACTGCAGCGTACACATTGGGAAGATCTCTCCGAAAAGCTCCGCGGCGCCATCCAGAACCAGACTGGTCCTGCACTGAAGGTACAGACGGTGTCAGAAGGTCTCAACTCTGAGATCGCCGCGGTACTGCGTACCTCCATCGTCGACTGGGCGTGCATGGGCACAGCAAACCTCTTCGTGGGGCACGACGCCCGAAAAAGACATCGACGCTTTCGCGGCAGCAAGCGTCAGGGTGTGGGCCGAGATCGCCCATGCCGACCCACAGCCCTGGAAGAAGAGACTTGCCGTGGTAGCCGACCAGTGGATGCGCTATCGCCTCTTATGACACCGAGGGACCTGCCGGTGACTCCGGACAGGTCGGACGGCAGACTCCACAGAGGGAAAGGAAGCCGCGATGGACGGCGAGTATCCGGTGGTCGCCTACCCGCTGGCGGATCGGATCGCGGGCGCGATGACCGCCTATGCGTGTGGGGACGCGCTCGGATTACCGTGGGAACAGTTCCCACCCGCCGGCGCCAGCGCGGCAGAGATCGAGGCGTTGCCTGCCCGCGAAGGATGGGAGCGTGGCACGACCTCGGACGACACCGCGTTGACGTTGCTGGTCGCCCAGCACCTCGCCGACCGCAGCGGTGCCGCTGATGCGCGCGCATTCCTGCAGACGCTGGCCGCTCAGGCTGGATCGATCCGAGCGATCGGCTGGGTGTCATGCTCGTCTCGCTGGCCACCGCGACCTGGCAGCCGCCCGCGCACGGCATCAGCCTCGATCCAGCCGAGACGGTGACCGCGGCCCTGGCCTGCACACTACGGGCGTCGTCATTGCGGGACGGCCTTGTTCAGGCAGTCGGGATGGGCGGCGACACCGACACGGTCGCAGCGATCACCGGTGGGCTGCTGGGCGCCCAGCTGACCGTCACCGACGTTCTCGCCGAACTGCCCTGGCATACGGCGGTTCTGCTGCCCGACGCGGTGCTCGTCACGGAGATCTCCTCCGCACTCGCGGCCGTACGTGCATCGGCAAAGCCATGAGGTGATCGTGAGCTTTGCATCCCTTGATTTTCACCCGGTTCAGGACAAGTGAAGGGTCTCATGCCGCCAATTCCTGGTCACTAGCCGCGTCCAGCTCAGTGAGGGCAATCGGCAGCGCCGCATACCCGCCGCCGTGCGCGGCGCTGGCATTAGGGACGTCACACTGCCAGCGCCAGGTGCCGCAGTGCACTCGCACTGCGCCGATGGACGTCTCGGCCACGACAGTCGGTTGCCCACACATCAGGCAGGCGACG
>JBOHHF010000438.1:0-10613 GCA_050700495.1 Pseudonocardiaceae bacterium
CACTGACCCACCCCACCCCGGCGGCCAGTGCCCGAGCGGCACCGCGCAGGGTCCACCAGCACAGCGCCAACCCGTAAGCCGGGCCACGCCAGGCGTGGAACGCCACATGCCGCCCGCCGTACTCGACCGCCCACCGCAGCGTGGCCCACGCGGTCTCCCAGGAGCGCATCCACGGCGGCAACACCACCGGCATCGCCCGCCCGGCATAGTCCGGCGCGCCGACGAGCTCCCCGTCCAACACCTCCGGCGCCGACTCCAACCCGCCGCCCATGCTGGACATCTGTGGGCTGGTCGGGCCGGGAAACGGAATCAGGTTGTCCTCCCGCGGCTCCCGGACGGTCATCGCCGGACCCCCCTGCTGTCGCGCACCATCTCGGTGACCGAGAACATGCGGGCGATCACGCTGCCCGCGAACAGCGCTGGCACGCCCAGCGCCACACCCCACGCGCGGGGATCGGAGGTGACGCTCACCACCGCCCACTGCACGCCGACGATCACCGCGGCGACACCCAGCGCCCGACCCAGGTTGCCGCCCATCCGAGTCACCTCATGCGTCTGTCGCGCCACCCGGTACGCACCCCGAGCTCCACTGCGAAACGCCGCCAGCACACCCAGCCCAGCCACCACCAACAACCCGACCAACACCAGACCAAGATGCGCGTGATCAGCCATGAGACTCACCCCCGCCCCGGCGGCCCGCCTGGGTGCCGACGTCGCGGACCCGCCACAGCAGCGAAACCACTGCGGCCACGACCGGCACGTCCCACCCGACCAGCCAGCGCACGATGCGCTCGTCATAGGCGCCCAACGGCACCCCGTCCAGAGCCGCTAGTAGCGCCGCCCGGCGTCCCTCGGCGCACTCACGGCGGTACTCACCGCCGTGGTAGCAGACAAACGGCGCGAGCACGCCGACCGGCTCCCGGTCCAACGGCGCCAACGGTCCGCGCATCACGCCACCTCCCCCACGGGAACGCCGCCGACCAGCCACCCAGCCGGGCGCGACTCGTGCAAGCAGCATCGTCGGCAGTGCCGGTACTCGCTGACCGTCGGATGCACACCGGAAGTGACCGGGTGACGCCACTCGCTGAACTCGTGCCCCTCGGCCTCACACTCCAGTGCCGGCGCACACGCCGAGCACCACAACCGCCCACCCGGACCAACCCGCCACCCCTCAACGGCGGCCGCGTCCAACGCGGCGTCCCCTGTCGGGTAATGCGCCTCGAACCCGGGACCGCCCAGACTGTCCCCACACTGGTCACACTGGACACGCACACAGGTATGAACCTGCACCATTCCGCGGGCAATGCCCGGGGCTGGCGCGTAAACGGCGCCATGTTCTATCCTTCTCACTGTTCACTCCACTCTCGGTGTGGACAGCGCAGAAGCGGACAAGGTTGGTAGCCGTGGATTCCGCTTCTGCGCGTACGTCGGTCTTGCGCCGAATGAGGGCGTGCGACATCGTCGCACCACCCCGGGTGCGCAATTCATTCACTCTTCTACGATGGTGTTGGCTGTCTCGGTTTAGTGCAGACTGCGGCAGCCCCCGCACAACCGGTCACCGGCAGCCCGCAGGTATGACTGACTCCCACACCGCCGGCACGTCTGCCACGTCAACCGAACCCACCGCGTGCGCCGGTCTCGGCGAGGGTCCCCCCACAGCCGCTGCGCACGATCGACCAGCGCAGCCCACAGCCCGCATTCCCGCATCACCATCACCTCCCTCCTGAAAGCACGAAAACACGTCCGGCACCCGTCGTTACCTGTCCGGCCGCTCCGCGATGATCCGGGCCGCGATCTTCTCCGCGCGGCGACGCTCCCGCCACGCCCAATACCGGGCCTCCCCATCGTGAAACGGATCAATCTTCGCGATCAGCTCATACAACGCCACCGACCGCTCGTAATACCCCAACCACACCCCCAGCGGTGCATCCCCACCCGGCCGAATCCGCACCAACTCCTCATGAGCCGCCATCAACGTCCGCGGCTGCGGTGTCACCGTCTTGTCCACCACCCTCACCTCCCATACCAGCCTCGATCTGCACCGCGATCTCCATCGCGTACTTCCCCTCCTCCCCAGCCAAAAACAGCGCCTCATGATGATGACCCCGATCAGTCTCGGCGATCTCCGCAAACCACGCCGCCGACCGCCGGTAAAACACAAGCCACTCCTCACGCGGCGCCGCCAAACGCGGCCGAATACGCGCCAACGCCAACGGCGCCTCCGCCAACGACCGCGGCGGACGATCCGGTTCAGGGGTCTTATCGTCACGAGACGTTTCGACGTCATCCGCGCTCATCACATCACTCCTTCTCTTCCGGACCGGTAGCGTCGGCACGGCATTCCTCCATCCGCGCCCGGCGCTCGAACTCTTCGGCCGCGACCGACGCGGCGTGCCGTGCCCACAGCGGTGCGGCAAGGTCAGCGGCCAGCACCCGCCATGCCTGCGCCACGCCCAGATAGGACTGAGCCAGACGGCGGACCGCCGTAACGTCGCCGGTCGCAGCTCGCGTCGCCGCGAACATGGCCGCCATCTGCTCGGAATACGCGGCATTCCACCCGGCGACCGCCTCTCGCGACGGCCGCACGGCGATCACGCCACCTTCTGCTCACCCTGGGCCGGAGCGTTGCCCGACCTACCAGCGACCCATGGCTTACTGTTGCCAGCAGAATCGACCGAGCCCACCCCGGCAGCTCCCACCTGCCCAAACACCTCATCGAACCGAACTTCAAAACCCCGACCTCGCTGCACTGCCATAACCGCTGCCCTCCCAGCTCGCGCCGCGCTCGACGCCTGCCCAACGTGACTGACATGGACAGAGTAGCCAGGCTGCCTAGCCAAGTCAAGTCATGGGCAAGCTGTCTGCCTAGACCGCCTAGCCAGGTACTGTAAACTAGTGATGTACGAGCGAACAGAGAAGATCCACCGCGACGAGATGAGGTACGGGCCATGTCCCTCGACCCCGACGACCCACGCCCCCCCTATGTCCAGGTCGCGAATGTTCTCCGCGCTGCCATCCTGACCAGGAAGTTCCACCCGGGCGACAAGCTGCCCTCACGCAACGAGCTGGCTAAGACCTACGCTGTCGCGCCGATGACCGTGCAAAACGCTCTGCGCGAGCTGCGCGACGAAGGACTCATCGTCTCCCGGCAGGGCAGCGGGGTCTTCGTCCGTGAACGCACCGAACGCCCCGTTGGCCTTCGCCCCCACATCGAACGCGCCTTCCACGCCCAACACGTCGTGATCGACTTCGCTGGCTTCTCCGGGGAGACACTTCAGGGCATCATGCAAGAACCCCTCGACAAAATCCGGATCGGCCGACTGACCCCTGAGTCAATCCACGTCCGCATCCTCGTCCCCGACACCACCGCGCCCATGACATTCCCCTGCCAAGTCGAAGACCTCGCAGACAGCCCCGAGTTCCGCACCCGCGCCACCGAGATCATGCGCCGCAACACCCTCGCCATCGTCGACAACGTCACCGAACTCGGCGAACTGGGCCTAGTCAAAGAAGCCTCCGCCGAGGTCCGCGTGCACCGCGCCGCGCCCCTATTCAAGCTCTACCTCATCAACAACGAGGAAGCATTCTTCGGCTTCTACCCCGTCCGCGAGCACATCATCGCCCTCGGCGGTACGCCCCGCGCGATCTACGACGTCATGGGCAAGGACGCCATCCTGTTCCACCACTCCACCACCGACGACGACACCTCCACCGGCTCCCAGTACGTCGAGCAAGCCCGGAGCTGGTTCGACAGCGTCTGGAACACCATCGCCACGGAATTCAACCGATGACCCCAACCGCCATCGGCGACCCGGACACCCTGCGCCGCATCCTCGCCCGCACCACCGCCCTGCTACTCGACTACGACGGCCCGGTCTGCAGCGTCTTCGCCGGCCTGTCCGCTCAGACTGTGGTCACTCAACTCTGCATGGTGCTCGCAGACTGCGGCTACGGCGACCCGCCCGTCGATATCGAAAAAAGCGACGATCCCTTCGAGGTCTTGGCCTACGCCGCCAGCCTCGGTGATAACGAAGCCCGCTACGTCAACGCCGCGTTCACCGCCCACGAAGTCGAGGCCATCGCCACCGCCCAACCTACCCCCGCAGCACACGACCTCATCCGCGCCTGGTCCGCGACCGGCCGGCCACTCGCCATCGTCAGCAACAACAGCACTGTCGCCATTCGCGCCTACCTTGACCTGCACAACCTCCGCCCCTACGTCACCCACGTCTCCGCACGCACCAGCCCAGACCCCGCACTACTCAAGCCGAACCCACACCTGCTCATAGAAGCTCTGACAACGCTGGGAGTCCCCGCAGCAGCCGCCACGTTCGTCGGCGACTCCGTGACCGACATCGACGCGGCACGTGCCGCCGACACCATGTCCATCGGCTACGCCAACAAGCCCGGCAAGATCGCCGAATTCGTATCAGCCGGGGCAGACGCGGTGATACGCACCCCTGCCACTTTGTCCGAGCACCTTGTTTGATCCAGGTGGAAGGTGGGGCAGTGACAGCAGCGAATGATCAGCTTCCGGGGCTCAGTTTGGGTCTCGTTCAGAGTGGGCTGCTATCGGCCGGACGCGTTCGCCAGATCGGCATAACCTGCGGATTCGGGTCTCCCGTACAGTCGCGGACACGGTTTCGAACAGCTACGGATCAGAAGGTTGGGAGTTCGAATCTCTTCGGGCGCGCATCATCTACAGTGCCGCTGGCCAGCGGCGAGGTAACCATCAACTGTCTATTATCCATGTCTACACTCGCCCGCATGACTCGCAGGAAGCGGGTCTACCTGAGTGCTCCGATTCGGGCTGATATGAGGTCTTAGGATCCCTCATCCTCTCAGCTCAGGAGCACTCTTCGTGGTCACGACACGCGACCCATCAGTGCCAGGTACTTGCGGTCACATGGGCACCCGCCGCACTCCACCACTACGGGCGCCAGCCTAGGTGTGGGAGCGCTGGAGCTTCGTGGAACGGTGAGAACCTCGCACACTAGCCTGCGACATCGCTGACGTTGCGGCGACTCGCCGGTTCTGGGGAGAGGACGGGAAGGTGATGACCACTAGCACGGCGTTCGCGGCGGGCAGTGTGATCGAGGTGCGAGACGAGGAGTGGGTTGTCTCCTCCTGCGAACTCGCTGGTGATGGCTGGAAAGTTCGCTGCGTCGGCAGCTCGGAACTGGTTCGCTCGATGTCCGCTACCTTCTACAGCACGCTCGACGAGATCGAGGCCCTCGATCCGGCCGAGGCCGAGCTGGTGCAGGACGATTCGCCGCACTTCCGCCGCAGCCGGCTCTGGGTGGAGGCGGTGCTGCGTAAGACTCCCGTCCCGCTACATGAGCCAGGTCTCACCGTCAGCCAGCACATGCTGCTCGACCCGCTGGACTTCCAGCGACAGGCGGTGGCGCAGGCACTCGACTCGGCACGTCTACGCCCCCGGCTGCTCATCGCCGACGCCGTGGGCCTGGGCAAGACGCTCGAGATCGGGATGATCCTCTCCGAGCTGACCCGGAGAGGACGCGCCGATCGGGTCCTGGTCGTCACCCCACGCCACGTGCTGGAGCAGATGCAGTACGAGCTGTGGACGCGTTTCGGACTTCCCCTGGTGCGTCTCGACACCGACGGGATCCAACGGGTCCGCCAGCAGTTGCCGGCCAGCCGCAACCCGTTCACGTTCTTCCCGAAAGTCATCATCTCGATCGACACCCTGAAGTCGGCGCGGTACCGGGCGCACCTGGAGAAGTACCGCTGGGACGCCGTCGTGGTCGATGAGTCGCACAACCTGACGAACTCGGGTACCCACAACAACCAGCTGGCGGGTGCTCGCGCCCAACACCGAGGCGCTCATCCTCGCGTCCGCGACCCCGCACAACGGCAACACCGAGTCCTTCGCCGAGCTGATCAACCTGCTCGACCCCACGGCGATCGTTGACCGCTCCGATTACGACGTGAAGGACATCAAGCACCTGTTCATCCGCCACCGCCACTCACCTGACGTCGCGCGGGAGGTCGGCCACATGTGGGCGGAGCGCCCCGAACCGGAGGTGATCGCCGTACCGGCGAACGCGGCCGAGGACGCGGTGGCCGACGAGCTCTCCCGCACCTGGCTGCATGGGGTCGATTCCGGTCATCCGGGTTCGGGAGAGGGAGGATCGCGTCCTTCTTCGCACGCCGAGCTTGGTCACGCAATCTTCAGCGGCCGGAGCTTGTCTTCGTGGCGCAGCGCCGCGAGAACGTCGTGGATGTCCAGCCGGAACATCTCGGCAATGTCCCGGGTGTCCTCGCCGACCTCGTACTGCTCGCGCAGGATCTCCGTACGCACGCCGCCGACGGTGGACGCGCCCGACGCGACGCCGGGTTCCAGTCGCACCGGCGAGTCCGGTCCGTCGGGCATCAAGGCCAGTGCGATGTCGGCCATGGTGTCGCCGCCCCGATCCACCCGTTCGAGGAACGTGACGGCCCGCCAGTGCAGCTCCAGCTGGCCCGAGGAGAGCTCATAGATGACCCGCAGCTCACCCGTCAGTCCCGCCTCGGTCTGCGCCTGGAGCAGGAGCCGACGTCGGTCGGTGAAGGGTCGTAGATGCGCGAGCGGGTAACGCAGGCCGAAGCGTTCCCGGCACTGCGCGATGAACGGGCGCAGTCGTTGCAGCGACACGCCCTTCGACCGGTAGGCACGGAGATAGTCGGCCTCGACCATCTCGCCTCACGTCACGTCTACTCCCGGGAACGGTTCGGGTCGCAGCACCGGCGGATAGAACCGCTCCCCGACGTGGTGCCCATCGAGCCAGTGCTTGAGCGTCGAGGTGGGAATACCGAGCTGGTGGGCCGCGTCGCCCAGGGCCATGACGGGCACCTCGAGATAGGCCACGTCAGCACCCATCGCCTCCCTTCGCGAGAGGGACACCGAAATGGTGAGGATGTCAGAGTATGCCGTGAGCGGACGGTATGAGCCGACGCCGGAGCGTTGTACTATAGCGCGTTGTACATCTAGTGCTCCCACATGGAGGTGGCGGGATGCAGACGGTAGGTGTGCGTGACCTGGTCAACCGTGCGTCGGCCCTGCTCGATGAGCTGGAGCAGGGTGGGCAGCCGATCATCGTCACGCGACGTGGGCAGCCGATCGCGGTACTTTCGGCGATCGACGCCGAGGGGTTCTACGACTACGTCCTGGCCCATGCACCCGAGTTTGTCCGCGGGCGCCAGGAGGCCGATGATGCGATCGCCCGTGGCGAGCTGGGCGTTCCGCTGGCGGACGTGTTAGCGGAACTGGAAGCCGAAGATCGTAGAGATCGCCGGAGTGCCTGAGCTGCATCTGCGGCCCCAAGCAGAGAAGGACCTCCGCCGGATGGGTCCCGGGCCCGACCGAGCACGCATCCTGGCCGGGCTCCGCCGGCTCGGCGACGATGCGGCGAACCTCGACGTCAAAGCCATCGTCGGGGCCCCGGGCTGGCGCCGGCTACGCATCGGCACCTATCGCGTCTGTTACCGCGCGGCGCCCATCGTTTCCAGCAACGGGGAGTTGACCACCGCTTATGTCATCGCACGAATCGTGCATCGCCGTGATTTCGATGCGGCGGCCATGGCTCTCCGCGCCTCCGAACATCCGTAGCAATCGTTGCAGCGATACGCCATTCGGTCGGTAGCAGCGAATTCCTGCAGCGTGGCGACCTGCCGACTATGGTGAGTCGCCGGGAAAGGGGCTGCTGTGCTGCCGTCGCTGGTCGCTGAAGACCTGCGGGCGTCTCTGACGAGCTTCCTGGGCACCACGTTCGCCCTCGGCGACGACGATGTCCGCGCCGCGCTGGAGCGCTTCGTCGCTGACCCCGAGCACGGTGTGTTCCGCGGCCCGTTCGTCCGGCTCCGGCTCCCGTTCCGGCCCGCCAACGAGGGTTGGGAAGAGCACCTTGACTGGTCACCACGAGGGTTCCGCCCGCACCGTCACCAGGCACAGGCCTGGATTCGACTGGCCTCCCGGGACCGCGCGTCCCGGCCCACGCTGGTCACCACCGGGACGGGCTCTGGCAAGACCGAGGCCTTTCTCATCCCGCTGCTCGACCATTGCCGCCGGCAGCGCCGCGCTGGGCAGCCGGGGATCAGAGCGTTGGTCCTGTATCCGATGAACGCGCTGGCCAACGACCAGGCGCGCCGGATCGCCAAGCTCCTTCACCAGCACAAGGAACTCGGCGGAGTTACCGTCGGGCTCTACACCGGAGACTCCGACGGCGGTGTAGTGATGACCGAGACCTCGGTCATCGGCGACCGGTACGCCATGCGCAAGAACCCGGCGGACATCCTGCTCACCAACTACAAGATGCGCGACATGCTGCTGCTGCGCAGCGAGGACACCTCGCTGTTTGCGAACGCCGGCGAGTCGCTGCAGTACCTGGTGCTTGACGAGTTCCATACCTATGACGGTGCCCAGGGCACCGATGTCGCGATGCTGCTGCGCCGACTGGGCATGGCGCTGGGCGTCACCACCGACGAGCGGCCCCTCGGCGCTATCACCCCCGTGGCTACCTCTGCCACCTTGGGCGGTGGGGTCGCCGGCGGGCCGGCGTTGCGGGAGTTCGCGCAGACGGTGTTCGGCGCGGAGTTCGATGAGACCTCGCTCATCGGTGAGGACCGGCTGACAGCCGAGGAGTGGACTACCGCACCGCAGGGCCAGACGCCGCTGCTTGACGAGGTCACCGCCGCCCTGCGTGACTGCACGTCGCACGAGGAGCAGCTCACGCAGGGCAGACTTCTGTTCTTCGGCGCCGCGGATGGGGACGACGAGGCTCTCGGTGAGCAGTTGCGCGCCCACCCGCTCACTCGCACGCCTCACCGCCTCACCGCGACTCCGTGCTCGCTGACCGACCTGGCGCAGGATCTGGTACCAAGCTGGGTCGCCACCACCGGCGAGCGGCACGCGGCCGCCCACCACGCAGTCGCGCTGTACCTCGCATTGCTCTCTCGGGCACGTACCGCTGGTGGCCGGCCGTTGCTTGAAGTCGACGTGCAGCTGTGGATACGCGAGGTCAGCCGGCTGCTGCGGCAGCTGAGCAGCTCTCCGCGGTTCCGGTGGCACGACGGCGCCGCCGTCGAGGACGGCGCGAAGTCGCTGCCGGCGATCTACTGCCGGCACTGCGGGCGTTCGGGGTGGGGCGTCGTTGTCAAAGCTGGTGGGGCGCACGACACGAGCCCGACGTCAGTGTGGAACAAGACCGCCCTAGACCCGGCCACGGCCCGGGCGTGGATCTTCGCCCCCGGTGAAGCCGCGCAGGGCTCCACCGACGTGCGCTGGGTCGACGCTGATACCGCCGACTTCGTCCCGGCGCCGACCCGCTTACCATGATTGCTGGGGAGGTGGTGCCGCCCGCGTGTTACCTCGACGCCACGGAGATCCTGCACCGCCAGTACCTGGCGTCCCTGTTCGACCGGCACGCCCGGTCCGCGAACGCGGGGCGCACCCGGCTGGCGAAGCAGGTGTTCACCGGTGGGCTGAGCGCCACGTCGTGGCTCGGCCGCATCGTGGCGGACGCCCGCGTGCACGCGCAGGCCTAGGTGGACGAGTTCCTCCGCGGCTCGGGAACGCGGTCAGCAAGGACACCGCCGCCGATCTCAGGTCATGAGCAGGCGATGGGTGGCCGCCGGGGGAGCCACCGGGTGTCGAGCTCGACGTGGAGGCCGCCGTCGTCGCCTGGGTACAGGAGGGCGAGGAGCTGGCGACCCGGTTCGCCGCTCTCGAGACCGAGATCGCGCTGATGCAAACCAGGCCCTCGCTCGACGAGGCCGGCGAGCGAGGGCCTGCGCCGGCTCTTCGGTGAGCTGGGCGCGGCACGCATCGCGCGGTCGGCACGGGACCGGACGTACTGGATCTCAGCGCTGGGGGCCAAGGGGCTGCTGCCCAATTATGGGCTGCTCGACGACACCACTCGCTTGGACGTCGGCCTGTGGTGGACCGACGAGGAGACCGGGGCGCACGAGGCCAGCGACGAGCGTTACGTCCGGGGTAGCCGCAATGCCCTGCACGAGCTGGTTCCCGGGGCGACGTTCTACGTGCGCGGCACCTCGGTGGAGATCGACGGCATCGACCTCGGCACGAGCCGCAACCCGGCCACCGTCGTGCGCCGGTTCTGCCCTGCGTGCGGCTGGTCCGCGCGGGTGATGCCCGACGCGGCCGTGACGGGCTGCCCGCGGTGCGGGGCGGCGGACGCCGCGGACGCCGGCCAGGTGCTCACCACATTGCCGTTCCGGCGCGCGTCGGCCTACGCCTCGCGGGAGCTGGCGATGCGCGACGACGACACCGAGGACCAGGCCTTTTCTCGACATCGACGGCCGTGAGCTTGTGTCGTGAATGCGTGGCCGACACGACGCTGAGCGTGTTCGCAGCTCGCGCACCCTGAGCCGAACGTGCTCCTGGCCGGAATGAAGAGTTATGGGCGGGCGCCGCCGTTCCTTGCGATGATCGGGTACGAGCAGGTAGGCGACGACCGTGGCCTGCCCGCGAGCGGATCACCCGGGTGACAGACAGCGGGGAGAAGTAGGTGGCGCTGTCGGCAGCGGCGCGCTCCCCGGGGATCAGCTCGCGCGGGTCGCCCGACTTCACCAGGAACCGCTGACTCCGACCCGCA
>JBOHHF010000439.1:0-1503 GCA_050700495.1 Pseudonocardiaceae bacterium
CAGCGCCGCAGCTGGATGGCAGGGGCCCATCATCCGCTGGCGCGCGCCCTCTGATGGCCAGCGGTGAGCGCTATGACCGTTACTCCCGCGCGCTGCGTGACCTGGCCCGGCCCAGACTATTCGACAACCGCGTCAGCTATCGACTAATGGACCTGGCATGGGCTGGTTCCCGGGGAATGCTGGGATTCCACTACACGTCCTTCTTCAGCAGCCTTGACGTGTGTGAAGCGTCGGCGCACGAGCTCGCGCAAGCGTGGCTCGCCGCGGGCCGAAAGCGCCCGAGTTTCCCGGAGTTGCCGTTTCGCCGGAGCATCGCCGACCCGTTCGATCTGTCCGCGCGGCCGGTCCTGCCCGGTATCGCTACGTTGACAATCCGGCGCGACCCCATCGAGGGTCACCGGATGTATCTGCATCACCGGGACACCACGTCGGTGGCCGCCGGGGGCGGCATGTACCACGTGATACCCGCGGGTGTGTTCCAGCCCGCAGCGCTGGCACCGGCACATCAAAACAATGACTTCTCACTCTGGCGTAACGTCCAGCGTGAGTTCTCCGAGGAATTCCTCGGCAATAGTGAGCACGATGGCAACAGCATTGACCCGATCGCCTACGACACCGACGAGCCCTTCGCGTCGTTCGAGCGGGCCCGCCAGGCCGGTGACTTCCGTGTGTTCGCCTGCGCCATGGTGCTCGAACCGCTCACGCTGACGGTGGAACTGGTGACGGTCGCGGTCATCGAGGCACCGGTGTTCGATGCACTGTTCTCCGGGATGGTCGCCCTAAACGATGAAGGTGCCGCGGTCAGCACCGAGGCCGACCGCCCCACCGTGGGGATCCCGTTCACCGCCGCAGCCCGCGAGCGGCTGCGCACCGAGCCGTTAGCACCAAGCGCCCGGGCCTGCATCGAGCTGGCCTGGCAACACCGGCACCAACTCCTTGGCCGATGAGGGTTCTGGTCACCGGAGCCGGTGGCTTTGTCGGTTACGCGGTGGCCGCGATGCTTGTCGGCCACTGGCACGAGGTGATCAGGCGGACCCCGTTTCGGGGCGTCCGTACTGCTCAAGGGTGTGCAGCGCCTTGACGGCGACCTGTGCGTACCCGAGTACCTTGGCCAGGCCACCCCAGCACCCGTACGCGACGTGATCGCCACCGCCGAGACAGTGATCCGGATGACCCCCGTCCCACGACGCCACACCACGCCGCGAGCCGGCGGCACGACACTGGTGGCCGACAGCACCCGCATCCGCACTGAACTGGTTGGCAATCTACAAGAGTGAGCCCCCCCGAGATCATCTCAGACGCCTGGACTGTCGTCCTGAGCTGCGACTAGTCGCCAGCCGACTATTCCAATCTGGAATAGCGCGGAACTGACTATGCTCCGCCAACCGCGACGCCCTGAAGTGCTGTTGTCTTGCCGACATGACCAGCACGGGACAACCGCGCCGCCCCGGCGCGACATCCCCGCCTACCGCGCACGGTCCTTCCACGCCGACATTGCGGGCG
>JBOHHF010000440.1:0-1000 GCA_050700495.1 Pseudonocardiaceae bacterium
AGCGGGGCGGGACGGCCGGGGTCTGAACTGGCTCACTGCGCGGGTCGCTGGGGTCGGGCTCGATGCCGGGCATCACGTCGGTGTCGCCCGGATCGCCGGCTGCCGTAGGGGTTGCGCTGTCCTGCGCGGGTGGCACATCAGTCAGGCCCAACTCGTTGATCAACCGGGAACGCAAGAACCATTCGGGCTGCCCCAACCAGACACGCGCCTCGCCATGCACCCGGCAGTGGCGACGACGGAATCCGAACACCGCGCCCGGATGCCGACACAACCGACAACGGCCCCGCCGATCCACTGAGTGGGCCGTCACCAGGACGTAAAGCGCCGCGCACGCCCGATGCTGAATCGAGTCGATCCCACCCTCAGAACCAGGCCCCGACTCCACCGCCGCACGCAGTGCCGCACGCAGTAGAGCGTCATGACCGCCCACCTGAGGCACGCGCGGGCTCATCGACCGTCCGGCCTCTGACACTTGGGTCGCCTTTCTCATGGGGGTGGGTGCACCCGGCGCCGGGTTGAGACGAAGCGCACAGGCCGCTGCGGTACGGGCGATCTCCAGCTGCGGCTCGCGCTGCCCGACGCCGGGTGCTTGTCTCCACCAAAGCGGAAGGGTGCGTGCGGACACAGAGCGGGAACGTCGCCGTTTCGTCGCGCGAGGGCGGCGCTCCGCCCACTGACGTGCAGGAATCGAGAGTGATGCTGATACGGTGATCACGAGTGTGAGCTAGGGGAGGCAATGGAGTGGCTGGTAGGCGCCGCCGTGCGGCGCTGACTGGTGCGCGCAAGGCGGCGGGCCACACGCAGGAGAGCCTGGCTACGGCGCTGCATGTCGACCGGTCCACGGTGATTCGCTGGGAGGCCGGCGATCAGGCTCCGTTGCCGTACCTCCGACCGAGGTTAGCTCGGCTTCTCGACCAGTCGCCGGAGCAGCTTCGGGAGCTGATCGAGGACGATTCTGCTATCCGGCCCGAGGATGGCGGTGCGAGCCTTGATATCGAGG
>JBOHHF010000441.1:0-2588 GCA_050700495.1 Pseudonocardiaceae bacterium
GCCCGGAGCCGACTCGTCGACGGAGACCTTCGTGGTCGGCGAGGGGTATGAGTGGGAGGCGCTGAACCCGTTGCTCGGTTTCGGTGGAGTGGGCGCGTCGAAGCTGTTCGACGGTCTGATCAAGCACGACGCGACGTTGAAGGTGGTCCCGGCGTTGGCCGCCGAGGTGCCCGCTGTTGCCGCCGACGGACGGTCGTGGACGGTGAAGCTACGCCAGGGAGTCAGCTTCCACGACGGCTCGGTCTTCGACGCCGAGGACGTGGTGGCCACCTACCGTGCCGTACTGAATCCGGTCTTCGCCTCGACCGTCCGGTCGGACTTCCCGATGCTCAACGGCGTCGAGAAGATCGACACATCCACGGTCCGGTTCGACTTGGCTTACCCGTACGCACCGTTCGCGAACCGGCTCAATCTAGGCATCATGCCGTCCGAGGCGCTGGCCGCACCGGCGCCGCTGGAGGGCTCATCGTTCAACTCCGCACCGGTCGGGACCGGGCCCTACCGGTTCACCGAGTGGCGCAGGGGCTCCACAATGACCCTGGAGGCCAACGAGGCCTACTTTGACGGCGCGCCACCGGTCAAGAAGATCACGATCGTGTTCGCCGAGGACGACAACACCCGTGCGCAACAGATGCGCGCCGGTGACCTCGACGCGACCGTGCTGCCACCGGCGCTGGCCCGTACCTTCGAGGGCGGCGAGTTCGCGGTGGTCCACCACCGCAGTGCCGACTACCGCACGGTCACCATGCCCTCGAGCCATCCCGTGACCGGGGACTCGGCCATCCGTAAGGCCTTGAACGTCGCCGTCAACCGGCAGGGCATGATCGACGCCCTGCTCACCGGCAAGGGCGCACCCGCATCCACCCCGGTGCCGGCGGTGCTCGCGTCCTATGTGGAACCGGCCGCCCAGTTCCAGTACGACCCCGGCGAGGCCGGCCGCATCCTGGACGCGGCCGGCTGGGTCCTCGGCGCGGAAGGGATCCGGGCCCGCAACGGCCAACCAGCCCGATTCACGCTGATGTACCCGACGACGGACACGGTGCGCAAGGACCTCGCGCAGGCGGTGGTGTCCGACGCCAAGGCGGTCGGTATCGAGATCGTGCTCGAAGGCCTCGGGTGGGAGGCGATCGAGCCGCGGCTGACCCAGGACTCGCTGGTGATGGGTGGTGGCAGCCAGCTGGACCCCGACCAGGTGATCTACCCGCTGCTGCACTCCAGCTTCGGCGGGGACGGCTTCAACAACCCCGGCTCATACCGCAACGCGGAGGTGGACGCCGGTCTGGAGGCCGCCCGGCGGGCCACTGACCCGGCCCAGCAGGTCGAGGCGGTCAAGCGCTGGCAGCGCGCCTATGCCAGTGATCCTGGGTTTGTCTTCCTGGTCTTCCTGGATCACTCCTATGTCATGCGGCAGAAGTGGAACGGCTACACCCCGGTGGTCGACCCGCACAGCCATGGCGTGCTGACCTGGGGTGCGCTATGGAACTTCGAGGACTGGGAACCGAAGCGGTGACCCAGCCAGATCTGCTGGCCGCACAAGCCGCCAGACGTCGATGGCAGGCGGTCGGGTGGCTGGTGCTGCGCCGGCTGGCCTTCGTGGCACCCGTGCTGGTGGTCGTCGCAGTGGGGATCTTCCTGCTGGGTGCGGCGTCGCCATTCGACCCGATCTACCAGTACTACGGGGTGGACATCTTCACCGCCAGTGCCGAGGACATCGCCCGGGTGCGCGCCCAGCTCGGGCTGGATGACGGGGTGCTCACCCAGCTGTGGCGCTGGCTGACCGGGGTCTTGTCCGGGGAGCTGGGTACCTCCCGGGCGTTTCGCCAACCGGTGACCGACGTGATCGCACAGCGGCTGCCGTGGACGCTGCTGCTGGTCTCGGCCGGTCTGATCATCATGATCGTGGTCGCGCTGGTGATCGGGGTGCTGGCCGCCTGGCGCCAAGGAGGGCTGCTGGACCGGTGTGTGACCGCGATGGCACACGCTCTGGAAGGCATCCCGTCATTCGTGCTCGGTCTGGGCGCGATCGCGCTGTTCGCGCTGAGCCTGCGCTGGGTCCCGGTGGCCGGTCTGACCACCCCGGGCGCGCCGGTCAGCGTCGGCCAGGTCACCCATCATCTGATCATGCCCGCGCTGGTCCTCGGTGTCTCGCAGACCCCGTGGCTGATCCTGCACCTGCGGGCGTCGTTGCTGACTGCGCTGGCCGAGGACCACGTCACTGGCGCGCGGGCGCGCGGCCTGCCGGAATGGCGGGTGGTGCTGCGCCACGCGCTGCCCACCGCGCTGCTGCCGTTCGTCACGCTGCTCGGAGCCCGGGTGCCCGAGCTGGTCACCGGGGCTGTGCTGGTCGAGGAGATCTTCTCCTGGCCAGGGGTGGCCGAGGCGGTGGTCACCGCCGCGCTCGCGGTGGACTTCCCGATGCTGGCTGCGCTGGGTGTGCTGTCCACCGCGGCGGTGCTGTTGGGATCCCTGCTGGCCGATGTCGCCGTGGTGCTGGCCGATCCGAGGGTGGCCGCCGATGGCTAGTACCGAGCTGGCCGCACTGCCGCTGCCCCCCGCCGACACCGGCGCCGGCTGGCGCAGCGCTGCCC
>JBOHHF010000442.1:0-2656 GCA_050700495.1 Pseudonocardiaceae bacterium
GCCTCAGAAGGATGGCCACACTCTGAAGAACGCCCGCAATCACCGGAAGGGCACCCCTCGCCAGGAGGGTACCGAAACCCAGAAGAGCGCCCAGACCAAGAACATCGAAACCAAGAAGAACATCGAATCCGAGAAGAACGCCCACGGCCAAACCCAGACATATTCGAAGCGGCGTCAGCAGACCGAGCGGGCAGGCAACTCTCATGCGGGACAGCGGACGGGAGGCGAGCGCAACTAGTGAGGTCCGCGGCGTGCGCCCGGGGTCGAACGTGGACGACCTGGCGGCCCTGCTGGCACCGCTGATCCGAGAAGTCCCGGACTTTCCGGAGCCCGGCGTGCTCTTTCAGGATCTCGCACCGGTGCTGGCCGACGCCGCCGCGTTCCGAGCGGTGGTGGACGCGCTCATCGCCCCATCTCAGCAGGTTGATGTGGTGGTCGGGGTGGAGGCGCGAGGATTTCTGCTGGGTGCCTCCGCAGCCTACGCCCTGGGGGCGGGCGTGGTAGGGGTCCGCAAGCCGGGCAAACTGCCCGTGGTGTCTGACCGCGAGGCCTACACCCTGGAGTATGGTGCCGCCGCGCTGGAACTGGCTGCTGGCGCTCTGCGCCCGGGGCAGCGGGTTCTGGTGATCGATGATGTGCTGGCCACCGGGGGTACGGTGGCGGCGGCCTGTGCGCTGGTCGAGCGGGCTGGGGCCTCGGTGGGCGGCATTGCGGTGCTGTTGGAGATCGGCTCACTCCGGGGTCGGGACCGGCTCGGCGGTCATCCCTTACACGCTCTGTTGACGATCTGACCAGTCCCAGGATTCTTCCGGTCCAGCAGATCTCACCCGGAACGCGGCGGTACGCTGAATGCCTGATCGGTCACCACGTGGCGGGAGAGCGCGCTTGAGCCAGGACCTGCAGCGCACCGCTGCGCCGCTGGCCGACCCAGACCCAGACCCGGTCACGGTCCCTCAGCGGCTACCGTCAGCGACCCGGCGGGTCCGGGCGCGGCTGGCGCGGCGGATCACTGCGCAGCGGCCCGGCCCGGTCAGGCAGGTGCTCGAACCGCTCGCCACTGTGCACCGGGAGTTGCATCCCAAGGCTGACCTCGCACTGCTTCAACGGGCCTACGACGTCGCCGAGGACAAGCACTCCCAGCAGCAGCGCAAGTCTGGTGATCCGTACATCACCCATCCGTTGGCCGTCTCGACGATCCTCGCTGAGCTGGGGATGGACACCACCACTCTGGTGGCTGCACTCCTCCACGACACCGTGGAGGACACCGACTACGCGCTGTCGCACCTCACCGTGGACTTCGGCGACGAGGTTGCGCACCTCGTCGACGGTGTCACCAAGCTGGACAAGGTCAAGCTCGGTGCTGCCGCCGAGGCTGAGACGATTCGCAAGATGGTCATCGCGATGGCACGCGACCCACGGGTGCTGGTGATCAAGCTGGCGGACCGGTTGCACAACATGCGCACCATGCGCTTCCTGCCACCCGAGCAGCAGGCCCGCAAGGCCAGGGAGACCCTCGAGGTACTCGCCCCGCTGGCCCACCGGCTGGGTATGGCCACCATCAAGTGGGAGCTGGAGGACCTTTCCTTCGCGATCCTGCACCCGAAGAAGTACGACGAGATCGTCCGGCTGGTGGCCGACCGAGCTCCGTCGCGCGACACCTACCTGCGGACCGTGATCGACGAGGTATCCGCGCAGCTGTCCGGCTCGCGGATCACCGCCACCGTTGAGGGCAGGCCCAAGCACTACTACTCGATCTACCAGAAGATGATCGTGCGCGGTCGCGATTTCGACGACATCCACGACCTGGTCGGGGTGCGGATCCTGGTCGACGATGTGCGCGACTGCTATGCCGTGGTCGGCGTGGTGCACTCGGTGTGGCAGCCGATGCCCGGTCGCTTCAAGGACTACGTCGCGCAACCCCGGTTCGGGGTCTACCAGTCGCTGCACACCACGGTGATCGGGCCGGACGGCAAGCCGCTGGAGGTGCAGATCCGCACCCGTGAGATGCACCGCACCGCGGAGTACGGCATCGCCGCACACTGGCGGTACAAGGAGACCCGCGGCACCCACAACGGGACCGTGGACATCGACGAGATGGCCTGGATGCGCCAGCTGCTGGACTGGCAGCGGGAGGCCGCCGACCCCGGTGAGTTCCTCGAATCGCTGCGCTATGACCTGGCCACCCGGGAGATCTTCGTCTTCACCCCCAAAGGTGAGGTGATCACGCTGCCGGCAGGCTCCACGCCGGTCGACTTCGCCTACGCGGTGCACACCCAGGTCGGTAACCGTTGCATCGGTGCGCGGGTCAACGGCCGGCTCGTCGCGCTGGAGCGGCAACTGGAGAACGGCGAGGTCGTTGAGATCTTCACCTCCAAGGCCGAGGGCGCCGGCCCCAGCCGGGACTGGCTGTCCTTTGTCGCCTCGCCACGGGCCCGGGCCAAGATCAGGCAGTGGTTCGCCAAGGAGCGCCGCGAGGAGGCCATCGACGCCGGCAAGGACGCCATCGCCAAGGAACTGCGCCGGGTCGGGCTACCGGTGCAGCGGTTGGTGTCCGCTGAGTCGATGGTCGCGGTGTCCCGAGAGCTGCGCTATCCCGACATCAGCGCCCTGTATGCCGCCGTCGGTGAGCACCACGCCTCGTCCCGTCACGTGGTGC
>JBOHHF010000443.1:0-3116 GCA_050700495.1 Pseudonocardiaceae bacterium
GGCCCGGATTCGGTGATGACTGGAATAGCTAGCGCCTTCCTGGAAGCCGGGTTCTCTGAGGTGGCCCGTCCACGTAGCGATCGACCGAGCATGCGGCGGAAGCTTCCTGCTTCCGGATGACCCGAGCGGTTGGAGGGCTCAGTCAGCGGCGCGTTCGAGCTGACGGTGGCGGATCGCCTTCTCGCGATTCCCGCAGGTGCTCATGCTGCACCAGCGGCGACGTCCGCCGCGCGAGGAATCCAAGAACAGCCAACCGCACCTGCCGCATGCCCTGATCCGGTCGGGCGGAAGGACGAACAGCGCGTGAACCGCCAGTAATGAGAAGACCGCGGGAATCGCTCCCGGCGCCGTCCAGTCCGCGGTGAAGCGGTCGAGCGCGGCGTCGATCTGCTGAACGTGCCCAGCTCGCACGCCCATCCCGGCTCGCTCGACAAGTGCACCGAAAGGTTCGGTTGGTACTGCCTCACCACGTGCTACCGCACTGAACACGGCCCACGCTCGTTCGCGAACAGCCTGAACCTCTGGCACGAGACCACTCGCGGATGCCGCCACCAAAGGCGGCACCTCCTCGAACAGGCCGGCAGCCGCACACCACGTCAGGACGTCCGAGGGTGTGTTCAGCCGCTCGCCGTCTTCAGTCAGGTGTGCCCGACTGAAGACCGTGTTCGTGAGGTCCAGGACCGGGTGGCCGCCGATGAAGTGGCTATCTTGCCACACGGCCCGGGCATTGGACGTGGTGGGGGTAACCATTGAACCCATCATAGATGGTTCCTTGGTGATTGGCCACGACTGGTTCCAAGCCCTGTGAGGCTCGAAAACTCGATGCAGCATCCTGACCGGCGCTCCTGGTGTATTGGCCGGTCATGGATGATCGTCGGATGTTGCTACTGTCGATCTTGTACCGGCTCGTGCGCTGGCTACTCGGCCTGAGCGCCGTGCTGATGCGGCGAGACCTGAGCAAGGATGCCGAGTTGCTGGTGTTAAGGCACGAGAACGCCGTGCTGCGCCGACAGGTCGCCCGGGTGCGCTACAGGCCTATCGACCGGATGTGGCTGGCTGCCCTTTCTCGGCTCGTGCCACGTGGGTGCTGGGCAGAGATCGTCCCGGTCACTCCCGCCACCATCGTGGCCTGGCACCGCCGGCTGGTCTCGTGGAAATGGGATTACACCGCACGTCGCCAGCCCGGACGTCCCCCGACCGCAGCAACGATCAAGAAGCTGGACATTCGCCTGGCAGCCGAGAATCCCACCTGGGACATCGGCGCGTGCAAGGCGAACTGGTCCGGCTGGGCCATCGTATCGCCGCCTCCACCGTGTGGCAGATCCTGCATGACGCCGGTCTGCACCCCGCGCCGCGCCGGTCAGGCCCGACCTGGAGACAGTTCCTCACCGCGCAAGCCAAGGCCGTCCTGGCGGTGGACTTCGTGCACGTGGACACCGTGTTACTTAGCCTCGATCCGTGGACGAGCCACGGTGTTGATCTTCGGAGCGGTTTGGCGGGTGTGGTGATCAATTAGCTGAGCTGTGGCGTGAGTGAGCTGCTGGTCTGTCCAGCTTCTCCGGTGTGGGTCGGGGCCGGGGACGGCCGGGTGGTCAGGGTCTATGCAGTGGTGAGCGGGCCGTGTCGGGCGCTGAAGATGCTGTGCCACAACGTGTTCCACTGTGTGGCCCAGGGCCAGTGGGTGGGCAGGTGCAGGAGGGGTCGGCGTTGTGGTCGGGCGAGGCGGCCGGGAACGTTGATGATCTGCCGGCGCAGGGTCGCCCCGCGGGCCACCGGAGCGCTGGTCAGGGTGGCCGCGGCGCGCAGCAGGTTGTGCGCCATCGCGGCGCAGATCGCCCAGGCGGAGTTCGCAGCGAAGGATCCCGAGGGCAGGTGCGCCAGGGGGCCGTCGATGAGGTCGGAGAACACGGTTTCGATGATCGCGTGGCGGCGGTGGGTGATGTCGGCCTCGGCGACCGGTTCGGGGTTGTCGGTGAAGAACGGGTGATAGCGCCAGACCGGGAACAGCGCGTCGTGGTGGTTGCGGTCACGGATCCGGCGCACGATCAGCCGGGCGGTGACCGGATGTTTGGTGCTGGTGAACGCGGTGTGGGTGATCTCGGCGACCTCGGCGTCGGAGATCAGCTGCCCGGTATCGGGATCGACGACCGCACCCGGGTAGTGCACTGGGGTCCAGGTGTCCTCGGGGATCGCGGCGATGGCCCGGTTCACCGCCCTGGTCTTGGTGAGCACCACCGAGAACCGGGCGCCGCCGGCCCGGGCCGCGGCGACGACGTGACTGTTGCCGTAAGCGGAGTCCCCGCGGACCAGGATCTGGCAGCCCGGCACCGCCGCCCGGGCGGTGCCGATAGCCTCGGTGACCATGCTCGCGGCGCCCTTGCCCGACCCGGCCTTGCCGGCGCGCAACCGGATCCCGGCCACCACCGGCGCGGCGGCCGGGGTGGACAGCGTGGTGGCCAATGGCGAGAGCCCTTTGCGCAGCACTTGGCGACCGGCGATCTTGGTGTGCCCGAAACTCGCGCCCTGCTTGGCGTGGCCATAGACCGGGCGCAACAACGAGTCGATATCGACGAATACCCGCTGATCGGCCCCGGCCAGCACCGGAGTCCTGTCGGCGAGGGCGACCAGGTGCGCCCGGGCGGCCGACGCGAGCTGTTGGGTGTGACCGAAGGTGAACTCCCGCAGCAGGATCCCCACCGTCGTCGAGGCGTACACACCGCCGAACACCTGCGGCATTCCCCCGGAGCGAAGCACATCGAGATCCTCGATGTAGTCCGCGCCGGCGACCATCCCCGCGATCACGCAGCCGAGTTTCCCAGCCGGGTTCACCGCCCCGGACTTGACCTTCGAGGTCATGAACCGGACCCGCTTGAGCAGATCCTCCATGCCGGTCTGCTCGGCCAGCCCGAGCACCGGCACCAGCCCCGCGCACGACACGAGATTCGGATCATCGAACCGGGCGGCATCCACCGACCAGACGTGGGAAGATCTCACTGAAAGTGCTCCTTGGACTGTGGCTCATCAGGGTCCTCAACAAACCCTATTATCCCAGCTCAAGGGGCACTTTCCCATTCACACGCCGGTCACCAACGGCCATTCGTCCACGGATCGAGGCT
>JBOHHF010000444.1:0-1989 GCA_050700495.1 Pseudonocardiaceae bacterium
GGTCATGTCGGGTGAGCTCGGGGTACTCGCGAATGCTCTCAGCGTGCTCCGCCGTGATGCTCATCAGGACCAGCCCTTGCTCGGCGAGCCGGGACGCGAGCTTGTCCGGAACCGACAACTTGCCGAGCATCGCCTTGATTGTCAGCTCCCAGACGGTGGCCGCCGAGACGTGAACCGCCGTCGCCGACACGATGGTCTGCCGAGCACGTGGTCCGAGTCGAGGGCTGTCGTCGAGCACCCATAGCACCGTCTGGCTGTCAAGGAGTAACAACGTCATCGCCGTAGAACAGACGCTGGATGTCCGGGTCAAGCCCGAGGAAGGGGAGAGTCGGCGGGGGGAATCGCACCCCCCGCCGCTCGCAGAACCGTGCTTAAACCTCTCGGCTTACACGGCTCCCATTGTCCAGCCGCCAGGTTTGAGGCCGAAGCGCCAATGCGCGAACAGTCGTGGGGATCGCCGGGAGGCTTCCGCCATCAACTCGCCCGCCCGCTTCTCGCGTCGGCGCAACCGTTTGTACTTGCGCATGGCCCAGCGCACCAGATGATCATTGATGCGCCGCAGGAGCGGATACAACATGGACTTGTAGAAGCGCCCGTAATAGTTGATCCACCCTTGCACGATGCTGTTGAACATGCGTGCCAGGTCGCCGAGGGACTTGTCACTGCGCCGGGCAATGCGCCAGGAACGTATCTCCCGGCCCATCGCCTTGATCGCGTCTTTGCTGACCGCCGGCAGGAAATTCACAAAGTGCTTTCCCCACCGGTTCTTGGCCAGCCTCGGACGAAACGTGTACCCCAGGAACGTGAACGACGTGACCTCATGATCGCCACGCCGGTCGGCGTCCTTGCAGTAAACGATGCGCGTCTTGTCCGGATGCAGCTCCAGACCGACTGTCGCCAACCGTGCCGCCAGAGCATCCCGCACCTGGCAGGCTTGCTCCTGGCTCACGCAGTGAATCACCGCATCATCGCAGTAGCGCTCGAACGTGACGGCGGGGAACTCCCGAACCAGCCACATATCGAACGCATAATGCAGATACAGATTCGCCAACACCGGCGAGATCGACGAACCCTGCGGGGTTCCCCGATCCCGGGCGACCAGCGTGCCATCCTGCTAACGCAACGGCGCGACGAGCCAACGCGTCACATACAACAGAATCCACTTCTGATCAGTGTGCCGCGCGACCGCCTTGAGCATGAGCGTGTGGTCCACGCTGTCGAAAAACGCCCGAATGTCAAGATCGATCACCCAGTCGCTCTTCCAGCAACGCTCCCGGCAACGACCCACCGCATCCAACGCAGAACGCCTCGGACGATAACCATAGGAATCCGGATGGAATACAGGCTCCACCTCACGCTCCAAATACATGGCTGCCGTCGTCTGCGCGATCCGATCATCAACAGTGGGCACACCGAGAATTCTGACCCCTTTGCCCCCACCCTTCGGTATCGGCACGGCTTTGACCGGCGGCGGGAAATAGCTCCCCGACGACAGGCGATTCCACAGCTTGAACAGGTTATTCTTCAAATCCTGTTCGTACTGCTCGATCGTCACCCCGTCCACCCCGGCCGCACCCTTGTTGGCCTTGACCCTCAGATACGCCTCCCAGACCACCCGCTTAGAGATCTCAAACGGTTTGACCTGCGACTTCGATTCGCTCACCCGGCTCCTCCCGAGCACCTCGGTTGACCACCAAACGAACCCAGACAACCCGCCCCCTTCACTCCAGCCCCATTACAGGACCTTCATCGCTAGTACGAGGCGGTCCGCCCCGCTGCCCCGCATCGGTACTCTCCCCCTCGCAGTTTCAGCTGCTTGGAGTTCTCCCTCACGCCGACCGCATCAACACGCGATCGAACACATCGAGGCGAGCGGTTCCCAAGTTCCACACCGGAGCCTGAACCGAGCTCGCGCCACCTCTGCGCCGGACACCACCTGGCCAGGAATACAGGAACCCGCCAGACTCATCCCGGGGCAACAACTGGACC